>CAYIQX010000016.1:0-11061 GCA_964365675.1 uncultured Candidatus Saccharibacteria bacterium | reverse complement strand
GTCGCCGAGCGAAGCGAGGCGAACCAAAACTCTTTGACTTTTCCTTTCTGGTGCGCAGGGCAGGATTCGAACCTGCGTAGCCCGTGAGGGCGCGAGGTTTACAGCCTCGTGCATTTGACCGCTCTGCCACCTGCGCATTTTTATGATTACAGACTACTCAACCTGTGCCGGATTACCCTATCAGAAAACGCTCGAAAAAGAAACTACCTCGCTGATGTCGGGGACCTCAGAACCCCCCTACGGCCGGAGTTGGGATTTTTCACATACTTATCCATTCTCCATTTTCTCCCTCTCCCTTTGTTCAAGTTTTTATAAAATGGTGTAAGCGCGTGGCAATTTGGGCATATGAGTCGCAGATTTTTCTCAGAGTTGTTTTCAGCGTTGCCATCAATGTGGTCAATCTCGACGGGAACTATGCCGGTAACCAGATGTCGTTCGTTCCAACCACAGCCGCTACATTTATTACCATATTTCTCCACTAAGTACCTTCTCAAATGTTTGGAGAAATTCCTCACCGTAATACCAATATTGCCGTCTACTTTTCCGATCTTCCAAGCCTCTATCCATTTTGCGTGCTGATAATTTACCTGACATCTATTTGAGCAGAACTTTATTTTAGACCGCACGAAAAGCGGGATGTCACAACCCAAGCATATTCTTTTGCTTCCCATACAAAAAGTATACCACGACCATGGGGTACACAGTGGTCTGCAATATTCACAGTATCAAGAGCCACCTGTCAGATTCGAACTGACGCAATCCCGTTTACAAAACGGGCGCTCTACCGCTGAGCTAAGGTGGCGAAGAATGGCGCCAGGCTCTTTACACATCACGGGAGCGAGTGGATGTCAACTCCGAGGGTGCTGACTCTGTGAGTACCGCCTCCGGGATGTGCCCGTTGCCATTCGCCTTCGCCGTTCGCTTCCACGTCTTGAGTTCACTCCAATAGCGCTCTTCGGTCGCCGTCAGCTCGACACTCCGCTCGTGTAGGGACTCCAATGTGCGGAATACGATACGCTCAAGGCGAAGCAGAGTCAGGCGTACCCAATGAAGCACGCGCACCAGCGTGGCATAGTAGAGTTCGCGATGGCGGCCGTTCTGGAAAAACTCCACCATCGGGACGGTATAGCGCTTCAGGGTGGACGGACGGGTAACGAAACTCTCCTCGATGAGCTGCCGCGGGACCTGCAGTAGGAGCGGGATCTTCCGCCACACCATAAGGAGCGCATAGCTGCCAGCGCCGAAAAAAGTCGCAAGAAACAAGAGGTCAATTACCATACCAGTATTATACTCCCCGGCCTCCTGATTTAAGAATATCGGTTATAGTTCGAAACGCGCGAAGTTCCCGACCTTAATATTCTCCCCAAACTTTCCAACGGCCTCCTTCACGAGGTCGCCGACTTTTTTTCGCGGGTCGCGGACGAATTCCTGTTCGGCCAGCTCTTCGCCATCAGCCGGCGCCATGGCGGCGACATGCAGGGAAAGGTCATGGGCCAGCTGGCGGAACTCTGGGTTGCGGGCGACGAAATCTGTTTCGGAGTGCAATTCAAGGAGAACGCCGAGCTTACCGTTCGAATGAACATAGGCATCTATCACGCCGGCCTTCGTCTCGCGGTTGGCTTTTCGGGCGGCAATGGCCCCAAGCTTTTCGGAGAGGATGGTCCGCGCTTGCGCCATGTCTTCCCCGCTTGAGGCCAGTGCGGACTGAATTTCACCGAGAGACGCACCCGTCTCCTCGCGAAGCTGTTTTATCTTGTCTATCATTGCGTGTTGGCTTCGGCCGCGTTCGCGTTTTCGATAGCCACTCGCTCGGCCTCTGCTTTTGCGGCGAGGGCGGCCTCTTGGCCTTCGCGGATAACCGAACGCATGCGGCTCAGCATATAGACGACCGCCGTACGCGCGTCGTCGTTTGAGGGAATGGGATAAGCGACCAGTCGCGGGTCAGTATTGGTATCGGTCAGCGCAACTACGGGAGTGCCCGTACGCGTGGCCTCGTGGAGGGCTATCTTGTCGTGCGAAATGTCCACGACGATGAGCGCATCCGGTGGTTTGGTCAACCGCCGAAGCCCGTCGAAATTCTGTACCAAGCGGGCCATGTTCTTTTCCAGTTCCAGTTGTTCTTTTTTCGTATATTTTTCAAAGCCGCCCGAGGCCTTCTCGTGTTCCAATCCTTCGAGCGTCTCGATGCGCTTCCGGATGACCCGAAAATTCGTCAGCGTCCCACCGACCCAGCGCCGGTCTACAGAAGGATAGCCCAGCTCTTCTGCGGTCTGACGGATAATGCCCTTGGCCGAAGGCCGCGTGCCGACGAAGAGGACCATTTTCCGCTCTTCGGCAAGCTTTTTTAAAAACGCCAAAGCGGCGGCGAGCTTCTCCTTCGTCTTTACAAGATCAATAATCTCAACGTTGGAGCGGGTCCCCCAAACGTAGGGCGCCATGGCCGGATGCCGTTTAGAGCGGAGATGCCCGAGATGCACTCCGGCCTCAAGCATTTCCATGCCTTCAGTATCCGCTGCGGGCACAAGAGCCGTATTTTCTGCTGACGCAGTCGACATAACCAAACCACTATAGCATCTTGTGCCGGAAGGCGCAACCATGGTAAGATATTTACGGATTATGGATCGGTGCGGATATACGGATTGCGGAAACGGAAGCATTTATCGGTATATCGGTAAAAATCGGTAATTCGCAAAATCATGAAAACAGACATCCACCCCAAATACTACCCGACCGCCAAAGTTTCGTGCGCCTGCGGCAACGAGTTTAAAGTCGGTTCCACCAAGGAACGGCTTGAAATTGAAATTTGCTCAAAATGCCACCCTTTTTATACGGGCGGCTCGAAGATCGTGGACGCGGCCGGCCGCGTGGAGAAATTCCGCCAGCGCCTGGCCAAGAAAAAGAAGTAACTCCTACCTATTACGAATGGCAAACGAATTACGAATTCGTAATTCGAAAAACATTCGTAATCCGTAGGCCATTTTAGCATCTATGGAACTTGAAAAACTGAAACAAAAACGGGAGGCTCTGCAGGCGCAATTAAGCGACCCGGCTATTTTTAGCGACCCGCAAAGAATAAAGGCGCTCTCGATAGAGCTTGGCAGGATCGAAAAAGATATCGCCGCCGCGGGGCGCGACGGTCCCACGGGAAGCGGTGATCGAGCTATCGTGGAGATCCGCGCCGGCGCTGGCGGCGAGGAGGCGGCCCTCTTCGCGGGTGAGATCTTGAAGATGTATACCGCATATGCCGCCAAGCGCGGTTGGAGCTCAGCGCTCATTGACTCGCATCCGACAACGCTCGGCGGCTATAAGGAAGCCGTGCTCGAAGTTGCTGGTGCGGGCGTCTACGAGACGCTCCGGCACGAGGCGGGCGTGCATCGGGTTCAGCGCATCCCTGCGACCGAAAAGACCAGCCGCATCCATACCTCGACCGCATCCGTGGCCGTGCTCCCGGAGGCAACGGAATCGGATGTCGAGATACGTCCGCAGGATATCGAGCTTGAATTCTCCCGTTCCGGCGGAGCCGGCGGGCAAAACGTGAACAAAGTAGAGACCGCCGTCCGTATCATCCATACGCCCTCCGGCATTGCGGTCCGCTCGCAGGAATCGCGCTCACAACTAAAAAACCGCGAGCGCGCGATGATGATCCTCCGAGCCAAGCTTCTCGATGCCCAGCGGCAAGCCGATGCGGCCAAAACCACATCGGCGCGGCGCGAGCAGATAGGGTCGGCTGATCGTTCGGAAAAGATACGAACGTACAACTTCCCCCAGGACCGCATCACTGATCATCGTATCAAAAAGTCCTGGCATAACATCGAATCCATCCTCGCGGGGAACCTTGACCCGATCGTGGAGGCGTTCGCAGCCGCGGTCCGCTAAACTGATCTGAAAACGGCCTGCGACAATTCATGACGGTCGTCACGAATTGTCGCAGCTAGATTTTGACGCCGAGCCGGCGCAGCGACCTCACCAGTTGCGCCGGATTTTTGTATACGAAGGCCTTGATGCCGAGATGTTGTGCTGCTGCGACGCAATCCGGTTGAACATCAAAAAATATCGCCTTGATCATCGCATTCATTCTAGTTTCTGCTTTCCTTTTTCTAGATTCTCGTTAAATCACCCTATCAATATCCTCCGCCAGTGAGACGACACGATTGCCGTAGGCAAGACAGGCCGCACGGGCCGAGCCCGAAGCCGGACAATTGGGCTTGCCGCTGATATAGGTGCGCGCGGCGCGAAGTTCGCCGGCACGGGTCTGCGAACGGGCCCCGGAATCGGCAAGGAAAATGGCAGATGCGCTAAACGCGTCCTCCACGTTCCACGGGCTCGGCGGGCGGTGTCCGGTGGCTGATGCCACGCGGCCCTCAAAAAGGAGCCACGTCGTCGGAATGAACTGCGCCGGACCCATGGCGCCGCCGCAGCCGTAGGACGGCCGGCGCGATACCGGCATCTTGTCCGGGTCAAGGCCCAGTTTGGAAGTAATCTCGAAAAATGCGTTCTTCTGGACTTCGGCCGCAGAGCGCTTCCCGAGACGGATGTAACATTCATACATGTCCCTCCGCCAATTGCCGGTGCCGAGATGCGTTCCGGCGGTAATGACGCCGCCCTCGAACTGCTTACCCGTTTCCACCTCCAGGAGTGCTAAGAGGAAAGCCGTTCGGATGCCGGTGCGCTTGGCGGCAAGTTCGGCGAATTTCAGCGCCTCCTCGGCCGAGATGCCGGTCTTCTCAATATAGAAAAGCTGATTTTTTAAGGCGGCAATATCCTGGCGTTTCGCGGTGAGGATCTTCTGGAATTCCGCCTCTTTTCCCTTGGTGAGCTTCAGCAGCCGGTCCTTTTCGGTTTTCTTTTCAGTCACGGCGCGCCGCTCCACTTCGGCCAGCACGCGGAGTTCAAGCTGTTGAACGCGGTGGTCCTCAAGTTCGGCTTTTTGCTGTTCGAACTGCACGCGCGTGTCCTTGAGTTCACCGACGAGTTCGTTCACCTGCGCCTGAACGTTCCGAATATTGTCGAGAGCCGAGAAAAATTCAGAAAGCGTTTCATGCTTGGCGAGTACTACGAGCATGTTCTCCCGATCATACGCGTAGAGCTTGAGAATGTTCCGGCCGAGCGTGTCGCGGTTCTTGCCAATGCGGCGGCCGAGCTCGGCAATGGATGCAGTTTTCTCCTGAATGTCTATTTCGGCCTGGCGGATAGCCACGTTCAGGCGTTTTATCTCGAGCTCCCGCCGTTTGATCTCGTCATTAAAGAGCTTGACCTGCTGTTCCAGCGTTTTGGCCTCGGCCTGCGTTTTTGAAATTTGCTGGTCGAGAACCGTCGCCTCCCGCTCGAGGCGCTCAAGTTCTGCCGTCAGGAATTGGCGCTGAGCTTCATCGAGCGCGCCCAGCGTCGTGACCGGCGCGGCGAGTACTGTGAGGAAGCAAAGCATCAAAGCACCATTCATGCGAATGGTGCTTTGTGCCAAGTGCCTTCCCTCCTGATAGGGCATGGGGTCGAATTTACTCTTCGGCCGCTTCGGCTTCGCCTTCGGTCGCATCCTTGACCTCGGCTTTGGCCTCGCGCTCGGTCTTCACTTCGGCCGGGGTGGCCTCCTCGGTCTTGGTCAGGTCCTCAAGCTCGGCCACGGAACGCGGCGGCTCGATGAGCACTACCACCTCATCGGCGGGTGCGTGCGTGGATACGCCGGGGGGCAAATTGAGGTCGGAGACATGGACTTTATCGCCTATTTTTTCGAGATGCGAGACATCCACGGAAATCTCATGGGGCAAATCCTTGGGTAATGCCTTCACTTCGAGCTCATGCAATACTTTCACAAGAATGCCGCCCTCGTTCTTCACTGCCGGCGCCTCGCCGGCGAACGCCAGAGGAACTTTGGCCTCGATAGGCCTATCCATCCGCACGGCATAGAAATCAGCGTGAATGGGTGCGAGTGTCATGGGATCCTTGGCGACATCGTGAATAAGGACGTCATAGGCCTTACCGTTCTCCAGTTTCAACGCCACCAAACTTGTTTCCCCGGCTTCGTGGAGGACTTTTTCGAAATCGCGCGCTGAAACGGAAAGCGACATGGGATCAAGGCCAGGTCCGTAAAGTACGGCCGGCAAAATCCCCTCTTTACGCAGCGCATAGAGCTGTTTACCGACATCGGTACGCTGTTTTGCGGAAATTTCCGGCATGAGGAGTATCGTAGCACATTTGTCGGAAAAGAAAAAGGCCGGTGCGCGCTATCGCGCTCCGGCCGATGCCACGCTCATCCGAACACCGGTTCAAGATCCACGGCGGCCGCTGGCGCTCTCAGGAGCCCCGCGGTGTCCGTGCCGTCACGAGTGCCGCGGCACCAAAAATCGTGAGTATCACCGCTAGGCCACAGGTGGCGAACGCTATCCCCGGCTTCCACACCGGCGTGGCGACAATGGCGCCGTCGCGGTACGCGAGCTCCGTATTGAAGCTGCACAAAAACCAGGTGCACCATGGGAGCGATAGCTCTTCCGATGTGTGGTAGAAGACACCGCTCCCGTCCGGCCGCGGTAGCCAGTACTCCACGGCGAGGGTTTCCAGCGCCTTGATGCTGAAACCAACAAGCGGTCGTGCCGTCGCCACGATCCGCTGGAACTCCACCACGGACGGGAGTTCGACCCGGAAAGTCCCGGGATGGATCTGTGCAGCCGGGAGCACCTCCGCTTGGGGAAAGAACGGTCGCTCCACCCGCACAGGCTGCGGCAGGTAATCGGCACCAGTGTAGAGCTGGTATCCTCTCACCCCCATAAGGATAGCCAGCACCATAAGGATGAGCGCTGTTCCCGTCCAAACGGGTCGCTCGAACATTGCATTCCCTCCTTGCGAGGAATCACCCCCGCACTCGGAACTGTCTTACCTACAGCTCTTCTAGCACACCTAGGAGATTCTTACCAGATTCGGCGGCGTGCGGCCTTCCAGCGCCTCAATAATATTCTCTGCCGCCACTTCGCCCATTTTCTGCCGCGTTTCTTCGGTGGCCGATGCCGTATGCGGCGTCAAGATGATATTCTCAAGCTCGGCGAGGCCGGGCGTCAATTCGGGCTCGCGCTCCCATACGTCTATGGCCGCGCCGCAGATGGTCTTGGCCTTCAGCGCATCGCGAAGAGCCGCCTCGTCCACAATCGGGCCGCGGGAAGTGTTGATGAGATAGGCCGATGGCTTCATCAACTTCAGGCGCTCGGCATTGACAAGGTGGCGGGTTGCCGGAAGAAGCGGCACATGGATGGAAATGAAATCAGCCTCGCGGAAGACATTGTCTACGTTCCCACGATACTCTACGAGCACCCCCGTGCACTGTCATGCTGAGGCATAGCCGAAGCATCTCGAGATCCTTCGCTAGCGCTCAGGATGACAGAACGTTTATTGAACTCCTTTTCAAAGGCCTCATTCCGCTTCACGTCATAGTAGAGCACGTGCATGTCAAAGCCCTTGGCGGCATGGTGTGCCACGCGGGAACCGATGCGGCCAAGGCCGATGACGCCGAGCGTTTTGCCGGAAACGTCAGTGCCGAGAAGCAGTTCCGGCGCCCAGCCATGATATTTCCCGGCGCGAGAGAAGCGGTCGGATTCGGGGATGCGATGCGCGATGGCAAGCAGGAGCGCAAAGGTGTGCTCGGCCACGGTTTGGGTCAGCACATCGGGCGTGTTCGTCACCATGATATTCCGTTCCCCTGCCGCCTTCATATCAATGTTGTCAAAACCCACGGCGTAATTGGCGAAGATCTTGCACTGCGGCCCGGCGGCATCAAATACTTCGGCGTCGATTTTATCCGTCAGCATCGAGAGCACGGCATCATAGCGGTCGGCCTTGAGAACGGCAATAAGCTCGTTATGAGCGAGCGCGCGATCCTCCGGGTTCATGACCACGGTATGCCCCTTGGCCGAGAGCATTTCGATACCGCGCGATGGGATCTTACGGGTAACAAAAATTTTCATAAGCTTCTTTAATCCGATCGGTGGCTCCGAATAACTTCAACTTTTCTGCGACAACTTTCGCCATTGCCTCTTCGGCCTCGGGGAAAAGCTTGTAGGGCGTGGTCTCCTCCGGACGGGCCTCGATCGCCTCGCGGAGGCCGCCGACAAAGGCAACGCGGATATCGGTATTAATATGGACGTTGGCGATGCCGGCATCAATGGCCTCGTGGATCTCGTCAAGCGGCACGCCGGAGCCGGCGTGGAGCACTAGCGATACGGTTTCCGGCAAAAGGTGGCGGATGGCTTTGATGCGGTCAATGTCGAGCGCCGGCTCATCGGAGCTAATACCGTGGATATTCCCGACTGCCGGAGCAAAGCGGTTCACGCCGGTGCGGTGGGCGAAGGAGCGTGCCTCTTCCGGCCGCGTCAGATCCTCCGGCCGGATGACGATTTTTTCTTTTTGAATTTTTGAATCACCGCGGAGATACCCCAGCTCGCCTTCCACGCTGATTTGTGATTTGAGATTTGTGATTTGGGATTTACGCCTAGCGTACTCTGCCACCTCGGCCGTGCCGGCGACGTTCTCATCGAACGACTTGGCGGAAAGGTCAATGTGGACCGAGTCATAACCGGCATCAATGGCGGCCTTGGCCGCCTCGACTGATTTTGTATGGTCCGCATTTAGAAATACCGGAATACCGAATTCTTCCCGCAGAGCATCTCGGAGAGCCACAGCTTCCAAAAGCCCAATGTGCTTCCGCTCACCCTCTGACGTCCCAATGATGGCCGGGCTACCGAGTTCTTTCGCTACGCGACAGATGACCCGCATCTGTTCGAGGTTAGAAACATTAAAATGACCCGTGGCCCAATGCTCCCGAGTTGCTCGGAGTAAAATTTCGTTTAAAGTCATAGTGTCAGTTCCTGGTTCTTAGTTATTAGTCTTAGTTTTCAGTTTTTGACCATAGTCTCACAAAACTGAAACTGTAAACCGCCAAACCATAACCAAGAACCAGAAACTAAGAACTACAGCAGTTTTGGCTGATAATCGGCTGGGGCCTTGGCGAGATACGACTCGATGTCGGCCATGGTCAGCAGGCCGGCTCTCGCCCCGATATGCTGGACGACCGACATGGAATTTATCGGCGCCAGGCGCAATGCTTCGGGTACGCTCTTTCCGAGCGCGAGAGCAACCGTGAAGGTCGAGGAAAATGCGTCCCCGGCGCCGGTGCGCGAAAGCGGCGGCTTGGGGTCGGGATAGGGCGGCATGAACCACGCGTTCTCCCCGTCGGACGCATACGCGCCCTTGGGGCCGTCGGTGATGGCAACAATCTTCGGACCGAGCGCATGCATCATCTGGAGAAGTTTTTTGGGGTCGTCCTCCGTGGTCTGTAAAATTTTCCGCGCTTCTTCGCAGTTACAAAAAAACACATCACTGCGCCGGTAAATATCGGCGATCTTCTCCACACCGAACTTCATTTGGAATGTCCCTGGCTGGAAAGCCAGTTTTATTTCCGGATGGCTCTTTAGATATGCAGCGATGGCGGTATGAAACTCAACCGAATTCTCGCCGGCCGAAGAAAGATAGACCCACTTCGGGTTGCCGATATCCGGCAATTGGTAGTCGAAATCCTCATGCTTGATGAGAATGGTCCGGTCATCCTGATACCAAAGGACGTAGTGATAATTCGTTTTTCGGTCGGCATTGACCTTGATGAAGCGGGTATCAAGCCCTTCCTCGCCAAGCGTTTTTAAAATCTCCCGGCCGTATTCGTCGTCCCCAACATTCGAAACAAAGGCAGTTTTCAAGCCAAGCTGGGCAGCCGATACCGCAGCGTTAGCGCTGTTGCCCACGCCGGGAATGACCGTAACGCTCTCATAGGGGATTTTGTCCCCGAAGCGCATACAGATCTCGCAGGCCGTATGGTCGATGCGGCAATGCACTTCGGCCTCCCGCAGGCGGATGAAGGCATCGGTAACCGTATCGCCGATGGCGACGAAATCGTATTCGGTCATTTTTGTTTGCGACTGAACACTTTCTGAACAGCCGCTTTAATATGCGACACGCCCATGCCGAATTTTTCCAAAAGCTCGACGGGTGAACCTGACTCCCCGAAACGATTGTCAACGCCGATGAACTCGATAGGCACGGGGTGATTTCGCGCCAGTACCTCGGCCACGGCCGAGCCCATGCCGCCTGCCACCTGGTGCTCCTCCACCGTGACCACGGCCCCGGCATCGCGAGCCGCGGCAATAACGGCCGCCTCGTCCATCGGCTTTATGGACACGCAATTAAGCAGGCGAACTTTTATCCCTTCCTTTTCAAGGTCTGATGCGGCCAGCAGCGCGTTATGAAGAAGTGGCCCGCAGGCGATTACGGCGACATCCGGCCTTGCCCCGTCCGGCTCGGCCCAGAAGACCTGGGCCTTGCCTACCTCAAATGGCGTGGCTTCGGTAGTGAATATCGGCGTTTTTTCGCGGGCATAGCGCACATAGCAAGGCCCGTAGATCTTTGATACGGCGTAGGTTACCCGTTGGGCTTCCCAGATATCACAAGGGGCGAATACTCGCATGTTGGCGATGGGCCGGGTGATGGCGATATCCTCGATGGCCTGATGCGTGGCCCCGTCCGGCCCGACGGAGACCCCAGTATGTGCGCCGGCTATTTTCACGTTGGCCTCGTTATAGCAAATGGTCGTTCGTATCTGCTCCCAATTGCGGCCCGGGGAGAACATGGCGTAGCTCGAAATATACGGCACCTTACCCATCAAGGACATGCCGGCAGCAACGGAGGCCATATTCTGCTCGGCCACGCCAAGCTCCACGAACCGTTCGGGATATTTTTTCGCGAACGCCTCGGTGCGCGTGGATTCAACCAGGTCAGCGCAGAGTGCTACGACATTCGGGTTCTCGTCGGCCGCCCGTACAAGGCCTAAACCATAGCCATCGCGGGTCGGCTTTTGGTCAAGTGACTTCAAGTCGAGAACGTTCTCGACGAGTTTCGCATCTGGATTAGCGGGCATGGTACGTTTTGTAAATCCTGTCGTGGTGATCGAAATCAATGAATCGCAGCTCGCCACTATGGAACTCGTACACCAAAACAAATGAGCCGACGTGGACGCGTCGGCGGTTCTTC
>CAYIQX010000015.1:1173-12178 GCA_964365675.1 uncultured Candidatus Saccharibacteria bacterium | reverse complement strand
TCGGCCGCGTGTTCCTCAAGGACGGAAGGAGCAAAGGGGCGGAATGACTCCCGGAATTTTATCTTCACGTTCATGGTCGTCTGCATCTCCGGATTTCGCGCATCAGCAATGATGCTCCGCGCCCCCAAGGCGCGCGGCCCGAATTCCATGCGTCCCTGGAACCAGCCGATGACGTTGCCCGAAGCCATGAGGCCGGCCACGGTATCGAGTAGTTCCTCGCGGGTGAGCTTTTGGTATGGCGCGCGGCGGCTATCAAGGAACGCTTGGATCTCGCCATCCGCGTAGGCCGGGCCAAGGAAGGCGCCTGCCATATCATCGGTTTCATGGGGTGCGCGCGGTCTGCCGAGGTACTGGTACCACGCCCAGAGCGCGGCCCCAAGCGCGCCTCCGGCATCGGTTGCCGCTGGTTGCACCCAGATGCGCTCGGCGATCTTCTCCTCCAGGATGCGGCCGTTGGCCACGCAGTTTAAGGCCACGCCGCCGGCCATGACGAGATCGCCCAGACCCGTTTCTTTGATAACGTGGCGCGCGATGGCAAGGACGGCTTCTTCCGTTACCAGCTGAAGGGATGCGGCAAGGTCCATGTCGCGCTGGGTGAGGAGGGATTCTGGCGGGCGCGGTGGGCCGCCGAAGAGATGGTGGAAGCGCTCGTTCGTCATGGTGAAGCCCGCGCCGTATCCGAAGTAATCCATGTTCAGGCGGAAAGAGCCGTCGGGCTTGAGGTCTATCAGATGCTTCCGGATGAGATCGACGTAGCGGGGCTTGCCGTAGGGCGCGAGGCCCATCACCTTGTACTCTCCGGAATTCACCTTGAAGCCGGTGTAATAGGTGAAGGCCGAGTACAGCATGCCGAGCGAGTGGGGAAAGTTGACGGCGCTTTGGAGCGTGATGCGGTTGCCATCACCAATGCCGTAGGCCGTGGTATTCCACTCGCCGACCGCATCAAGCGTCAGGATGGCCGCGCGGAGGAATGGCGACGGGAAAAAAGCCGATGCGGCGTGCGATTCGTGGTGCGTCGGATAAATAATTTTTCCCTTAAATCCGGGGAGGCGATGGCGGATCGTTCGCTCCACCCACAACCGGTCCTTCAGCCAAAGCGGCATGGCGGCAAGATAGCGGCGGATGCCCAATGGCGCATGCGCGATAGCGGTTTGGAGAATGCGATCGAATTTTACGACCGGCTTTTCGTAAAAGGCGACCATATCAATATCGGCCGGCGTGATGCCGGCCTCGCCGAGACAGTAGGCGATGGCGCGGGCGGGGAACGAAGGGTCGTGTTTTTTTCGGGTGAAGCGTTCTTCTTGTGCCGCGGCAATAATAACGCCGTCAGCAACCAGGCAGGCCGCGCTGTCGTGGTAGAAACAGGAAACGCCGAGGATATTCATAATTTACCTGCGAGCGTAGCGAACAGATGTAAATTATAGAACCCCGTACCAATTTCACGATGAGATACGGTATAAATTTGAAGGAGTACGGGGCAGGTGAGATACTCGCAAGGCGCGTGGCCGGATAGGCCATCCCTTGATGGGCGAAGCGCCTTGCCGGCGGAATATCTTGTGAAATTCGGTGCGGGGTGCATCACTTTCTTCGCCTGTGTATGATAGCCATGCCACCCATTTCCCGCAACCCAATAGCGAATGCCAATGAAACGCATTGCACGTGGTATCGGAGAGGTCACTATCGGCTTGATCGCTGTTTTTATATTGCTTGAGATATCGCTCCACTTTTTCCCGGCGCTCGTGCCCGCCCCACTCCTTATTAATTTCCAAAAAGATATCCGCGAAGAGATAGCGCATCGGAAAGGTCTGCCCTCGGCCAGTGATACGCGTCCCATTGAACGTACGGACAGTGGTCCCCCGCTCCGCGTGTACCGCCCGGGGCGGGAGATCTCATTCCCGTTCGATGCCGAAGATCGTGATGCGGTTGGCCGCATTGCAATGGACGACCAGGGGTTTTGCAACCCAAAGAGTTCTTATGACCATCCCTCCATAGACGTAATCGCCATCGGCGATTCTTTTACGTGGTGCGTCGGCGTGGCCCCTGAAGATATATGGCCTATTCGGACCGGAACGCTCACGGGCGCTGCCGCCTACAGTTTGGGCATCGGCGGCACCGGTCCCTATGAGGCGCTCCAATTGCTTGAGCAATTCGGTCTTTCCAAGTCGCCGAAAGTGGTAGTCATGAATATCTACGGCGGCAACGATCTTCGCGGGGCGGTCAGCTACCATGAATACCGCGCCAAACTTGCCGAACGCGGTGGCCAGGCGCATCTGGTGGATGCCTGCGTTGGCCTTCCCGGGCCGGCGTGTGTTCTTTTCCGTACGCTGAAGGAAAGCCCCATCGGGAGAAAAAGTTATGCATTCAATTTGCTCGCCAATGGAACGCGCGACGGTATTCTCCAGCTCCGGCGTACACTTGATCGGACTGAACCAAAAGAGGAGCCGAGTTTTCGTTACCGCGTGCGTCTCGGAAGCGAAGAAATCCTTTTCAACCGCGGCAACGCTGACCTGGATGACCTCGAATACGCACGGCGGCTCCGGGGCGGAAATATTTCGCTTACCGCCTTTGACGAAGCGCTCGAGCGATTTCTTGCGCTTGGCCGGACGCACGGCTTCCAGCCGGTAGTAAGTTTCACCCCCGCGGCTTATGCCGTGTATCGCGACCGCGCGGCATTCGAGGATGCGGCCGCCGGCGAGCTCATCCAATGGTTCAGCGATGAGGAGCGTAGATACTTTGCGGGAAAATCTCGCGCGCTCGGTTATGTGTTCGTGGATTTTACTCCTGCGCTTCAGCAGGCGGCGCGCGAAAAGAGCGAGCTCCTTTACTTTCCTTCCAATGTGCACTTGACCAAGGCCGGGCATGCCGTTCTTGCCGAAACGCTCGCCGATATGCTCTCGCGAGGGAATATTTTGCGCTAATATGGCTGGGAAACGCCGTACCGCTCCGAATGGGTAAGAATAACTGTGCCCCCAATGCTTCAACTGCGCCATCGCGCTAAAACAGTCGCCCGGAAAACCGGCCTCCTTCCTTCAAAGGCTAAACGCAAGGTCTGCTTTGTCATTACCAACCGCATCCACTATGCGCGTCAGCAGATCCTCTTCGACCAGCTCAAGGGCGATCCTGAACTCGAACTCCAGTTGATCGTCGGCGGTTCGGCGCTTTTGGAAAAGCACGGCGACGTCATGTCGCGTCTCGGGGAGAAGGGCTTTGTCATCCAGGAACAAATGCTGAACCTTATAGAAGGCGGCAATCATGCGGCCATGGCCAAAACCGCCGGCCTGGCTGTGCTCGAGCTTACCAACACCTTTCAGAAGCTCAATCCCGACATCGTGCTCATCCGCGGGGATCGTTTCGAGCAACTCGCCGCGGCCATGACCGCCGCGTACCTGAATAAAACCGTCGCCCACATTGAGGGCGGCGATGTTACCGGCACGATCGACGAGAGCGTGCGCCATGCCATCACCAAGCTCGCTCACATCCATTTTGTTACCAACGATGATTCGTACCGCCGGGTCCTGCAAATGGGTGAGAACCCGGCCTATGTGTTCAATGTCGGCTCCCCGGATATTGAATTCGCCGCCCATGTGGACCGCCGCATTAAGCCCGATGCCGTCAATAAGCTCGGCGTCGGCGGGGCCATCGATTTTTCGAAGCCCTATGTCATGGTCATCCAGCATCCGGTAACGAGCGAGAAAGAGAACATGGCCAATATTTTGCAAACGCTCCAGGCGGTAAATGATCTCGGTGTACAGGCGCTCTGGTTCTGGCCGAATCCGGACGCCGGCACGGATGAGATCTCGGGCGGCATCAGACGCTTTCGGGAAAAAATGCCGACGCCGCGCATCCGCTTCGTTATTGATCTTGATCCCTGGGATTTCATAACGCTTCTGAAGAGAGCCAAATGCCTTATCGGGAATTCATCTTCCGGCTTGAAGGAGGCCGCATTTTTCGGCGTGCCGGTGGTTAATATCGGCACGCGTCAGCACGGCCGCTTCGGGCCGCTTCGCGGCGAACATATCCGTGATGTCGGTTACAACGCAGCAACTATCAAGCAAGCTATTCAGGAGCAGTTGGCGCACGGCTCCTACCCGTCATCCCTCGCGTTCTACAAACCCGAGACCTCCAAGCGTATCCGAAGCATTTTGAAATCCGTACCGCTGTATACCCAGAAGCGGTTTCATGATAGCTCGCTGGTATAAAACGATGGTGAATAGAAAACCCCGGCGGGAATAGTCCCGTCGGGGCAGTGTATCGAGGAGCTGACTAGGGGAGTGCGAGGAGTTCGGCGGCGATGCGGCCGGCGATGCCGGGCTTGGGCGTTGGGTAGGCTTCGGCTTGCCTCGGCCGGAGGTCCACCGCGCCCTCGAGGAGGGCCCCCATCATCGTGATGAGATCCTCGCGGAGGGGGAATGCGTGGCCGCGCGGGGGTCGCACTTCGGCCTCGCAGCCCCGGATGACCTCAGGCCACTCGCGCGAACCCGTGCTTTTTTCGAGGCGGGCGAGTGCTTCCTCGGTGAAGTAGTTGAGGACCGGAATGCGCAGTCGGCTCGCCCGCTTAGACTCGCCGGAAGCCGAGGCCACCACGAGATCGGCGCCAGGGATGACCTCCTCGGTGATGGCGCGGCCGATCGTGACGGGGAAGCTCTCGGGGAAGAGATCCTGGTAGGCCGCCATGTTGTTCGGGTCGTCCCTGTGGAGAGACACGAAGAGCGCGAACGGTCGATCGAGGCCCTCGAGCGCGTTTCCAGTACACCCGAGGTGAAGGCGGTTGATGCGAAGGTCTTTGCCGAGCGGCGCAACCACCATCGCGGTGCCGTCGCCGACGCCGAACTTCTGGCGGGAGGCCTCGCGGGTGAGCTTGGGTCGGAAGTTCTTCTCGTCGTCGGGGTTGCCTTCGTTGATGATGATGGCGCCCGGATAGGCAGTGCGTACAGTCGCGGCCGTGCGTTCGTTCGGCACGATGAACGCCTTGGCATGTGGCCGGATCTCTTTGAAGAACGGTCTGCCCATCGTCGGCTCGATGTCGGCGAATAGGATGAGCGGCACTCCGCTCACGATTGCGATTCCGGCGGCCTTCAGTTCACTGGCAGCGCGGTCTTCGAACGATGACATGCCACAGATCACGACGGTCGCCTTCTGGGCGAGGGAGTCGGCGAGGAGGGAGGCGAAGTTGTCCGGCAGCGGCTCACGGAGGAAACGCCAGCACGTGCCGCCCTGCTTCTCGATCTCGTCGCAGATGTCCGCGAGCGGGCCTGCGACTCCGTAATCCTGCCCAACAACGATGAATTGTTTCATGATCATCTCCTTCGCGATTGCTAGTTGTGAGGGGCGGGCGGCTCGGGTGTACGGCTGATGTAAATAGGTATCATACATTGAAAGAAATATCAAACTCTGCCATGTTTCGCTTGTTATGAAAATCCTCGGCATCATACCAGCGCGGGGCGGCTCAAAGTCCGTGCCGCGAAAGAACATCAAAGACCTCGGCGGCAAGCCGTTGATTACCTGGACCATCGAGGCGGCCAAGGCCTCGGGAGTTTTTGACCGGCTTATTTTGACTACTGATGACACCGAGATAGCCGAGGTAGGCAAGCGCTACGGGGCCGAAGTACCTTTCATGCGTCCGTCCGAGCTTGCCCAGGATACAACGCCCACGCTTCCGGTGCTCCAGCACGCCATCACCTGGCTCAAGGAGCAGGAGGGGTATGAGCCGGATGCGGGTATGCTCCTCCAGCCGACGACGCCATTTCGCTCGGCCGAGCATATCAAGGGCGCGGTGGAGCTTTTTGAAAAGACCGGCGCCGATTCGGTCGTGAGCGTGGTCGAGATACCGGGAAACTATAACCCGCACTGGGCCTTCAAGGTGGACGAAGACCTCCGTGCGACCCTCTACCTCGGCGGCGCGATTAAGACGCGCATCAAGCGGCGCCAGGATCTGCCCAAGGCCTACTCTCCGAACGGCATGATATATCTTTTCAAACCGAAATTCCTTTTTGATGCGGCCGACCAGAATTTCTACGGCGACGATGTACGCGCCTACGAAGTGGAGGAAAGGGTGAGCATCAATATCGATAGCCCCGAGGACTGGGTGCTCGCCGAAATGGCGGTCGAGCGCTTCCGCGCGGGCGCGGTCTAGACGTACATGGGTTTTCTTGTTGCCATCGCCAATGCCGCGGCCGTCTCGCTCCAGGATGTCCTCGTCAAGAAGCTCACGGGCGAGGATAAGTTTTTCTTGATATGGGTCAGGATTGCCGGCGCGCTCCCCGTGCTGGCTATCTTGGTAACCGTTTTCGCCGTCTGGTCGGTGCCGCCGTGGCAGTTCTGGGCGCTCATTCTTGGGGTGAGCGTTCCGCTCGAAACCCTCTCCTTCTGGCTCGGCTACACCGCACTCCAAAAGATGCCGCTCTCGCTCGCCGCGCCCCTGCACGGGTTCACGGGCGTGTTCCTCATCCCGGTGGGCTACGTTATGCTCGGTGAGGTGCCAAGCGCGCCCGGCCTCGCGGGCGTCCTCTCGGTTTTCATCGGCGCCTTCTTTCTTGGCCGTGCTGGCTCCGCGGGCGGCGTCATCAGCCCGTTCCGCAATCTCGTCCGGACGCCGGGGGCGTGGACGGTGCTTGCCGCCGCCTTCATCGTCACCATCCCGATCTCGATTGCGAAAATTTCTTTCCACTACGCCCCACCCCTCCTCACCGCCTTTTACATCTCGGCCGCGATAACGGTAGCGCTCATTCCGTTCGTCCTCCGGAGCGGTACGGGCGTCCGCATCCTCGGGAACGGTCGCTTCATCGCCGCGTCTGCTGTTGTCTCGGGCGCGTCCTTTGGGCTCCACTACACCGGTCTCTCGCTCCTGCCGGCGGCGTACTTCATTTCAGCAAAGCGACTCTCCATCCTCTTCAATGTTCTCTATGGCCGTCTCGTCTTCTCGGAGGATCACATTCGGGAGCGGTTCCTGGGCGGCGTGTTCATGGTCGCGGGGGTCATCCTTATCGCGTTCGGGTAGCGCTATGACATTCCAACTGCAGCTCTGCGCCGTGGTGCGCAAATCTGAAATCGAAACCACGCTCGCGACTCCGGCCGCTGTGGGGAAGCGTTTGCTTGAACCATTGAAAAGCCGAGCGCTCGCCGAGCAGTTGCCGGTCAACATCCTCGAGGACAGGGAAGTTTTCAATGAAGCCGAGGTGCATCGCCACGAAGGCGATCTTTGGCAATGCCTCGAGGGTGAAGTTTCGTTCGTCTACGGCGGCGAGATGGTCGCTCCCTGGGCGAAGAAGTTGCCGGACGGCGGCATGGACGATCGCGAGATCAAGGCCAAGGAAATCAGCGGCGGGACCGAGGTAACGCTCTATCCCGGCGATTGGCTCTGGATTCCGGCAGGCCAGCCGCACTCGCACCGCACGGACAAGACCGCCCGACTCGCCATCATAAAAATTCCGGCGAAGGAGATCGTGTCGCTCGAGGCCGTGCCGGGGTGGGGAAGTTAAGTCCGGCTACCGTGCTCGTTTGACTCCGTCGCACGCCCGTGCTACGGATGTTTTAGTTTTGACAACGGGAGCATTCCTATTCTCGACCCATGCAAGGAGGGCCAGCCAATGACTTTCACGGCAGGGATCATCGGTTACGGTGAGCGCGGCAAGACGTTGGAGCGGGTCATCCGCGAGCACGTTCCGGGCATCAAGCTCGTCGCGGCGGCGGATCCAGCCGTCGAGCGGCGTAAGGAAGCCGAGAGAAACGGCCTTAGAACCTATCAGTACGCCGAGCACCTCCTCGGGGATGCCACTCCCGAGCTCGTTTTCATCACCACCAACCCGCCGGACCACTGCAGGCAGGTGCTGATGGCCGCGGAGCGCGGCTACCACATCTTCTGCGAGAAGCCGCTCGCCATCTCGCCGGAGGAGGCCGACCGGATGGTCGCGGCCGTGCGCAAGGCCGGCGTTATCTGCACGGTGGACTTCGAGACGGTGTTCGCCGACTCGTTCGATGAGCTGCATCGGCAGCTTCAGCGCGAGGAGTTCGGGAGGATCGTCCGGTTCGATGCCGTTGACAAGGGCCGGCCGCCGGCCTACGACATCGAGACGTGCATGCCGCACTTCCTGCACGCCTTCATGACGCTCACCGGCTCGCGGCCCATCGAGGTGTTCGGCCGGGTCATCGTGGACGGGCGGAAGGCGACTCTGGCTGACGTCATTCCGATCAGTGAGCTCTACCCGCAGGGTCGCACCCACGGCATCGGCATGCGGGCGGATAGCATCGAGGCCTCCTATCTCTTTGAGAACGGTGTAACCGTCCGCTATTTCCTCGCCGAGCTCGATGAGGCCTACGTCATCGAGGCGGGCAAGCATGCCAAGCCGGGGAGCGACTTCATGCACTTCATCGCCTGCGGCACGCGCGGGCAGGTGAAGTGGCACCAGACCTCGACCGGCTACGTCTACTGGAAGTCGGTGCCATCGGACACGCGGAAGGTCATGGACTGGGAGCTCGTCTATGCGCCCGAGAAGCCCGACCCCGCCTGGGTCATTCCGACCGCGCGGCTGGTGCAGAACTTCGTCAGTGCCATCGAGAGGGGCCGCGACCCGGCGACGCCCATCGAGGACGCCGCGGCCGTCGTGGACCAGGTCTACGGCATCTACGCCTCACACCTCGCCGGCCGACCCCTGAAGCTCCCCCTCGAAGAGCGCAAGCACCCGCTCAGGTAGTCCTTTTTGAACAGCACTCAGCCTCGCGGCGACCGATAGCAATCGGCCGCCGCGTTTTTTTCCCGCCCAGCCCCTTTTCGGCTGCATCATGGCGGACCAGTGTTATTGACCGGCTAATGTTAAATAAAAATGTCCGATCGGACAGTTTGGCTTAACTTCCTTCGGCGTGTTGCCGGGGCGGGAGGGGTGCCGTTTTTCTTCTTGCGGCCCCATGCTACACTAGGCGCTATGTCCGATACCGAAAAAACGCTTTCCTGGATCCTGAAGGGCGGGCTGCTCGCCACGCCTTTTCTCGTGTTCATCGTTACGCGCCCGCTGTACTTCCCATTCATCACCGGGAAGAACTTTACGTTCCGCATCCTGGTCGAACTCTTGGCTATTGCCTGGGTCTATGCCGCATTCCGTTTCAAGCGCTTTCGCCCTTGCCCCACCGCGCTTACCATCGCAGTTACCGTCTTTATCGCCGCGCTGGGTATCGCCACCGCGCTTTCCATCTCGCCCTACCGGAGTTTTTGGTCTAGTTTCGAGCGCATGGAAGGATACTTTGGTCTTTTACATCTGTTCCTCTATTTCCTGCTTCTGGGGAGCGTATTTCGTGCGCCCCGCGAGTGGAATACCTTTTTCCATACCTCGCTTGCCGCAAGCGTTCTCATTTCGTTCTATGGAATTTTACAGCTGGGGGGCTCCTTTGCCGTCCATCAGGGCGGGACGCGGCTCGACGCCACGCTCGGCAACGCGACCTACCTTGCGGCCTATCTTTTGTTCCACCTTTTCCTCCTTATTTGGTTTTTTCTTCGTACGGATAGCCGGGGGCTTCGCGCGGTGTATGGAGCCGCGTTCCTTCTTGAGGCCTTTGTGCTGTACTACACGGCTACGCGCGGGGCCGTCCTCGGTTTTATCGGCGGGCTGTTCCTTCTCGGCGCGCTGTTAGCGATCCTCGCCCGGGGGACGATGCGCCGATGGGCGTTCGGCGGGCTTGGTATCATCATTCTCGTTCCCGCGGTTTTCTTTCTTGTGAAAGACACGGCGTTCGTCCGGCAGAGTCCGGTTCTTGACCGCTTTGCCAGCATTTCCCGGCAAGAGACAACGACCCGTGCCCGATTCACCATTTGGAAAATGGCGCTTCGCGGATGGCAGGAGCGCCCGATCGCCGGCTGGGGGCAGGAAAGTTTTACCTATGTTTTTTCGAAGCACTATGAGCCGTCGCTCTGGAGCCAGGAGCCGTGGTTCGACCGGGCGCATAACGTGTTCTTGGACTGGCTGATAGCCGGCGGGGTGCTCACTCTTTTTTCGTATCTGGGCATGTTCGTCGTTGCCGGCTGGATCCTCATACGCGGCTGGCGATCGGGTGCGTTCGACACGGTCTCGTTTTCCGTACTGACGTCCCTGCTCGCGGCGCATTTTTTCCAGATCCTTTTTGTGTTTGACAACCTCACGTCCTATCTCCTGTTTTTTGCCGTCCTGGCCTACATTGATGTCTCTGCCCGGCGGCCTATGCGCGCTTCAACCTCCGGGGACCGGCCGGGCATTGCCATAGCGGCGGTCATCGTCGCCTTCGTTCTCATCCTGCCCCTCCTCTACCTCGGGAGTATCCGGCCCATTCGCGCGGCGCACGCCATCCTTTCGGGATTACAAACCAATCAGACCCATGAACCGGCCGGCCGGGTGGACGCGGTCATCGAGGAATTCAGGAGCGGCATTCGGTTGCATACGTTCGGCACGACCGAACTCCGCGAGCAGGCCAGCCAATCCGCGGTAGCCGTGCTCCGCGACCAAGCCCTTGCCCCGCAGGATAAAAAGAAATTCCTCGAATTCGTGGTGGGCGAGCTCGAGGACCAGGTGCGCGATTTTCCCTATGACATGAGGGCTAAATCCTTCCTCTCGTCCCTCTACCTTTCGGCCGGCCGTCCGGCTGACGCGATCCAACTCACCGCGAATGCCCTGGCTTTGAACGACCGCCGCCAGCAATACTATTTCGTAGCCGCCGAGGGCTACCTCAATGCCGGCCAGTACGACCAGGCCGTAGCAGTGCTCAAGCGCGCCTATGCGCTTGACCCGGCCTACCATGAGGCCGCGATCAATCTTGCCTCGGTTCTGATCCTTGCCGGCCGCGAAGCGGAGGCCGAGGCATTTCTCGAGGAGCGTTTTGGAGGCCGCATCATTGGCGATGAGCACTATGCCCGCGCCTATACCCAGCGGGGGAAATTCGCAAAAGCCGTTCTTGTTTGGGAGGATATTGTGCGGCGCAGCCCCGAGAGCACGGAATCTTACGCCGAGCTCGGCGTGGCCTACGCCCGGGCCGGCCGCATCCAGGA
>CAYIQX010000015.1:0-1073 GCA_964365675.1 uncultured Candidatus Saccharibacteria bacterium | reverse complement strand
CGGAATCTTACGCCGAGCTCGGCGTGGCCTACGCCCGGGCCGGCCGCATCCAGGATGCGGTACGCTCTATAGAGGAGACCATACGCCGCGAGCCCCGTTTCGAGCCGACTGGCATCGAACTCATCAAGGCCATCCGGGCGGGACAGCTTACGCCCTAGTCAGTGTCTCTCGTCTAGGCAACCAAACGATCCATCGGCGGAGTAGTATCTATTAAACATGGGGAAGATTCCTATAGGGGTAATCGGCGTCGGTATGGTCGGCACGCCACTAGCCCGCTACTTCCAGGAAATGCGGGGCTATGAGCGCGGGCGCGATCTCTTTTTATATGACACCGACCCGGCCAAGGGGTTTTTCGATGATGTCGATCGCGCCGAAGTGATATTCATCTCTGTTCCCACGCCGCGTTCGCCCGACGGCCAGGCCAACCTTTCGGCCATCGCATCGGCTTTTCACATGCTCTCCGGCAAAAAGGCGGTAGTCATTAAGTCCACCGTGCCGCCCGGTACCACCGAGGATTTCCAGCGGCGCCATCCGAATTTTAAAGTGCTCTTCAATCCCGAGAACCTTACCGAGCGTTTTGCCTGGGAGGATTTTATCCGTCCGGATGTCCAGATCGTCGGCTTCACTGCTGCCAGCATGGACGCAGCACACGCCGTGCTTTCCCTACTCCCGAAAGCCCCGTTTATGTCCCCGTGGGGTATCAACACCTACGAGCGTACTGCCATCACGGCAACCGAAGCCGAGATAATCAAGTACGCCCGGAACGTGCATTTTTACCGCAAGGTGAATTTTGCCAATGCCCTTGCCCGTCTTACCGAAAAGATGGGCGTGAATTATGAAAATGTCCGAGCGGGCATGGCGGCCGACTATCGCATCGGCGACTCGCACATTGATGTCGGCTATGGCGGGTATCGCGGCGTGGGGGGATTCTGCTTCCCAAAAGATATGGACGCCTTCATTGTGCATCTGGAATCCCAGGGCCTTCCGGAATGCGCCGAACTACTCCGGCAGGATAGAAAATTCAATGAGGCCATTCTGGCCGAGCAAGGGTTGACGCTCGAGGACGTGAGCAC
>CAYIQX010000014.1:0-12697 GCA_964365675.1 uncultured Candidatus Saccharibacteria bacterium | reverse complement strand
TTTGGCTCATGCCAAAGAAAATTCTGAAAAATTAGATTCTTCTACTCTCTTGGTGGGCGGTGCAGGGATTGAACCTGCGACCTTTCGCATGTCAAGCGAATGTTCTACCACTGAACTAACCGCCCGAAAGAGTCATTCTATACGCTCACATGCCACAGCGCAACGAGAGCGATTATGAAGAAAAGTATTTCGGCGATGAAAAAAGGATGCAGGCGGACGTAGATGTTCCGAAGCCAGTCGGGGTCGCCGTATTCGTCAATGAGTTCATCCAGCCGGTCGCGCTCCCACCGGTGTACCAGCTTCTGGGGAAGATTTTTCCCCGGCGGGGAGTAGCGATAGATGAAGGTGTAGTTCCGGTTGGTGAATGGCCACAGCCACGGAATGCCCCAGCCGATGCCGATGGAGTCGTGAATGAAATGGCCGGCCGATGCAAGAAGAAAAAGAAGCGACCATTCCGGGCCGAATGGTAACGCGGCAAGCGCCCCCACGGGGAGGTAGAGTAGTGGATAGTGCACGAGGTCGCGGTGCCGCGCGATGGCGCGGTGGTTCTTGTGATTGCCCGTGGCAAGAAGATACCACAGGTCCATATCCGGCAGGAGCGCCAAAACAATGCCGAGCCCGACGAGGAGCGGCGAGAGTTCGAGCGAAAATATTTTACCCACGACGATGGCTGAAAAAATTCCAACCCCAATATCGAGCGGCATAGCTTTTGCATTCTAGTTGAATCATTGTGAATATACAAGGTTTCTGGTATCTTTGTGCTGTTTAGTCCATGGCCCCATCGTCTAACGGTTAGGACACCACGCTTTCAATGTGGTAACCCGGGTTCGATTCCCGGTGGGGCCGTAACGTATGCGAATCCTTGGCATAGAAACAAGCTGCGATGAGACGGCAGTGGCCATCATTGACGTTGGTGGTTTAGCGGCGCGACCGCGAGTCCGGGTTTTATCGAATATCGTTGCCTCGCAGGTGAAGCTCCATGCTAAGTTTGGCGGCGTAGTACCTAATTTAGCCAAACGAGAGCATCAAAAAAATTTGGTTCCAACCCTTCTTTCGGCCTTGAAAGCTAGCGGATTACTTCGGCATGAATCGAGAATAAAGAATCAAAAACCAAGGACGAAACGGCGGACCCTAGATTCTAGATTCCAGATTTTAAATTCTATTCTTGAGCGCGAGTTAGAACTTCTGCGGCAGATGGAACGCCGGGTCCTGCGAATGCGGCCGCCAAAGGTCGACGCTATCGCCGTGACCGTCGGACCGGGACTTGCGCCCGCACTTTGGGCCGGTGTTAACTTTGCCCGCGCGCTTTCCTACCTCTGGGTCAAGCCCCTCATCGCGGTCAACCACCTTGAAGGGCACATTTATACGAACCTTCTGCCCTCCGGTTGGCGTTCTGGCACTCGGGCAACGCTCGGGTCTTTTACCTTTCCCACGCTCTGCCTTATCGTATCGGGCGTGCATACGGAACTCGTGCTCACGTCGGCATACGAACGCTATCGCGTTATCGGCGAAACCCGGGATGATGCCGCCGGCGAGGCCTTCGACAAGGTGGCAAGAATGTTGGGGCTCGGATTTCCTGGCGGACCGGTTATTTCCCGCCTGGCCGAAACGGGCAACGCGTCGGCATTCAAGTTCCCCCGCCCGATGCTGTATTCCAATGATCTGAATTTTAGTTTTTCCGGATTGAAGACCACAGTGTTTTACACGATCCGCGATATGGGGAAGATTTCGGCGAAAACAACGCGCGACATCGCCGCGAGTTTCGAGCAGGCCGCGGTGGATGTGCTTGTCGCGAAAACCGTCCGCGCCGCGCGCGAGTACCGCGTCAAGACCGTCCTCATCGGCGGCGGCGTGGCCGCGAACAGGAAGCTTCGTGCCGAGCTCGGCGTAGCACTCCAGAGGCAGTACCCTAGTGCCCAGTACCTCCTGCCCGATCCGCGCCTCACCGGCGACAATGCGCTTATGATAGCGCTGGCTGGTTGGTTTAATCGGCAAAAGAAAACGACCTGGAGGTTCCTCCAGGCCGCTGCGAATCTACGGCTCGACGGGTGCTAGGTGATCCGATGTTTCTCCCGCCACCAATCGAGTGCTGCCGCATCCGTGTGCGGCAACAGCTCCCACAATTCGGCAAGGGCTTGCATGGGCAGATCCTGCCGATCCATGGCTTGCGCGATGAGCCGGATTCGTCTCTCTCGGGCAGATTCTTCAGGCACGTTACTGTCTCCCTTTCGGGCCGTGGCCAGGGCCTTGCGCTGGCTTTTCGCTCCCTCAAGTTCCTCCAGCTTCTCATGCACGCTCGGTATCAACCGTCTTGTCAGGTCAACCAGCCGTTCACGACAGCGCTCTCGTTTCCTCGAGTCGAGGCGGGCGCCATTGACCTTGGTAGCGAGCGCCTTCATCTCCTGGAGGTAGTTCTGGTATCGCAGTCCGAAGTCCACCCTCTCCTCCTTAGGTGCGCGGCGGCTGGCCGTCGCTGAGGATGATGCTAACCCAGTTGTTGGGATGGAGCTCCCGCATGGTCTGGACTTGCGGGACCCGTCCCAGCATTTCCTGGATGTCTCCGAGGGCGAGTGTGGGGCGCAAGCTCCTCGGGTCGTCGTGTTGGACGAGCTCGGCGACGGCGCTCTTTCCCCCCGAAAGTCCCCGGAGGATGGTTTCGGCTTCCGTGCGCCGGGCGCAGACCTCGCCCATCCTGCTGAAGAGCGTCACGTCGCCCCCGTAGAGGGGAATGACGGGAAGATTAGACCGCTGTCGGTTTGGGCTTCACTGCGGCAGTTTTGCGCATGATCTCTCCTCTCTTTCGGTTGCGACCGTCTTTGCACCGCGTCCCAGTCAGTACCACTTTTGAAAGAACTCCGTCAAACGAAGACCTCCCGAGAGGTGGGAGGCCCGATGACATGCAACGTTGATCTTGCCTAGCCCAGTTGCGTCTCCAGCCCCCCGCCGCGACCCGTAAAGGCGCGTACGATGAGGACGGCGAGGACAATAGCCAGCCCCACTATCCCCGCGGTCAGAAGGGTGGAGAACAACGAGTAGGAGATGGTGGATAGCTGGCAGCTCGACATGGGTAGGAATCGCGCCAATTTTTATGGCACAATTTAAGGGTATCGCCTGGCTCCACCTATCGTCAAGCGATGAATCCACAGCAAAAAGCAAAAGAAAATCGCATGGGCTATTCCCATGCGAGGCCGGACTTGATGGCGCGGAGCGACTCTCCCAGACGACTACGTCCGCACTCATCGTTCATGCACTTCTCGGGCGCGAATACCTCGCCGTTCCTGATCGGGCAGTGCGGTCTTCCACAGGGCCCAACCGCTTGCGTGAGGGCAAGACCGGCTCCGTATGCCACCCCGACCGGCACTTCTCCTTCGATCCTTTTTCCCGCTTGTCCACTGTCCACTAAAAACCTCCTCGATGCGGCATCCGTAGTAAGTGCGCTATGATGCCAGTTATGTACCATTGCGATAAAAATGTCTAGAGAGCTTTCGAGGACCTACGATCCCAATGAAGTAGAAGACCGCATATACCGGCGCTGGGAAGCGTCTGGCTTTTTTGACCCAGATCGCCTGCCCAAGCGATCCGCCCTGAGCAAAGCGAAGGGCTCCCGTAAGTCCTTCACTATCATCATGCCGCCGCCCAATGCCAACGGCACCCTCCATATCGGGCATGCCGTCTTTGTAACACTGCAGGACATTCTCATCCGTTTTTGGCGCATGCGCGGGCGGCGAGTGCTCTGGCTTCCTGGTGCGGACCACGCCGGGTTTGAGACACAGGTGGTGTTCGATAAAAAGCTCGAGAAAGAAGGCCGTAACCGTACCGATGTTGGGCGCGACCAGCTGTATAAGGAAATGCTGGCTTTCACCCAGAAGAATAAAAAAGTCATGGAGGGCCAGCTCCGGAAACTCGGGGCCTCGGCCGACTGGTCGCGCGAGCAATTTACGCTTGACCCGGCCATTGTCGGGACCGTTACGGATACGTTCGTCAAATTATATGAGGACGGCCTTCTCTATCGCGGCGAGCGCATTATCAACTGGTGTGTGAAACACCAGACCTCGCTCTCCGACCTCGAGGTGAAGTACGAAGAGCGCACCGACACTCTCTATTTCATACAGTACGGCCCTTTTGAAATAGCAACCGCGCGTCCGGAAACGAAATTCGGCGATAAATATGTGGTGATGCACCCCGGGGACAGGCGGTATGCGCGCTATAAGGACGGCGAGCGGTTTGAAGTTGAATGGATCAATGGACGCATTGCCGCGACCGTTATTAAGGATAGCGTCATCGACATGAAGTTTGGCACGGGCGCCATGACCATCACCCCGTGGCACGATGCCGCGGACTATGAGCTTGCCCTGCGCCGCAAGCTCGACAAGGAGCCGATCATTGACCGATACGGACGGCTCCTGCCGGTCGCGGGAGAATTTGGCGGAATGAAAATAAGCGAAGCGCGCTCAAAAATTGTTGAAAAGTTGAAGGCGAAAGGGCTTCTCACCCGTATTGAACCCGACTATAAGCACAGCGTTGCCGTCTGCTATAAGTGCGGCAATCCGGTCGAGCCCGTGGTCATGCCGCAGTGGTTTGTGCAGATGACGGCGGAGCCGCATGCGCCAGGGCAAAGGGCAAAGGGCAAAGGGCAAAGGTTAGGAAAGTCCCTTCGGGACATGGCGGTGGAAGCGGTGAAGTCGGGCAAGATTACAGTCATTCCCAAGCGGTTCGAGAAAGTGTTCTTCCATTGGATGGCCAACCTCCGCGATTGGAACATTTCGCGCCAAATAATCTGGGGCATCCGTATCCCGGCGTGGTTCCGCGGCGATGAAATTCATGTCGGGTCGAGCGCCCCCAAAGGAGCCGGCTGGGTCCAGGACTCTGACGTGCTTGACACCTGGTTCTCTTCTGGCCAATGGCCATTCGCAACACTCGGCTATCCGGGGGGCAGGGATTTCAGGGCGTTCTACCCCACCGATGTCATGGAAACCGGCTATGACATTCTCTTCTTCTGGGTGGCGCGGATGATAATGCTCGGGCTCTGGCGCACCGGCAAGGTGCCGTTTCGCACGGTCTACCTCCACGGACTTGTCCGCGACAAAGACCGCCAGAAAATGTCGAAGTCAAAGGGGAATGTCATAGACCCCTTAGGCGTAGCCGAACTCTACGGCACGGACGCGGTGCGGATGGCCCTCACTGTCGGCAATTTGCCGGGTCAGGATATCGTCATCTCCGAGGAGAAGATCCGCGGGTACCGGAATTTCGCGAACAAGCTCTGGAATATTCATAGGTTTATTACCATGAAGGCCGCGAATGACGCAAAAGGCGCAAAGGCTGCAAAGGTTACGTATTCAGCTGAGGGTCGGAGACGACTCGACGAGTTGGAAAATCTTACCAAGCGCGTTACGGCTGACCTTGAGCGTTTTCGGTTCCACCATGCCGCCGAGGCGCTCTACCACTACACCTGGCATACGTTCGCCGATAAGATCATAGAGTCGGCCAAGCCGCGCCTTGCCTCGGATGATCCCCTCGAGCGTTCAGCCGCCGAGTCACTGCTCATCACTGTTCACTCAACACTCCTTAAGCTTCTGCATACCTTCATGCCATTCATCACGGAGGAGCTGTGGAGCGATTTGCCGAAAGCCAAGGAGCGAAAGGCGAAAGCCGACGAATTACTTATGGTCGAATCATGGCCCCACAGATGAATCATGAATCTTGAATCAAGAATCATGGAACGGAGATGGTCGTTTCGCGCACACCTTGATTCATGATTCTTGCTTCTTGATTCTTCTCGTATGGCTGCCATAATCTCCACCTACTCCGGCTACATCGCGCTTGCTTTTCTTCCGCCTTTGGTATGGCTCACTTTTTATTTAAAGGAGGATCGTCATCCCGAGCCCAAGCACCTTATTTTCCTTACATTCATTGCCGGCATCTTTTCGGCGCTCGCCGCGGTGGTTGTGGAGCTTGGATTCTTCGGCCGGCCGCCGGTGTTCGCTGGACTGTTCCACCGCTTTATGCCCACCGTGCTGGCCATGCCGTTCGTGGTTTTCGTCGGCGTAGGCCTCATCGAGGAATATCTGAAGTACGCGGCAGTAAAGTTCGCCGTCCTTTCGCGTTCTGATTTCGACGAGCCGATCGATGCCATGATCTATATGGTTACGGCCGCCCTGGGGTTTGCGGCCATTGAGAATGTGCTCTTCCTCGTGCCGGTGCTGGAGCGGAGTTTCCTTTCCGGGTTCGAGCTCACCACCAATCGCTTCCTCGGCGCAAACCTGCTCCATGCCCTATCTTCAGCCATCGTCGGATACGCGCTTGCCCGCCACATGTTCACCCCGCGCCACAAGCACGCGGTGGCGGCCGGTGTTATACTTGCCGGTGCGTTGCATGCGCTTTTCAACTACTTTATTATTATCAAGGACGCCATTCCGACCTCGCTCCTGCTTGTCATTCTTCTCCTGTTCTTGATGGCCGTGGCGGTGCTGGTGGAGTTTGAGCGGTTGAAGAAACCGCGTATTATTACAAATCGCGGCGCAAATAATACAAATACGTGAGTGAGGAACGGTTCCTGCATAAGGAATTGAGTTATGCGGCAGTTCTTAAAGTCAAACGGTTTCCAGCTTGGATTGCTCGTACTTGTCATGAAAAACGGCATCCGATACAGGCGGATCCTCAATGCGCGGCCCTAGCTCATTTGTATTATTTGTCGATTTATTGGTAACAGATTTGTGGTATGGCAAAATCATTTTTTGAGCGTCTCACCGGGGGCATTCGCATTAACGAGGAAAGTGTTGAGCCCGCACTGCGTTCCTCTGCCCCGGAGCCGAGATCAAAGCGGAAAGGGAAGGAGACCGAGGAACGGGTGCGTAATATTCCGGTAACCGCGGATGAAGCGTCGAACGGGCGCGAGATGGAGGAAGCCCTACCGGCCGAGGAAGGCCAGCTGACGGTGGATATTTATGATGAGGGTCCTTCTATTGTTATCCAGTCGAGCGTGGCCGGCGTGAAGCCCGAGGATATCGACATCTCCCTGCAGGAGGAAACGCTCACCATTCGCGGCACGCGCACCCGCCACAAGGAAGTGAATGAGGCGAACTTCTATTATAAGGAACTCTACTGGGGCACCTTTTCGCGCGCCATCATCCTACCCGAGGAGGTGGATTTCCAAAAGGCCGACGCGAATATCAAAAACGGCCTCCTGACCGTCCGGTTGCCGAAAAAAGATAGGAGCGAGAAGAAAATTAAGATCAAAATGGAGTAGCGCTCGGTTACCCGCGTTTTTATTCACGCCTCCATTTTTAGAAAACTGCTCCGCTACGGCGGAGCAGTTTTCGTTTCTGTAAGGAAAACCCGGCTTCTTTACTAGAAGCCGGGAGCGGTGGCGCGTTCCTTCGATGAACAAGCAGGCCGGGCGAACTCTGGGAGGCGTTCTGCGATCGCCAGACGGCAGAAGGCCGGGACATCCTTCAGCATCAGAGTAACCGCAGAGGGGGGTGGACGGCGGAGATACAGGCGGATGCGGTAGATCTCCATGAGGCCGAGTCCATCTACTGATTCCGTTCCTCCGGCGCCCCGTAGCGGGAGCGTGATCCTGCGGTGGTCCTTGCCGTGGCCGAAGTAGACGAGTGCTTCCCACTTCTCCATCGCCGACACCTCAGCGAGCATATCGGCGATGGCTTTCCGCACCCGCCAGTTCCGCCAGTGAGCAGGTTCGAACTGCTCGAGAGTGTCGCCTCTCCAGTCCGCCACACACTCGTAGGGGCGGAATCGTTCGAGATCCTCGACGAGCTGTCTGGTACCGCCGTTACAGCCGTTGCGAAGGTGACGGATCGCCCCGGTATCCGTAAGGTTCCAGAACGAGAGCGGCAGTTCGCCCGCGGTGTAGGCGATTTCCACGGCCCGATGCAACATCATGGCCATGGTCAGGTGCGGATCCGAGTACACCGATTCGTAGACAGTCCGTCGTGCCGCGAGCCACTTGGAGATCTCGTCTTTCGCCGAACGATCGAGCTCGATTGCGTCTCCTTCTGGCGAGACCCGGAATGCGTCCGCCAGAAGGCGGGGGTTGTAGTCCTTCCATCCCCGCAACAACCCCTGCATGCGCCCGTAACGGCAGATGTTGTCGATGTTATCGAGGTCGAGCGAACCCGCGAGGAGATCAGACCACGGTTTGAAAGTTCCGGCGGTCAGTCCGGCAACGATGTTCAAATCTCCACCGAGGCGTCGTAACGCCGTGGCAAATGCCGAGTCACCGAGCATTTCGCCGAGGCGGGTTTCGCCGCTGTGGCCGATGGCATCGGCCATAAACCAGTCCCCGGTGTGGGAGAACGGAGGGTTGCCGGCATCGTGGAGCAGTCCCGCGAGCGGAAGGTTCGGCGCGAGGTGCTTGAACTCCGGTTTCTGTACTAGCCGTTCGGCGAGATGCCAGACCCCGATGCCGTGCTGAAAGCGGTTCGGAGCGGCGCAGAAAGGGTTTACCTCCACGGGCAGCACGGCCTGGGAAATGCCGCGGAGTCGCACGAGCTCTGGATAGCCGAAGAGGTCCCGGATTTCCAGCGGAATGTCGATCATACCGTACACGACATCCTGGTAACGCATGGATCCTCCTATGGAGATGGTAGGTACTTGGGTGCGGTACAACTTCCGCTGGCAGTGTAACACGGCGGCTGGCTGGTAGGAATAGAGATTTTGAAAATAAAAAACGTCCCGGCTTCGGCGAGAGCCAGGATGGGCGGGGCATTCGCCGTGAGATGGCGCGTCGAGTGCGAGCGGCGGATGTGACAAAATACTCCGATCGTACGATTTTGTCACACTCGGTTACTGTTTGAGCAGCATCGGGAGCAGTGATTTTCCGGTCATCTCTGGGGGTTGGGAAAGTTGCATCAGCTCAAGGATGGTCGGGGCGACGTCCGAGAGGATGCCGCCCGGTTCTTTTTTCTGGGCCGCGATCTCGACAGCACTCCGAGCTTGCGGCAGTTCGAAGGGTTTGGCAACGAGATAGAAAGGCACGGGATTTATCGTGTGCTCGGTGATGGGTTCGCCGGATTGCGGATGGATTTTTTGTTCAGCGTTGCCGTGGTCTCCGGTGATGATGAGCGCTCCCCCCTTTTTCAGCACCGCCGGCATGAGTTCGCCGATGGCCCGGTCAAGCGCCTCAACGGCTTGTCGGGCGGCATCAAAGTTCCCGGTATGCCCGACCATATCAGCGTTAGCGTAGTTTACGAGGATGAAATCGTATTCGCCAATCCGTTCCAGGATGCGCTTGGTTATTTCCGGTGCCCTCATTTCCGGATGCTCGTCAAAATGGGGTACGCCCAAGGACGGCACCAGGATGCGCTCCTCGTCCGGGAACGGTTTTTCCGTGCCGCCGTTGAAAAAATAGGTTATGTGGGCGTATTTTTCGGATTCGGCAATATGGAGCTGGGTTTTGCCGGCGAGTGAGAGCACCCGGCCGAGCGGCAGGGATATCTCGAGCGGCGGGAAAGCCGCCTCCACGCCCGGAAGGTTCTTTTCGTACTCGGTCATGGTGGCTATCTTCAGGTCCGGCATGCGGGTTCGCGGGAAGAAGTCGAATGCCTCCCTTGCGAACGCTTCGGTTATCTCGCGCACGGAATCCTCACGGAAGTTGAAAATAATAAGGCCATCGCCGTCGCGGATCCGCCCTGCACTATGGCTTCCGCCGGCCGGCGGATCATCCCGATACGCGGGTTCAATAAATTCATCGGTAACTCCCCGGCCATAGGAGCCGCTGATATACTCCGCGGGATTTTTGAATGAGTTCCCTTTGCCATCGGTTAAAAGCTCATACGCGCTTCGAACCCGCTCCCACTTTTCGTCCCGGTCCATGGCATAGAAGCGGCCAAGAATGGAGGCGATGGTTATGGTCGGGTGCTTTTGGGCCAGGCGCTCTTCCAGCTGGGGGAGCAATGTCGCGGCCTCTTCCGGCGGGGCATCCTTGCCGTCGGTGATGACATGGAGGTAGGCGCGCTCCACGCCGGAACGGCTGACGAGCTCGAATAGTGCATAGAGATGGTCAAAATAGCTATGGACCGAGCCCGAGGAGACAAGTCCAAGGAGATGGAGTGAGGAGCCGCGCTCTTTCACGTGCTCGGTGACATGCAAAAACGCGGGGTTGGTGAAAAATGACCCGTCCTCGACGGCCACGATTATCCGCGGCAGGTGGTGGTAGATAGCGCGTCCCGCGCCCATGGTGAGATGGCCGACTTCGGAATTCCCGGCCTCGCCCCAGGGTAGTCCGACCGCGGCTCCGGAGGCCTGGAGTGTGGTGAAGGGATAGCGGCTTTCAATGAGGTCGAGATTTGGTTTCGCCGCCGCATGGATGGCGTTGCCCCGCGCCTGTAAAGAGACGCCGAAGCCGTCGAGCACCATGAGGACGATAGGTTTTGATATTGCCATGGATGTATTGTATCAACCCTGCGTTTCAGTTGAAACTTCCGGCCAGATCTGCTACGTATGAACCATTAGTACGGTACCGCACATCCGTAAATGGCCAAACGCGAATTTCTGACCATAGAGGAGCCGGAAGAAAATGCCGTTGCCGCAATTCCGGATGAGGTCATTCTGACCTCTGCCCAGGAACGGCCGGCGCTTTTCGGGTTGCTGGTGGATCGCTACCAGCCCTCGTTTTTGCGCGTGGCCGAGCGCGTGGTACGCGACCGGGGTGAAGCCGAGGACGTGGTGCAAGAGGCGTTCGTAAAAATGTACCGCTATGCCAAGCGCTTCAAGAGAGGCCAGGACCGGAAGTTCTCGTCCTGGGCGTATAAGATAGTACTCAATACCTCCATTACCCATTATCACAAGGTGAAGAAGAAGGACTGGCTCCTGCCCGATCCCGCTATCAGCGGGATGGATCCAACCAGGGGTGAAGCCCATGTCCGGTTCAAAGAGGCGCTTCTTGACCGCGAAACCGGGGAACTGGTCCGTTCGGTACTAGAAATACTACCCGAGGATTTGGCCTCGCTCCTTCGGGCCTACTATCTTGAGGATAAGGCGTATCAGACCATCGCGGCTGAGAACAGCATGACCATTGGCGCCTTAAAGATGAAGCTCTTCCGGGCGCGGAAACTCTTCAAAAAATCGATCATTCCGTAACCACACCCATACCCATGGAAGCGATAACCACGACGCTTGATCGGGAATTAAAACAGCGCATTATGCGGCGCGTGTATGGCATTTGGTTCTGGAAAAGCGTGGCCCCAATGCTCGCCGTCGAGGCCCTACTGCTCGTTGGCGTGGCGATCGGCGTGCTCACCCAGATCTCGATAAAAGCCATTCTCGTGAACGCCCTTGCGGCAAGCTCTGACGTTTGGGCGTTCGTGAAGTTCTTCACCTCGAACTTTTTGGTGAAGAGCATGCAGTCGCGTTTGCTTGCGGCGGTGTACCTCGTTATGGCCGGATTTTTCCTCCGGGATGCCCTCGGCGCCGTGCGGCGTCTGCAGGGATACGGCAGTGAAATATTTTTTTCGGCGGCGCTCTTAGGAAACCGCCGCCGTTCCTCCGAGGTAATTTAGGATACCAAAAGGTCGGTTTCCAAAATAACCAAAAACGCCCCCCTGAGGGGGTGTTTTTGATACCCGAGGGTTAGTGGCCGGGGCAACATTGACGACGTGGCCGCCCTCTGATACTATTCGGAGCGTAACCTTGTAATCCCTATTCCGAATGGTCCGGACACGAACGAAGATAGCGGAATATCTTACCCGTGTTTACTTCTCGGTTTGAAGTCAAACTGCATCAGGCGCTCGGACATCACGCAGGCGTGATGTAGTTTTTGCGTCCCGCGAGTCGGACTCTTCGGCTCATCCATATAAATTCATGTCACTTCCTACCATAGGGGGATTCCTGCTTTTGTTTGCGCTCGGCGGCGTAGTCGGATATTTCATCCGGCAGCAACTGATGAGCGTGCGTCGGAATTCTATCGAATCGAAGGTCAATAAACTGCTCGAGGACTCCAAAGCCGAGGCCAAGGAGATTCTTCTTGAGGCCAAGTCCAAGGCCGTTCAGGCGCTTGAAGAGGCAAAGGAGGAGGAAAAGGAGCGCGAGCGCGCCTTCAAGAAATCGGAGGAACGCCTCCGCGAGCGCGAATCCTTGTTAGACAAGCGCTTGGTCCAGCTTGATGAGCGCGACCGCGACCTCGTCGAGAAAATAGAGCGCGTCCGCGAGATAAAAGTTGATGTGGAGAAAGCTCGGGAGGAAGCACAGGTAGCTGTGGAAAAAGCCGCCGGCATGACCCGCATCGAGGCCAGGGAACTCCTGATGAAGAGGATAGAAAAGGAGGCCGAGGATGACCTTGCCACGCGCATCCGGAAGCTCGAAACCACAGGTCTTGAGGAGCTGGAGCGGAAAGCCAAGTCCATTTTGGCGACCATTATTCAGCGCGTGGCCACGGCTACCACGTCAGAGGTAACCACGACCACGGTTACTATTCCGAGCGATGATGCCAAGGGCAAGATTATCGGCCGCGAGGGCCGGAACATCCGGGCGCTGGAGCGGGCCGCCGGCGTGGAGATCGTGGTGGACGATACGCCCGGGGCGGTCGTCATCTCCGGTTTTGATCCGGTTCGGCGGCACATTGCTAAGCATGCGCTCGAGAATCTCATTGCCGACGGACGCATCCAACCCGCCCGCATCGAGGAGGCGGTGGACAAGGCGCGCCAGGAAATAGAGAAGCAGATCAAAGAAGCCGGACGCGAGG
>CAYIQX010000013.1:0-13398 GCA_964365675.1 uncultured Candidatus Saccharibacteria bacterium | reverse complement strand
GGCCTATTTAACCGACTAGACCGGCGAGCAACCAGCGCGCGACCTTCGCAACGCTGATCGCAACGCTGATCATGAACTCTAGGATCGACAACACCATGACCAAGATCACGAACACGGCGGTGATATCCTCGAACCACGGCCCCATCGTATTGCCGCGCCGATCCACCAGCTGGAAGCCCCACCTCTGGACACTCTTGTTGTAGGTCTGAACGATTCTCGTCCAGGAACGGTAGGCGCACCACGCGATGGCATCGTCCACGAGGGGGCGGAAACAGTCCCGCCACGCCATCCAGAACCCGCCGACGATCGAGAGGGCGAGCACCACCATGACGAGCGTGTCCCATGTGCTGTACATCGTCTGCCTCCTCCGCCGCACTCGCGGCATCCGAAACATTACGCCTCAATGAACTTCCCGTTGTCTCCCGCCTGAATCTCTGAACTTTGCTTCAGAAACTCGGATAGGAGCAGGATGGAGGTGTATCTCACCTCCTTTTTCCATCCTGCTTGTATGCGTTTTGAAGAACGAGTGCAATCACGAGAACCAGCACGTAGTGAAGGGCTCCCATGTTCCTCGCCCCTTTCTCTATAAGAACTCCGTCTTGGAGCCGCGAACTGCCATTAGCTCGCGGTCCCAAGGAGAACTCTTATAAACAACAAGCGGCCGGAGAGTATCCCGGCCGCTTGTAAAACGTTCGTAAATAGGGGTATATGCGGTCGGCGTACTCTCTCCACTACGCCATCGCTAAGTTTTTAAATTTCCAGCATTTCAGCTTACCTGAATATATTATATATCTTTTAGATAAACTTGTCAATAGATTGTAAAGCATATATACGGAAGCACCAAAAAATGCCTCTACAGAGCCATTTTTACATCTCCTGCCTCCTAGATTCCACTTTCTATTTTCTAGCTTTCAGTGCTTCATCAAATGCCTTGGCCGCCGTGCTAAAACGTTGATGCAGTTCTTTCGCTTTTGTCAGGTCCGAGGTTATGGTCTCAACTAACGCGGCAAGTTCGTTGGAAAGGGAGGGCTTCTTCTTTGCGGCGAGCGCTCTATAGTAGTCCCGTCCCGCTTCGTAGAGCGCCCGCCGGTCGGTAAAGAATTTTTTCTCGGCCTCGGCCAGCTGGGCCAAAATACTGAAGGCCTCCACTGCCTTTGCGCCGGCGTCATCCGGCTCCACACCGACCGCAATCTTGGCCAGCTCGTCGCTGACGCTCACGAGTGCTCCGTTCAACTGCTCCTGCCGGCTGTTCACGGCAAGCGCCGAATCCATGAGCGCCACGGCGCCGGCAAAATCTTTTTTTGCTTCAAGGGTAATAAGCGGCTTCACGTCGACATCCTCAATGCGGCTGGCTTCCTCCAGGAGACGGGAGGCCTCGGCGCGCTTCTCAACCAATCCCGGCGGCAAACTTGGCCCGGAATTGCGAACGATAAAAATAATTCCGCCGGCGAGCGCGGCAACGGCAATAATTCCGGCTACCCACCAGGCCCAAATCGGAAACCTTTTTTGAAATTCCATCGACATGTCACTAATTCGCGCTGAATTTTAGTTCAACTTCAAATTTTTCCGTCACGCGCGCTGGCAACTCCCGCAAATAGTTGTTCCCCTCCCTCCGACAATGATCCGATGAAGGCGCGTGCGGCATCGCGGGCAGGGCTCACCGGCTTTGCCGTAGACGAGCCGCCGCTCCTGATACCGGCCGGCCTTCCCATCGGGGTGGCGAAAATTCCGCAGGGAGGTGCCGCCTGATGCGAGCACGGCACGGATGGTTTTCTCGAGGCCGCCGTGCAAACGCTCCAGCGCCGCATCATCGAGACCGGCAGCGCTGACTTTTGGATGGATCCGGGCATGCCAGAGCGATTCATCGGCAAGGATATTCCCGATGCCGGCAACAACATCCTGACGGAGCAATAGCGGTTTAATCATACCACGACGGCCGTGGATGGCCGTGATGAAGGCCTTTTTCGTAAGACCCTTCGCATCAATGCCGAGGCCGCCGAGATATGAGTCCCTTTGGAGCTCACCGGGCGCGCCGTACCATACCAGTCCGAATTTCCGGGGGTCAATGAAACGGAGCTCCTTCCCATCGCTCAATTGCCATGCGAAATGGGTCCATCGTGCCGGCAGAGACGAAGAGACCCTTCGCTGTCGCTCAGGGTGACGTCCCGGACTATGGGATGCCACTTCCAACCTCCCGCTCATCCGCAAATGAACGGCCATCACGCGCTCCGGCTCTCCCGCTCGCCCCGAGCTCCATCGAGGCGGCTTGCCCCGAGCTCGTCGAGGGGATAATCGAAAAAACAGTACCTTTCCCTGCCGCGTTACGTCCAAGACCTTCCGCCCCCTCATATCATTGGCTACCCATTTTTGACTATTTGCTTTTTGCGTTTTGCTATTTACTATCCTCAATCCCTTCGGCCAGTCGGTCCAAAAATCCAAAATCCTCCGCCCGCGAACCAGCGGCAGGAGTTTCATCCGGGTAATCTCGACTTCCGGCAGTTCGGGCATACGCTTACAGCCCCAGCTCCTTCAAGAACGCTTCGCTCGACGGTTCGCGGCCAAGAAAGCCGCGCACAAGATCGATCTCCTTCTCGCTCGAGCCCTTGGCGAGGATCCACGCCCGGTAGTCGCGCCCCGTTTGCGGATTCAAAAGACCCTCGGCCCGAAAACGCGTGAACATATCCGCGGCATAGACATGCGCCCAAAGGTAGCTGTAGTAACCGGCATCGTATCCGTGCATCAGATGGGCAAAACCCGCCGGGAAGCGCTGCGTTTCCGGGAGCGCGATATGGAGGTGTCGAAGCGTAAGGGACGCATACTCCTTTGATGGATTACCAACGACAACCGCCGTGTGCAAAAGAAGATCAAATCGGCTCAAAACGATCTGACGCATGGTCTGATAGCCGATCAAAAATTGACGCGTGCGCCCGAGATTTTCAGCTATTTCGTCCGGTAATGGATCGCCGGTGCGATAGTGACGGGACATCATCCGGAGCGTTTCCTTCTCCCATACCCAGTTCTCCAGCATTTGTGAGGGCGCCTCCACAAAATCCCATGCCACCGAACTGCCTGCTTGTGAAGCATACGCGGTCTCGGCAAGAAGATCGTGCATTGCATGACCGAATTCGTGAAAAAGAGTTCTCACCTCTTGATGGGAAAGAAGCGATGGAATATCGGCCAGTGGTTTTGCTACATTGGCAACAATAACCGCCAGGGGCGCTTGGTAACGATCGGGTTTAGGATCCCCGGGGACGCGGTGGCCGGATACCAACTCTGCGCACATTGCGCCGGCGTGCTTACCCGGCCGCGGGAACAGGTCGAGAAAAAAGTAACCCATTTCGCCGCCCTCGGCATTTTGCACGGCATAAAACTTTACATCCGGATGCCACGCGGGCCATCCCGTACGCCCGGAAAAAGAAACTCCAAACAGCTTCCCATAGATCTCGAACATCCCCTTCAGTACCGCGTCAAGAGGGAAGTACTCGCGCACCTCTTCATCATCCACGTTGGCCCGGCGCTTTTTCAGCTCGTTGGTATAGTAGAAAACGTCGTGATGCGCAAGCGTTGCGGCCGGATCACCGGTCATCTCGCGCTTCAGGGATCGGAGCGCGGCAAAATCTTCTTCAAATGCTGGCTGACTCCGCTCTGCAAGGTCAGCAAGGAAACGCTCGACCGTGGAAGCGTTTTTTGCCATGCGCACTTCGGCGCGGTAGTCAACGAAGGTGGGGTAGCCGAGGAGGGCTGTATTTTCACGCCGGAGTTCGATAACCCGTTTTAATATCTCGACGTTCCGTTCCCCGCCCGTTTGAAGGTCTTTTTCGTTCAACTCTCGGCGTTTTTCGGCGTTGGGGCAGTTCCGCATGAACGGCAAAAACTCCGGCTCATCGGTCGAAACCTTGTACCGGCCGTCCGGCGTTCGTTCGAGCGACTGCCGATATGTTCCCGGGAGAGGAGCAAGGTCTGTTTCGCTCACCTCGATCCACTCGCGGAATTCATTGGCGTTTTTCGTAAATTCGGAGGACTGCTCTGCCAACTCCTTTAAGTTCCGCTTGAGGCGTTCGCGATCAGCCGGCGGCAAATCAAAACCCATGCGCCTATACTCCAGCGCCATATCATCGAACAGCTTCTTATCGACTCCCGCAAGTACTTGCCCCTTGGCAGCAAACTCCTGTACGGCGCGGTACATGTCCTCGTCATATTCAACATCCACCATCGCCTGCTGGAAACGGTCGAGGGCTTTTTTTGCCGCGGTTCGTATACGCTCTTCGGGATTTGTCTCCGCAAGAATATGGATGGCGTGCGCGGAGGGACTGACTGCATCATTCGAGCGCTCGATCGCAACAATGGTATTTTCAAAAGTCCGCTCCGATGCGGGAATATATTTTACGGCGTCGTAGGATTTTTTCTTCTTCGCCAGCAATTCATCCACGACCCGTTCCATTGTTGCGGCATCCCACCCGATCCAGTCAAAATCTTTGGGGGTATAGGTAATTCGTTCCATTGCATTGAGATATTGAGCCCGTTCGATTTTGACAAATAAAAACGCGCCGGTCAACGACTGACCGGCGCGGAGCTCCAGGAGCGACTACTCCGGGCGGAGGACGAGGCCCTGCTCCGGGCCAAAGATGATGCGGCGTTCGCCCTCTATCACAGAGCCAAGATGAATGGGGGCATAGCCGGCGCGCTTGCCCGCGGCCAGAACGAGATCCACGACCGCCGCATTGATGAAGATGTAGAGCCCGATGCCCCAGTTGAATGTGCGCAGGCACTCCTCCAGGGGGACATCGATCTCGCGCATGAGCTGGAAGATCGGCGGCACATCCGGCCAGTCCCAGATGTGGTACGTGAAAGAATTCGGAGCGCGAAGGAGTTTCGCGACGCCGTCACCGGTGGCGGGGACCGCCGCCAGGATCTCGATCTTTGCCTCGAAAAGCGCCTCGAAGAGCGCGACATAGGAAGCGGTCGGGACGAGCGCCTCCTCGCCGAGCGTGTGCCCGTTCGGCAGCACGTGCAGGAACTGATCGGGGAGCGCGAGGGCGCGCTTGATCACGAGCGAGATACCGTTGGCGTGGAGTCCCGAGGCGGGGATGCCGATGATCTCCGCAGGCGGATCGAGCTCCTCCTGCCGCCGGATCGTGTTCCATAGCGGAGCGATGAGCCCGACGGCGCACCCCGAGAAAACCGGTGCGCTCTTCACCGGCGGCTCGGCCTTGATGAGGTAGCGAAGAGAAGGGGACTCGCCGCCGACGAGGGCCATCCCACCGAGTCGGCAGGCATCGGCGAAGCTCTCCACGATCACGGCTCGGCGCGCTTCATCGGTGAACCACTCGCTGTCGCCCGCCGCCACCTCGGCGGTGTACGCGACCGGCAGGGCACCCTGCCGGAGCAGGTCGACCACGGCCGCCATCGCCGTGTCGATCCCAATGCCCGCGAAATGGCGCGGGTCGCCCGTCGTCTGGTACATCCACTCGGCGATCCAGTTCTTGTTGCCGAGCCCCTCGGTGATCTGTACCCAGCGGTGCGGTACCGTGCTCGCCCGTTCGTATTCGAACGAGCCGTCTTCATGGACAACGATATCACGCCGGTAAAGCGCATGACCGCGCATGCGTTTGCCGATCTCGCGCATCGCGGCCTTGAACGGATCGATCTTACCGTAGTCAACGCCGGCTGCCGCGTACTCGCGCTGCATGGCTCCCTCCTCTGTCAGAGAACAAGAATTACCACCCTCGAGTGGTAATTCATTGGTACGCCGTATTCAGTTGCCTGTCCATACGCTACAAATAGCGACGATCGTCGCTATTTGTAGCGTTCACTTGTTCAGAAAATTTGGAATTTGGGGGACTAGAGGGAGTTGAACCCTCTCCGACACTGCCACAGAGTGCCGTGCTACCGTTACACCATAGTCCCCATATCTCCCGCTTAGGCCTCCGGCTCCCGCAGAACGGCCGCAACCTGACCCGCAACCGAACTGACGAACTTGTTGTACGGACTCTCCGGATCGGTGAGTTGACGCGGGTCGTCAACCTCCGGCACCTCGCCGATCACCACCTGCGGGGGAAGATCGGCAAAGATTCGTGCCCGCGCCGCCTCTTTCTCCTGCGACACCGCGGGGTCTTCGGGGTAGCGGCTGAAGTCGAGCCGCACAAGTTTTGACGGTTCGCCCGGCGTGCGCTGCCATTCGATCAACGAATCGGTCCCGGCATCCTCATCGAGGAACGTATCAACGGCGGTAAAAAAGAAAACGCGCTTCGAGCCAACGGCCCCGAGGCCTAGCGCCGTGGCTACCGCGGCGCGGAGGCGCCGCGGAAACTCCTTCGTCGGGTTGGTCGGGTCTTGCGGCACCCGCCGGTCGGGCTCAAAGGGTTGAGCGCGTTTGATGATCTCGGCGCCTTCCCGAAAATCAATCGGCTGGCGGTCCGCGCGATGCCGCTCAATCAGCTGATTCTTGTCCCGAATGTAATCGTCAGACTCAACCCTGGCGCGTCCAAAGAGGAAGCGCTCGGAAACTTTACCGCTCTCCTCGAGCTTGCGCTCGAAGGGAGATTCGAAACGACGGAATGGTCGGGTCATGTGTAGCTTTGACGCGCCCTCGAGGATTCGAACCCCGAACCTCCTGGTCCGACTTGCCCCGCACATTCCTCCGTCCCCGGAGGGATTCGAACCCCCAATAACGGGTCCGAAGCCCGTTGTGATATCCGTTTCACCACGGGGACCCAGGATTATGCGGGGAGCCAGGCGCTCTATCCGTTGAGCTAAGGGCGCAAAATTTAGATAAGCGAACCTGAACCATAGGCGCATCACTTACCGATTTAAAATATCAGAAAACCAAGCACACTTCAAGAAAAATGCCTGCTCCGGAACTCCGAGCAGGCGTCAAACATCGTCAGCCACCTCGCTGAAGGTGACCGGTGGCGGCACGGTGTGGGCGGGATCGAAGTTGTAGCTGACCGACCCCACCCGCGGGATCAGCGCGGTGTAGTAGGCCCGATCCCCGCGCATCTCCGGAGTGGAGTCAAAAAGCCCGGCCCGGATGTGGGCGTGGAGGCCGCCCCCCGTTGGGCATCGGTCCCGAACGCTGGCGTTCCTGCACGCGCGGAGCATTAGGTCTTCGATGAGATCAGGGAGGCCCGGCGCCTCGACCCGCCCGAGAACTGCCCCATCGAAGACGACCTCAAAGATCGGCATCTCCATCCCCCCCTCTCTTGGTTTTTGATCCTGAAAAGAACGAATCGACGGATTTACAAATTAGAACAATGCGTAAAGTTTGTCAATAGCATACTCCCTGGGATAGCATTGAAGAACTATGGCGCCGAGAAACACAAATGAGACGCTCACTGTACCCGCCAAAGTCCGGGCGGTTATTTCGAAATTGCAGGATGCGGGTTTTGCGGCCTACGCCGTCGGCGGGTGCGTACGCGACATACTCCTCGGCATGAAACCGAAGGATTGGGACGTGACCACGAACGCACTGCCTGAAAAGATCCGTGAACTCTTTCCGGAGAGCTTTTACGAGAACAAATTCTTCACCGTTACCGTAAAAACCGAGGATGAGGACCCGTCGCTCCGCGAGATAGAAGTAACGACGTTCCGTTCCGAGGGACGCTATGAGGACAGGCGCCATCCGAGAGATATCAAACCGGCGAGTACACTTGAGGAGGACCTCGGCCGCCGCGATTTTACCGTCAACGCCATCGCGCTTGAAGCAAAAAATGGGGAGTCAGAGATAAAGGACCCGCACGGCGGCCAGGAAGACATTAAGGGGAAAATTATCCGCGCGGTCGGCGACCCGAAAGAGCGTTTTTCCGAGGACGCGCTCCGTATGTTGCGGGCAGTCCGGCTTGCCACCGAGCTCGGATTTTCCGTCGAAGAAAAAACCCGCCAAGCCGTCAAAAAACACGCCAACTCCGTCCAAGCCATTTCCAAAGAGCGCATCCGCGACGAATTCTCAAAAATCCTCATGAGCCGCGATGCCAAATCCGGCATTGAATTGCTGGAGGAACTCGGACTGCTATCGCACATCGTGCCCGAACAGCGCGAAGGCATCGGCGTTACCCAGAACAAGCACCACGTCTTCATGGTCTGGGAACATAACCTCCGCGCGCTTGATTACGCCGCCAAGAACGGCTGGTCGCTGGCCGTGCGCATCGCCGCGCTCTTCCACGACATTGCCAAGCCCCGCTGTAAAATCGGCGAGGGGCCGGACTCCACGTTCTATAACCACGATGTGGTCGGGGCGAAAATGAGCTATCAGATTTTGTCGCGGCTACGCTACCCGGAAAAATTTACCGAGATAGTGGCCAAACTCGTCCGCTGGCATCTCTTCCGTTATGACTACGAGGCCGACGAGGTCCAGACCACGGATTCGGCCATCCGCCGGCTCATCCGGAACGTCGGCGAGGAAAATATCCAGGAACTGGTAAAAGTGCGCACGTGCGACCGCATCGGCTCGGGCGTGCCCAAAGCCGTGCCCTACCGCCTGCGCCATTTCCAGTTCCGCGTCGAAAAAGTCCTCCGCGAACATGAAGCGGTCAAGGTAACCATGTTGCAGGCGAACGGCCAAGATGTTATGAAGATACTTGGCATCGGGCCTGGTCCGAAAGTGGGGCACGTATTAAATGCGCTTCTTGAGGAAGTGCTCGATGACCCGTCCAAGAACAAAAAAGAGTATCTGGGATCTAGGATCCAGGATCTAGGACGCTTAAGTGATGCGGAGCTGATCGAGCTTCGTGAGAAAGCCGAAGCGCGCGTTGAACTGCTCGATGACCAGCGCGAGCGCGAGATCAAGGAGAAATATTATGTGAAGTAGGCGGGTTTACCCGCCGAAGCCCGAACGAAGCCCTCCTTCGCCAAGGCTTCGGAGGGCGAAGGCGGGCCGTAGTATACCGGCAGTACGCGCCCTTCGGGAGGGCGTAGACTGGGTTCGATTCCCAGCGGCCCGAATGGAGTCCCGCTTTTAGCGGGACGGAATGAAGGACTGCGTTGGGAATCGAAGGGAACTCGAGCGTATGCCAGTCGGCATGCGCGAGAGGCCCGGGCTCCGGAGGAGCGCGAAGTCGGGCGGACGCCCGGACGAAGCGCGGGGAAGGAGGATTCCCAGCGGCCCGATGCGTTATCGTTTTTGACCCTTCCGGCGATACGTTGGACGTGTGTATTGACTGATAGATAAGATACCTGCTACAGGTTATAATCTGGGTGTATGAACAGTGATCAAAAAAGGCTGATTGAATTTATAATGCGACTACCCTCCAGACTGGAGGTTGAGGTTCATAGAACGGCGGAGGGTAAATTCTGGGCGAAAGTACTGAATCTCCCCGGCTGCGTTACCCAGGCGGACAGTTTTGGTGAACTCATTGAAATGATTAATGACGCCGTTCACACGTACTTTGAAATTCCAGAAAAAATTTCGCAGCATCTCGGTATTTACATCCCAGAGAAAGTAAAGAAGGTTATGGAGCAACGGGAACAGCAGAAGCAACTTGAGGATGTGGTACGAGAAATTATGGCTGGTGATACGGAGAGACTAAGTTTCTCGCTAGGTGGAACGGCCTAGTTACACGAATTGTAAGCCAGCCGATGTCACGAAGGCCCTCATGAAGCTCAGGGGCTTTTCGTTGTACGAAGGGGGAAAGCATAGTAAAGCAACTCACGTGAAATCCGGTAAGGCGTGGACGATCCCCCGGAGCAGTTTGCTCGACAAGGGATATATGTGGGATATGGTAAATAGCTACCTAAAGCCGCTCGGTTATAGCGAAGAAGACATCTTTAAATACCTCTGGTGTTGACTCGGCGACTTTGATCCTCTGGTGTTGCATAAAAAAACTTCTTATCGCCATCGGCGGTCTCATCGTCCTCGGCCTGGCCTATTGGCTCATCTCGCCCCTTTTTATTACGGAGCGGGTGGATGAAAAAATTAACGATATCATGGCCCTCCCCTCGGGGAGCCCAACCGCAACCGAAGCGCCGATGGCGCCGGAGATAGTATCACAGGGAGAGTTCGCCGGCCTGGCCGGCCACAGCGGCCGAGGAACGGCAAAACTGCTCTTTGCGAACGGCAAACATTATATCCGTCTTGAAGATGATTTCCGGGTTACGAACGGGCCGGATCTCTTTGTTTATTTCGGCAAAAACGGCTCATACGTTTCCGAAGCGCGCATTGCCGCGCTCAAAGGCAACGAAGGCGGCCAGAACTACGAAGTCCCTTCGGACATTGATCCTTCCCAATTCAGCGAGGTTTGGATCTGGTGCCGGGCGTTTTCCATTCCCTTCGCGAAGACCGAACTCCGCTGAACATTTCCACACCAACATCAAAAGCCCCGGACGAACCGGTGGCTTTTGACTTTACTTTCAGCGGCCGAAAGAACAAAGCTTAGCGTGTGTTACAAATTTATTATGCGCCCCGGTACGGCCTCAGCCGGACCTATCGGCGCGAATTGTAAGGTAGATACAACTTGACCTAAGTGTAGTTTCAGCCGCTGGAAGAAAGTTGTAAATGTACATGACGAATCAGATGGGTTCGGGAGATAATAGGTACCCCCATCATCATAAAATCATAGGAAAAGTCAAGAAACAAGGAGCGGACTTTTTTCACATGCTATACACAATATATTCAGTCCTCCGAAAAATCTCCTCAAATTTGAGTTTCGCCCTAAATTCCATTACCATAGCCGTGTCATATTGCGTTTTGCGGGTATCGTATAGTGGCAATACCACAGGTTTCCAACCTGTTGCCGGGGGTTCGATTCCCCCTACCCGCTTCGGCAAACGAAAATCCCCCTTGCGGGGATTTTTGGTTGGCGAGGAAGCGGGAGTAGAGGACTAATTAATTAGTCAAATCTTTAACATTGGCCTCTAAAAATCCTAGAATATCCTGCAGTACTGGCTCTCGTTTATGAGGGCGACTTGCTGCAACGTTTTTGGCAAATCTATATAATCTGTCATTGCTGACGTAAATCCACTTTCCATTCTTAGATAAAAAATAAAGCATACACATAATAGCAATCCTTTTGTTACCATTCCGAAATGGATGATTTTTAATAAGCAAGTAGAATAGAATCCCACATTTTCCAATCAAACCACGATAAAGATCCCTCTTTGAAAACCGAACAAAGGGTTGCGCCAAGCAACTTTCTAGAATACCAGAAAATCGTGACCCAAACTCAGGAATAGGTTCGTCCCAAGTCATTAGTCGCTCTGCCATCTTAAATGCAGTGTATTCAACCTCTGCGATTGTCAGCGGCCTTGCTCTCATTCTCTCCCAAGCTTCTTAAACGTTTCCTCATACTGATGGAGGGCCCTGGTTAATGCTTTATCAATATTCTGCTTTTTCTCTTCTCCAACGGATTTCCCCAGCGCTTCTAATAAATCGTTGTGATGAACGATATAATTTCTTCCTACTTTTTCAGCTTTAAGTTTCCCAGTTTTAATACGATTAAAAACTGCTATTCTGCTAACGCGTAAGATTTGAGAAACTTCAGTTGTTGAGTAGTATTTCTTAACCATATTTGTATGTTAACGTATGTTAATATACAAATCAACTAGTATTTACATAGTTTTATAAACAGGCCCTTCCCTAGCAAGCTTGGGATAAGGTACTCAATTTGCCGTCTCTACGGGCTCGACGAAACCGCCGTTATCCGCGCAACAAAAGAAACCCGTTATCGCGCCGTGTTCCAGCTTGAGCGCCTGCCCTATGTGCAGGACGGCGTGCGATTAGGGGATGACGACCGGGCCGAACGGATCGGCCAACTCATTTTTGAGGCGTACCGCGAATGCGGATATGGAATTACTCGCGTGCCGGTCATGCCGGTGGCCGACCGGACAAAATTCGTTCTCGGCTCGCTCCCGCGCTGACCAAAAGGAAAACCCAAAACCCCGGCCGAGGTCGGGGTTTTGGTGCGATTTGCTATACACCATCCGCGGTACTCCGCTACCCGCGCACCAATTTTGCGAGATGCACCGGGGCGGCACGCTTCGCGCAATAGGGATCGGCTATTCGCCGCCGCATGCCGCACAGCCTCCCGAGCTTCTTGAGATAAAAGGCTATTGCCGTTCGGACCGCAAAATTAGTGCGGGGTTTCGCATTTGCAACTCCGGCGTTCCACCGGAGGCAAATGCTTCACTGCACCATCTCCTTCAACTGCTTGGCGGCGCGGAATTTCGGGGCGACTTTCGCCGCGATCTGGATCTTCTCCTGCGTGCGCGGGTTGATGCCCTCGCGCGCGGCGCGGCGCGAAACCTTGAATACGCCGAAGCCGGCGATCTTCACCTGCTCACCCTTGACCATCATCTTGGCGATGTTGTCGAAGACCATGTCAACGATTTCCTGTCCCTGCTTTTTCGTTCCGCCGGTGTGGTTGGTAACAAGTTCAGCGAGCCACTTCTTGTCTGGTTTGGCCATAGTTCGAACGAATGTTATGCCTGTAGGCCGACCTTTGGGATATGCATTTTAATGGTATTTCCTACAACGGACTTGATACTAGCAGGGGAAATGGCTTAAATCAAAGGGTTTTTCAACACCCTGTTGAAAACTCCTAGTGTTGATGGTACAAAATCTCATTGCAGACCAAAAACGCCGCTATTTTAGCGGCGTTTTTGGCGGTACAGTGAAAGCCAAGGATTTACCCCGTTAGATCTTCCCGACACAGCCCTTCGGTGGCTTCGCTTCTGTATGCACCCTCCACCAATGGTTTGGAAACCGGGGTGTTCAGGATCTAACCGGGTTTATCTTGCGTATTCAACGACCCGATTTTCCCGGATCACATGCACCTTTATTTCCCCCGGGTATTTCAATTCGCTCTCAATGCGCTGGACCACTGAACGCGCCAGATCTCGCGCCTCAAGATCACTGACTTTGTCGGGGGTAACGAAAATGCGGATCTCGCGCCCGGCCTGAATAGCATAGGATTTCTCAACCCCGGCAAAGGAATTGGCAATGGCCTCAAGATCGGCCAAGCGCTTCAGATAATTCTCAACGGAATCGCGGCGCGCCCCGGGACGCGAGGCCGATATGGCATCCGCCGTTTGCACAATGATGGATTCAAGCGTCTCATAGGGAAACTCCTCGTGATGCGACTGCATGGCCTGAATGATGCGCACGTCCGCGCCGAATTTTTGCAGGATGCGTCGGCCAATTTCCACGTGTGTGCCCTGCACCTCATGGTCCACGGCCTTGCCGATGTCATGCAAGAGCGCGCCCTTTTTGGCGATGGACACATCGCCGCCGAGCTCCTCGGCCAGCATGCCGCAAAGATGCGCCATCTCAATGGAGTGCTGAAGCACATTCTGGCCGTAGCTCGTCCGGAACTTCAACCGTCCAAGGAGATTCAGGAACCGCTCATCAAGATCAAAGACGCCGATCTCAAATGCGGCCTCGCGTCCGGCTTCTTTGATCTGCTTCTC
>CAYIQX010000012.1:0-13650 GCA_964365675.1 uncultured Candidatus Saccharibacteria bacterium | reverse complement strand
GGACGTGGCCGTAGGACGACTCCACGATAAAATCCTTCCCGAGGAAGCGGGCGATCGTTCTCGCCTTCGTTGGACTTTCCACTATGACAAGAGATTTTCCCATCAGGTTATTCTCTGGAATTTATTCTGCCCCATCGGGCGGACAATGCCTTTCAGTTCCAAAAGTGAAAGGCAGGAGATGATGGCCGGTGTCGGCATATTGGTTTTTTCTTTTATTTCATCCACGCTTACCGGCTCTCCCAAAAGCGTCAGGATAGTGCGTTCGGTCTCGTCCGTCAACCCCGTTAGAGACAAGGCGCTCCGCGCGCCTGCCGCGCCCATGGCGCGGGTCTCTAACGGGGTCAAGACCGTTCCCATTTTTTGATGAAGCGTTCGGCGCGTCAGGCCGAGTTCTTCAATGATATCATCCGCGCCGGCAACGAGCTTGGCGCCGTCCTGGATAAGGCGGTGCACGCCCGCGGTATTGGGGCTGAAGAGCGGTCCCGGGATGGCAAAGACATCGCGATTTTCCTCAACGGCGAAGCGCGCCGTGATAAGGGCGCCCGAGCGTTCCGGCGCCTCGACCACGAGTACTCCCCGGCAAAGGCCGGCGATGATGCGATTTCGCGCCGGAAAGTGATGTTTCAACGCGGGCGTTCCGGGCGGATACTCCGAAATAACGGCCCCGCCCGCGGCGGTCATTTGTTCGGCAAGCTGCCAGTTCTCCGGAGGGAAGAAGGAGGCGCGGTCCATGCCGCCGCCAAGCACGCCGATGGTCGGGATGCCGGCTTCGAGAGCCGCATGGTGTGCCTCGGCATCGATGCCTTGGGCAAGTCCGCTGACGATGGCGATATCTGTTTCGGAGGCCAGTTCCCGGATTATTTTTCTTGCGGCTTCGCGGCCGTAGGCCGTGGCTTTTCTCGTGCCGACGACGGCAAGGTGCGGCAAATCGTTCCGGAACCTTCCTTTTATATACAACGCAACGGGGCAGGCCGATATTTCATGCAATGGCCTCGGGAATTCCGGGTCGTCCGCTCCGACAATGGAAATGCCGGCCGCGATGAGCTTCCGCATTTCGGCATCGGGGTTTATTTCATTTTTTGCTGAAGCAATTCCCTGGGCAAGTTCAGAGCTAATGCCGGCGCGTTCGAGCCCAGCCGCGCCAGAGCGCCATGCTTTCTCGAAAGAACCGAATGCGGAAAGAATTTTTTGAACCGCGTCATGCTCCGCGCCGAGGGAGAGGATGGCGTGCAGGAATTTTTTATCGTGCGCGGCCAACATTGGTTCTTACTATAGGGGAGACGCCGTGGTTTGACAACGAGACTTGGGTACGATACGGCTAGGTGTGGTGTTCGTGAGTTCGTTCTCTCCATTCCTTACATCCGAGGAGGTGTCGTATGGTGTTGCACGATGCAGCGGAGCGCATTATCGTGGCGCTGGATGGCCTCAGCCAGGAGCAAGCGTTCGCGCTCGTCGATGGACTCGGCAAGCGTCCCTACGCGTTCAAGATCCACGACCTTTGGGATCAGCTCGGCCCGTCCGTGGTCGGCGCGTTCCGCAACCGCGGAGCTGAGCGTGTCTGGCTCGATCTGAAGCTGAAGGACATCCCTGCGACGGTGGGCGGCCGTGCCCGCGCTGTCCGCGACGCTGGCGCAGACGTTCTCACCGTTCACGCCAGCGGTGAGATCGAGATGATGCAGGCGGCGGTCGAGAACGGTCCGCCGATGGTTCTTGCGGTTACGGTTCTCACCTCGTTGAGCGAGGAGCAGACGCATCTTCTCCACGGCCAGCCGGCCAAGGCGGCGGTGCTCTACCAGGCGCGGCTTGCCAGGCTCGCCGGGGTGCACGGCATTGTCTGCTCGCCGAAAGAGGTGAGCGTGCTCGCCCAGCGACCGGAGCTCAAGGGCATGCTCTTTGTCGTCCCCGGCATCCGCCCGGCCGGAATGGATGTTGGCGATCAGAAGCGCTTCGATACGCCGGCGGTAGCGATCAAGGCCGGCGCCACCCATCTCGTTGTCGGGCGCGCCATCACCAGCGCATCGGATCCGATGGCGGCGTTTGAAGCCATCGCTAAGGAAATCGCCGCGGCAGCGTAACCCGCGGCGAGTATCGCAGTACAGCAGACGCCTTTGCCCATCGCGTCCGAGCGCGCGGTGGGTTTTTCTTTTTGTTTCGCCGCGGTAATAGAGAAATGAATTATCGCACCAAAGAGCGGTTTGGGATCCGTCGGAATACCCCGCACCACGATCGAGTCGCGGCCGTTCTTCTGCCGAACCGTTGCTGCTCATCCGCTTCGCCTAGAGTCCTCGGTAGCCCAAGTCGATACCGCTCGTGGGGCGGGGTTATTTGTTTACTGCTACTCGAACTTCGCCCGTCGGCTCGTTCTCGCAGGTAAACAAATAAAAAACCGGGCTCACGCGGGTGAGCCCGATGGGGTGGGACTTTACCACACCCTCGCTAGGGGGCCGCTCTCCATCCTGCCCGTGATGGTTACGAGCCGGATCCAGGCGAGCGCTTTGATGACCGGCCAGGACGGGTCGAACTCCCAGCGCTTCATGCTGAACTTGGGGGCGCGGGGATAGGCGTGGTGATTGTTGTGCAGACTTTCCCCGCCGGTGAGCCATGCCAGCGTCCGCGAGTTATACGCCGTGTTGGCGAAGTTCTGCTTGCCCCGCCAGTGACCGAGGCCGTTGATGAGCGGGGCAAGCACGAAGACGTAGAGGACCGCGTGGAGTCCTGCCGCCACAAGGCCCGGCCCGATGCCGAGAACGAGACAGGCAAGGCCGATACCGGCGAAGATCCCGAACCGGCCGTGAGAGAACACCAGCCGGTCGAGCCGGTCTTCGGGAAGATCCGGCGCGAACGTCGGGATGGTCTTGGGGTTCCTGGTTTCTCGGATGTAGTAACGGACATTCAAGAGTTGGACCTGCCAGAAGCCGAAAAGCCGCGGACTATGCGGGTCGCCTTCGCGGTCGGTGAAGGCGTGGTGTTTCCGGTGTACCGCCACCCATTCCTGGCGTCGTTGTCCGGTGATGAGCCACAGGACCGTACGGCAGATCACGTCGATAGCCGGATGAACGATCAGCGCGCGATGCGCAAGGCATCGGTGCAGGTAGATGGAGGTGGCAAGAACGGCAACCTGGGCTAGCAGGAATGCCACCACCACCGGTGCGGCGAAGTAGTCGAACATCCCCAGGGCCGTTCCGAGCATGGCGGATCCTCCCGCGTCAAAGATGTGAGGGAACTTTTTAACGCGCTCTCTAGCGCGCAACACCACGGCCGGAAGGCCGTGGATCTCTATATATAAGTGTACTTCAAATCCGGCAATGCTACGATCCCAATTTTTCGAGCGCCTCGCCGAGAAGCTGGGCGTAGAGATTTAGGCCGACGCGGTTCATGGTGCCGGACTGCTGGCGGCCGAGTACATTGCCCGCGCCGCGTATCTCGAGATCCCGGAGCGCGATCTGGAATCCCGAACCAAGGTCTTCGGCCTCTTTTAGCGCTTCGAGGCGCAGTGCGGCTTTTTCAGAGAGGCCGCGGACCGGATGGACCCCGTGAGAGGTCCGTTCCGCCTTACCCGGAACGGCGAACGCCTTTGGCGTCCTGCCCCCGACGGGGTAGAGAAAATAAGCATAGGCCGGCGTATCGCCCCGGCCGATTCTGCCGCGGATCTGGTAGGCCTGGGCCAGGCCAAGGCGCGCGGCATTGGCCACGATAAGCGTATTCACGCTCGGGAGATCAAGGCCGTTCTCGATAATGGTGGTAGCCAGAAGAAGGTCAATGCCCCCGGAGCGGAATTCGTGCATGACCCGGATGAGGGATGTCTCGGGCATGCGCCCGTGCAGTGTGGCGATGCGGGCGCTCGGGGCAAGGCGCTCGATGTCGCGCCGGACGGCATCAATGTTCTCAATGCGGTTCCAGAGATAGAATATCTGCCCGCCGCGTTTTCGCTCCTCGGCAATGGCTTCGGCCACGATGCGTCTCGAGAACGGCAGGACGAATGTCTTAATGGGCATCCGTCCGGCGGGCGCCTCGCGGATCATTGAAACGTCCCGGAATTTCGCGAGCGCAAGGGAAAGGGTTCGCGGAATGGGAGTTGCCGAAAGCGAAAGAATATCGATCGCGGCGCGGAGCTTTTTGAAGTGTTCCTTATGGCGCACGCCGAAGCGCTGTTCCTCGTCAATAATGACCAGTCCGAGATCACGCCATTGAAGGTCCTGCGAAAGCAGGCGGTGCGTTCCGATGATAATATCCGCTTTCCCGGAGGCGATAGCATGGACAACGCGTTTGATATCGCGTTTCGGCGTGAGGCGCGTCAGCATGGCGACCGCAAGCGGAAGTTCCTTCAGGCGTTCCTGGAATGTCTGGTGGTGCTGGTCGGCGAGAATGGTAGTCGGCGCAAGTAGGGCCACTTGGCGTCCGCTCATGGCCACGCGGGCGGCTGCGCGCAGGGCAACTTCTGTTTTCCCGAAACCGACATCGCCCAGTAACAAGCGATCCATAGGCCGTTCGCCGGACAGGTCATTATGTATGTCGGCGATGGCGCGCTTTTGATCCGCGGTTGCCTCGTATAAAAAGGAATGAAGCAGGTGGCGCTCGATCTCGGCGTGTTCCGGATAGGATGGCCGGGTGGCGCTGGCCCGGCCGCGGTAGAGACCCATAAGCTCTTCGGCGAATTTCCGGGCATCCCCGCGGGCGCGCCGCTTGGTGGACTCCCAGGCCGTTCCGCCAAGGCGGTGGATGGCCGGCGTTTCAAAGCCGATATAGCGGGATAATTTTGGCGATTGGGTACGCGGGACCAAGAGCCGGTCGGGTTCACCACCAATGCGTGGAGCGGCGTATTCGAGAATGTAGTATTCGACAACTTTTTTGGTAAACCCCCCCACCAGGGGCTTCCGTTCATGGCTTTTATCTATTCGCTTCGCGGACGAACTCCATTCATCCACGGGCTTACGCCCGCTGCTCTCTGGTGTGGGGGTAAACCCGCGGAAGACGCCGATGCCGTGATCCACGTGCACCATGAAATCCCCGGGCCGTATGCCAGTCAGCCAAAGTCGTTCGTACTCGGTCGGATTTTTGAATGGCGGCGGTTTGGTGGCTTTTGGCGGGGTCTCGAGCGGCAGAGCGATGGCCCGCTCCACGATGTTGCCCGAGAACTCGATCCGGACCGGATACCCGAGATTAATAGGAAATACATCGACAATGCCGCCGCGGCTCGCGAACTCTCCTCGTTCTTCCACCCGGCTTACCTTGGCGTAGCCCATGTCGGTCAGTTTTCGGAGGAATGGCGAGAAGGGCAGTGCGGCGCCCACCGCAAACAACAGGGTGTGATCCTTCCACCATGTATCAATGCGGGATTTTTTTTGGATCTCCTCGTGGTGCTCCTCGAACCACAAAACGCCCCGCTCGAGAAAATAGGGGGTGATGCCGGCGATGAGAATGGATACGGGCGGGTTATTGGTTGTAGGCATTCATGGCGTGTTCCGGATCATGGGTGAGGATTTCCTCAATGGCTTCCAGATTTTTCCGGATGACCTTTTTCGCGAGTGCTTCCTCCTCGCCGCGGAACTTCTGTAAGACGAGGTCTTCGCCCGGAACTCTCCGTTTCTTCTGCACGCCGATGCGCATGCGCCAAAAGTCCTTGGTTTTTAGGGCGCGCATGACCGACTCCACGCCCTTATGCCCGCCGGAATTCCGGCCGAAGGAAAGTTTTGTTTTGCCGAGCAGCATGTCCACATCGTCGTGGACGAGGATAACGTCTTTCGTTTTCCCCTTGAAACGCGAGAGGGCCGGCAGGGCGGTGGCGCCGGATTTATTGACGAATGTCTCGGGCAGAATGAACGCCGTTCGCCCTTTGCCGCGCTTGCCCTCGGTAACAAGCGCGGATAGCTTCACATCCAACAGAAAGAGCGGGAAGCCGAATTTTTTTTGCGCGGCCAAAAGAGTTTCGCGGCCGATGTTGTGGCGCGTGCTCTTGAATTTTTCTCCGGTGTTCCCGAGGCCAATGAAGAGATACATAGGCGGAAATCTCTAAACCCTGATTCCTAAATCCTAAACAGATGGGGAGGATTTGCCAAGCGACGAAAAATGACTTACCATGCGGCTATGTTTCTCGAACCGGCGGGCCGGGACCGCTCCCCGTTTCTCCGAACGCTCGGAGAATTTTTGCGTTTGGCCATCATTGCCGCGGCCATTGCGTTGCCTATCCGCTATTTCATCGCCCAGCCCTTTATCGTCCGGGGCGCTTCGATGGAGCCGAACTTCCACGACCGCGAGTACCTGGTTATTGACGAGCTGTCGTATTTTTTCCGGCCGCCCAAGCGCGGTGAAGTGGTCGTTTTCCGCTATCCCTTGAGTCCGCAGGAATACTTTATCAAGCGCGTTGTTGGCTTGCCTGGGGAGATCGTAGAGGTGAGATCCAGTGAGGTGTACCTGTTCAACGACGAGCATCCGGATGGATTTCGCCTCGAAGAATCGTATCTGCCGAAGGATCTGGAATTCCGCGGCAATGTCCGGTTTACTCTCGAGGACGGTGAGTATGTGGTTCTGGGTGACAATCGCCCGGCCAGCTCCGATTCCCGGAATTGGGGGACGTTGGAGCGAAAACTCATCACCGGCCGCGCCGTTTTCCGCGCCTGGCCCATCGCCAAGCTTGGCTTTCTCTCCCAGCCATGATCATTCTTACCGGTATGTCCGGACGAAATAGTGAAATGACCGTTTTACGGATCACCGATAGGTACGGATATACGGATCCGCATATCGGTATGTTTGATCCGTAATCCGTAAAATATGGCGAGGTCCAAAGAAAAATCAAAAACGCTCCAAAGCCCCCGCGGCACGCATGATATCCTCCCGGCCGATCAGCCGCTTTGGGAAAAGGTCCGGCAGTCCATCCGGCAGATCTCGGCATTCTATGGGTTCGAGCGGATCGATACCCCGCATTTTGAGGACACGGATCTTTTTACCCTTGGCGTGGGGCGATCTACGGATATCGTTTCGAAACAGATGTACAGTTTTAAGACCCGCGGCGGCGATTCTTTGACCCTGCGGCCGGAAGGCACGGCGCCCGCCGCTCGCTCCTACGTGGAGCAGGGCATGGCGAATTGGCCGCAGCCGGTCAAGCTTTATTACACCGGTTCGTTTTTTCGGCATGAGTCGACACAGCGGGGACGCTTCCGAGAATTTACCCAATGGGGGCTCGAACTTATGGGCGATGGGGACGCGGTGGCCGACGCCCATATCATCAATGTTTTTTATCTCTTCCTTCAGGAGTGGGGACTGAAGGACGCGATGGTGGAGGTGAATAGCGTGGGCTGCCCTTCCTGCCGTCCGGCCTATCGCGGCCAGCTGACCCAGTATTATCGCGCCAAAGCCCGGAGTTTATGCCGTGATTGCAAGGATCGTTTCCGTGATAATCCGTTACGATTGCTCGACTGCACCGAGGAAAAATGCGTCATGATGAAAAAAAGCGCCCCGCAGTTCTTGGACCGCCTTTGCGAGGCCTGTCGCGGCCACTTCAAGCTCCTGCTGGAATTCCTTGAGGAATCAGGCGTGGCCTACGCGTTGAACCCGCATCTGGTGCGGGGGCTCGACTATTATACCCGGACCGTTTTTGAGACATTTCTTCCCGCTATCGCGCCGAAGGCGGCGCCCGCACCGGAGGAAAACTCCAGCGGGGAGAATACTCCGCCGCCGGTAGTGGAAGAGACGCCCAAAAAGCTTGCCGTGGTGTCCGGCGGCCGCTATGATGGTTTGATCGAACTGGTCGGCGGCCGGCCCGCGCCCGCGGTCGGCGGGGCTATGGGCTTGGAACGTCTCGTGTATCTCATCCGGGAACGGAGTAGCCACAAAGTCCCCGAGCCGGCGAAGCCGAAAGTGTTCCTGGTACAGCTGGGCGATCTTGCTCGGAAAAAGAGTTTTCGCATTATGGAAGACCTCCGTCATGCCGGCATCAGCATGGCCGAATCCCTCGGCCGCGACTCTATCCGTTCCCAGCTGAAGATCGCTGACCGCGTGGGGGCGGAGTACGCGCTCATCATCGGCCAGAAGGAAGCGCTCGATGGCATGGCGATCGTTCGGGAGATGTCGTCGGGTATTCAGGAGACCATTTTGCGCGACCGGCTGGTGGAAACGCTGAAGCGCAAGCTAAAAAAATGAACGATTGCATTTTCTGCAAGATCGCGCACGAGCAGAAGCCGGAGCGTATCCATTTCGAGGACAACACGGTGATGGCTTTTGACAATATCCATCCGAAAGCGCCGGTGCACATTCTTGTTATTCCGAAGGAGCATATTCAGTCGATCGCACATCTGGAAGCGAACCATTCGGACGTGATCGCCAAGCTCATTTATACCGCCAAGCTCATTGCGGGGAATCTCGGGCTCTCTGGATACAAACTCATCTTCAATGTGGGGCGGCAAGGCGGACAGGCAGTTGATCACTTGCATCTTCATGTACTGGGTGGGTGGAAGAGCGATGATGAGCGCGCACAAGGATTCATCATCGATCGGCTCCACCATCCGTAAGCGAGTATTTCATATATGGTGTATGTCAAACGAAAAGAACGCGAATCCACCGCAGCTATGCTGCGGCGTTTCACCCGGCGGGTGCAGGCCTCCGGCATCTTGCTTCGTGCCAGAAAGTCCCGCTTTTTCGAATCAAAACTTACGAAGCGCGCTATCCGTGAACGGGCACTGCGGCGCTTCAAGGCCGGTAAAGAACGGGAACGCCTTATCAAGCTCGGCAAAATTCGGGAAACCGACCGCCGATAGCCATGCTGAAGGAGCAAATAGAGTCCGAATTGAAGCAGGCGCTCCGAAGTGGGGAAGCGTTGCGGCTTTCGGTGTTCCGTATGGTATCGGCTGCGCTCCATAACCTCGAGATCGAAAAGCGTACGAAGTCGGGAGAGACCAGGGATGCCGAATTGACCGATGCAGAGGCGACCCAGGTGCTCCGTTCGGAATTGAAGAAGCGCAAAGATGCGGCCGAGGCCTACCGAGCGGCCGGAAGATCCGAAGCCGCGGCGCAGGAACGAGCCGAGGCCGATATCATTGCCTCACTCTTGCCGCAGGAGCTTTCGGACGAAGAGATCGCCCTTTTGGTGCAGGAAGGCATGCAAATGCTCGGCGTTACCTCGCCGAAGGAATTTGGTCAGCTTATGGGCTGGGCGATATCCAAGATAGCGGGGCGGGCTTCGGGTGAGCGCGTGCGTGCTCGTATCAAGCGCGAACTCGGAATGTGATCGCGCTGACTTTCGTGAATCGGACGCGTGGCCGGGTTCCTCGACGCCGTCTCGAGCGCCTTCTCGCCCGCGCCGGAAAAAAACTTTCCAACCGCAATACGCCGAGGATCTCGGCCCTGGCGCTCGTTTTCATCACGCCTGCCGAGAGTCGGCGCTTAAAGAAGCGTTTTGGGGGGCGAGACCGTGTAGCTGATGTTCTTTCTTTTCGGTACGGCAGTGAAGGGGAGATTTTTTTGAGTCCCGGCGTTATACGGCAGGAAGCCCGGATATCCGGAAAACCATACGATCGTCTGCTTGATGCGATGCTCATCCACGGTTTCCTGCATCTCTCCGGCTACCATCATGAGGGCTCTTCCCTCCGTGCGCGCAGATTTGAAGCTCATGAGCAAGCGCTGCACCGGCGTCTCGGGCTTGCGTGAGCGGTAGTCGGCGGCGTACAACTACTGGTAAGAGATAGTATTTTTTGTTTTCATGCGCGGGACCATCGTCGGCATTGATATCGGCACCACCACCACCACGACCGTCGTCGCTCATCCCGAAAAGAGCGGTAAATTTCGCATCATTGGCGTCGGATCAGCTCCCAGCGCAGGGATGCGGAGGGGCGCTATCGCCGATGTTGCGGCCGCCGCCGCTTCGCTCAAGCGGTCAGTCGAGATCGCGGCGCGGACGAGCGGAGGCGCTATCCGGAGCGCCATTATTGGCGTGGGCGGAACACATGTCGGGGCATTTTCCACGAGAGGCGCTATTGCCGTATCACGCGCGGATGGCGAGATCACCGAGGATGATGTACAGCGAGCCGTGCATGCCGCCGAGGGGCTCATCCCGAGAAACTCTAACCGCGAAATTATCCATCTGATCCCGCGGGAGTTTAAGATAGACGGCGAGGGCGGCATTACCGATCCCGTCGGCCTTACCGGTATGAAGCTGGAAGCAGAGGCGCTCGTCGTGGACGGATCAAAACCGGCGCTCGGGAATATCATCAAGTGCTGTGAGCTGGTCGGCGTTGAGATTGAGGATTGGGTGGTCGCGTCATTGGCCGCGTCGGAAGTACTACTTTCTAAAAAGCAAAAAGAACTCGGCGTGGTGCTCCTGGATCTTGGTGCCGGTACATCGGACTACGCCGTTTTTGAAGAAGGTCGGTTGCTGGACTGTGGAGCGTTTCCTATCGGCGGCAGCCACATCACCTCGGACATTGCCATCGGATTCCGCACGCAGGTCGCTATCGCCGAGGCCATCAAGATGCGCCATGCCTCGGCCCTGCCCGAAGTATCCCGCGGCCGGCGCGAGAGCATCCAGCTTGCGGACTTCATGGATACGAGTAAGGACGTTTTCTTGCTCCGCGACCTCACTGATATCGTGGGTGCGCGCCTCACGGATATTTTTGAACTTGCCGGAAAGGCCTTGAGAAAAGTTGGCCGTAGTGGACTTTTGCCGGGCGGCGTGGTGCTCGCGGGCGGAGTCGCGGATATCCCCGGGATACAGGATTTCGCCCGCCGCGAACTGAAGTTGCCGGTAGAGGTGGCCAAGGCCTCGGCGCTCGAAGGGTTTACCGACGTGGTGCCATCGCGCCTGGCTATTCCGGCGGGCCTTATCGTATGGCAGGTCGGGCAAAGCCACGGCGTATCCGGCCGCCGGCGGCAGTGGGGCGGTATCACGGAACAGCTGAAACGGATTTTGAGATCGTTTGTGCCGTGAGGAAATATTTTTTACAACATTAATTTTTTTTTGCAAGTTGCTCCCCGGGGGCGTTTCTGCTACTTCCCAAGTAAGCAAGAAAGCCGCGTCAGGAGAGGTATTTCGTAAAGTCGCGGCTCAACAGGAGGTTATCCCGATAGGCCACGAGCGGCAGACATCTTTGTGCCTCAAGTGAAACCAGAACTCGAAACATTTGCCCGGATCAAAGTGATCGGCGTAGGCGGTTCGGGCTGTCACGCGGTGACGCGCATGGTGGAGAAAAAAATCCGCGGCGTTGATTTTATTGCCATCAATTGCGATGCCCAGGATCTGCATCAAGCCAAAGCATCCACCAAAATCCACATCGGGAAGAATCTCACCAAGGGCCTTGGCGCGGGCATGAATCCGGAACTCGGCCGCCAGGCCTCCGAGGAAAATCGCGATGAAATTGCCGAGGCGGTTAAAGGCGCGGACATGGTGTTCATTTCCTACGGGCTTGGCGGTGGAACGGGTACGGGCGCAGGACCGATCGTTGCCGAAGTGGCTAAAGAATCGGGTGCGCTCACCGTGGGCGTGGTGACAAAGCCGTTTGCATTCGAAGGGGCGCAGCGCGGGCGTATTGCGGAGGAAGGATGGGCCAAGCTCCGCGACCGCGTGGATGCGCTCATCACCATTCCGAACGATCGCCTTCTGAACTTGGTTGATAAATCTACTTCACTGCTTTCCGCATTCGTTATTTGCGACGATGTCCTCCGGCAAGCCGTTGCCGGTATCTCCGATCTCATCACTATGCCCGGGTTGGTGAATGTGGACTTCGCTGATGTACGCGCCGTCATGCAGGATGCCGGATCGGCTATCATGGGCGTGGGACTTGCCGCGGGTGAGGATCGCGCCGTCACCGCCGCTCGTGCAGCCGTATCTTCTCCGCTCCTCGATATTGCCATTGATGGCGCCCGGGGAGTGCTCTTCAATGTTTCCGGCGGTCCGGATATGACGATGTGGGAGATAAACGAAGCCGCCAAAGTTATCACTGACTCCATTGATAAGGATGCCAAGCTTATTTTTGGCGCCGTGCATGACGAGCGTCTGAAAAAAGGTGAGTTGAAAGTTACGGTTATCGCGACCGGTTTTTCCGGGCTCGCTCCGAAACCCGTTGAGACACCCAAAAAGACCGCAGTGAATGGGACTCTCTCCAAGGCCGAGGCGCGCGTAGCGGTAAAGTCCGAGGCCGAGGAGGAGGAGTGGGACGCGGTGCCGGCGTTCCTTCGCCGCCGGAAGTAACTTGCAGAGTCGGCGTTCGTGCGATCCCTTGCCAAAAGGGGTTTTTTGTTTTTTGGCATAGTTTCCTTGCGCGGGCGGCACGGGAAGGCCGTAAGTTTTTATCTCGGTTTTGGGATACCGGAGCGGCGCGGCCCGACGGAGGAAAATTTATCATGGTTATCCACACCGGCTCCGTATTGAGGTAGGGGGGGACATCGCCTATACATAGCAATACGAACCTCGGCCCCCTCCCGGCCTTCCCGGAGGCCTCCGCACATGATGCATACATCGGCCGGGGGTTTCTTTTCCTCTCTTTCGAGAACATCGGAGCCCATCGATTAACGAATATTTCGCGCGTATGCCCGAAGCCGCACTCGAAGCTATAAAGACATTTTCAACGGAGAAAGACGGAAAGAATCATTTTATTTCATTCAGCCGCTTTTTCACTGTCGTCGGCCGCCATCCTTTTGATGAGGTGGAATGGGAGAAACGCACCGTTATTACGAAGGCGATGGACGGTACGAAAGACGAAGAGAAAGACTGTGAATTTCCGGTCTTTTGGTCAGTGAATGCATCCAACATCGCAGGATCCAAGTACTTCCGCGGCCGGTTAGGATCGGAGACGCGCGAACGATCGGTCCGGCAGATGATCGGGCGTGTAGCACGGACGATCCGCGGCTGGGGGCTTAAGTTCGGATACTTTGCTGATGAGCGTACCGCCGATGCGTTCGCCGATGAGCTGACGCACATCCTTCTTTATCAGAAAGCGGCATTCAATTCACCGGTGTGGTTCAATGTCGGCGTGGATCCGAAACCGCAGTGCTCGGCTTGTTTCATTCTCGAAGTTACCGATACCATGGAATCGATCCTCGACTGGTACTACACGGAGGGATTGATCTTTAGGGGCGGATCGGGCTCGGGGATTGATCTTTCTCCGCTCCGCTCATCCCGCGAAAAACTTTCCGCCGGCGGGTATGCTTCGGGACCGACTTCTTTCATGCGCGGCGCCGATTCGGTGGCCGGCTCGATCGCTTCAGGAGGATCCACAAGGAGAGCTGCCAAGATGGTCGTGCTCCGCATCGATCATCCCGACATCATGCAGTTCATCCGTTGCAAGGCCGATGAGGAGAAGAAAGTTCGTGCGCTCATGGCCGCCGGCTATGATATGACCGATCTCAACGATGACGGCTGGAAATCCATTCAATATCAGAATGCAAACAATTCCGTACGCGTGCCGGATGAATTTATGCGTGCGGTGGAAGAGGACGGCATGTGGTCTACGCACTTGATCAAATCTGGCGAGGTTGCCGATGAGTATCGGGCGCGCGACCTGTTAAAAGAGATCGCTCAGGCGGCCTGGGAATGCGGGGATCCCGGCATGCAGTTCCACACAATCATCAATGACTGGAATACTGCGGCTCATACCGGCCCTATTACCGCGACTAACCCTTGTGTGACCGGCGAGACGCTCGTTGCCACCCGCGAGGGCTGGCGCG
>CAYIQX010000011.1:0-14802 GCA_964365675.1 uncultured Candidatus Saccharibacteria bacterium | reverse complement strand
TCTTGGCCATTTCAAGCTCTTCGGCCGGTATCAGCCCCTGCTCTTCCGCAAAGGCCAGGCATTGGCGTATATTCGCCGGACTAGCGCAGTAGGCCTCACAGGCCTCTTTCCGCGTACAGCCGCCCGGGGTTTTGCCCGCCTTGATGAGCGGGAGCATTTTCTTCGCCATGGCCAGCTCTTCGGGCGGGATCAAACCGGAGCGCTCCCCAAAGGCAAGGCACTCGTCAATATGGTTTGCCTCCTGACAGTAGGCCTCGCACTGGGCCTTCGAGATACAGCCGCCGGGAAATGCCACACCCTCGCGCTTCATCTTGGCCACGGCCCGCACCTCCTCAAGCTCTTTTCCGGATAGAAAATCATTCTTTTCGGCAAAGTCGAGACACTCCTCAATACGCGAGACATCCTCGCAATAGGCCGCACAGCTCTCGCGGCTCGTGCATCCGCCGGGTCCCTTACCGCCGAGCTCGGCGAACTTACGCCCGCGCTCGGCCTCTTCAGCCGTGACGAGGCTGTGCGCCTCGGCAAAGGCGATACAGGCTTTAATATTCACAAGCTCCTCGCAATAGGCGCGGCACGCGGCCTCACTCCCGCAGTTCCCAAGTTCCGCGACCGGATAACTGACCTTCGCTTTGGCCTCCTCGGTCGCGGCCTGCTCGCGCCTGGCCTGCTCACTTGCGGGAGCAGTGGCCTCTACCGCGCTCGGCGGGGTTGGTTCCGGCTTCGGTGCGGACGGAGGGGCGGGTGGCGGGGCCGGGGGCTTGGGGTGCTTGCTCTTCGTAGCGCCGGCTTCAGGCGGCGGGATCTCGAGTTCATCGGTATTCCCCTGGCAGTCGGTTACCGTTGCCGGCATGACCGGCGTGAAATCGGAAGGATCGGTGAAAAGAACGTTCGTGTTCTGGAACGTCCGGGGGCATTTTGCTATCTCACCGCTATACGGCCCCTTGCCGGCCGGCATAAGCGCAAAGCTCTGGATGCCGTCGGGATCGCTAATAGTAAGAAGGAAGAGGCCGTTTGTGTCCTTCTTCAGCGTAATACTCGCGTTCGAAGCGCCGGCCTGGACGCTCATCACGGTTGCGCCGATGATGGCGAGGGCTACGGTGAATACGGCCCAAGTACTGATGCCGCCTTTAATCAAAGGGGTTCTCATAGGTGCCGATAAAGGGATTGGTCTCGGTGTTCTTGAACGGGTTCGTCTCGGCCTTGAAGGGGTTGGTTTGGGGCAGTTCGTCCTTTAGTGGGTTTTGCGCTTTTTCGAAGAGCTCGGCCCCGATGGTCTCGATCGGCGTCTCGGGTTGCCGCTGCTGCCAGTACCAAATACCCGCCGCGGCCAATACGATAACAAACACCGCAAGGGCGATAAGCCGGGGCCGATTCTCCATTAGTCCCTCCATTTGCCTTTAGTGTACTCCTTGCGGAATAAAAATAGCCGCCGTTATCCACAGCGCGGAATGAGTTACCGTGCCGCAAAGCGGCGCGGCATTCTGGCAGACGAACAAATAGAAACCCACGGCCTTCCGGCCGTGGTGCTCCGCACCCTCTCGCGCGTTCGCGACAACACGAGAGGTCGCGAACACGCGGGGTTTATATAATTTCCTCCGCTTCGTCCCGCTTCGAGCGGGACTCGCTCCGGGCGGCCATTCCTCCCCGCCCGTACGGGCGGGTGTCCTGGCCGGAATTATGAAAAAGACCCGGTTCAGCTGAACCAGGTCCCGAATGCAAAGCCGCGGGCGACGAGGGCCAGGAGTAGGCCGACGCCGATGCAGACGATGATGATCCCGCGGTTCACCTGCTTATCTGCATCAGCAACATCACCCAGAGCACGGATTACCCGGAACGTACGCATATACTCGGGCTCGCTCCAAAGTTTCCCATGCCGGGCCATCGCTTGTGCTTCCTTCCCGGAGAGTTCCCGAACCCGCCCGGCAAAGAAAGCCCATATAGCCCCGGCAACTACAAATGCGCCACTGATGACCCACCCGGCGATGACCATTATTCCCTCACCTCTCTTCCGGACTTTACCATAGAGACCCACGCTCGGGGTTTTTCATTGCCGCGCTTACACTGCCTCGCGGTGCGCGGCGAGCCAATCCATCAAGCGCTTCCTATGCTTGTCGATAGACCAGGCGTCTCCCCGCTTAAAAAGTCCCGGATAGGCCGCCTGGAACTGCTTCAACGCCGTAACCGACGCCCGCGGAAATCCGTCCGGCAATTTTTGGTTGTAGGATTCAAGAAAAACCAAAAGCGGCGTAACCAGCTCATTTCGTTCCCGTTCAAAGTCATGAGTCCGCATAGGTCTTAAAAGTAGCATAAACCGGCAAAAATAGCAAGAAAAAGTGGAGGTTACGTTCGCCTGATGGCCTCCTCGAACGTCAGCTTCACGTAGTCCTTTACGGTTATTTCCTGCGCTTAGCGCGGATGCGCTCGTTCTCGGTGAGATATTGTTTTCGCAGACGGACGCTCTTTGGGGTCACTTCCAAGTACTCATCCTCGGCCATCACTTCCAACCCCCGTTCAATGGTCAGTTCGAACGGCGGAGTTAGATCGATCGCCGCATCCGAAGCGGCGGCCCGAACATTGGTAAGTTGCTTGCCCTTCGTAGGATTCACTGCCATCTCTTCGCCTTTGGCCGTATTGCCGATGACCATGCCTTCATACACTTCTGTATTCGGCTGGATATAGAGAACGCCGCGTTCCTGTAAGTTCCAGAGCGCATAGCCCAGGGCTTTTCCGGTCGCCATGGAGATCATCGAGCCCGATTGGCGCTTGCGGATTTCCCCGGCGTACGGTCGGAATTCCAAAAAGCGTGAAGCCAGGATCCCCTCGCCCCGCGTGTCCACCATGAACTGATTGCGGTACCCGAGGAGCCCCCGCGTCGGCCCCTCAAACGTCATGCGAAGCGTACCCGCGCTTTCGGGACGCAGGTCTTTCAAGAGAAACCCGCGTATACCCAGTCGCTCAATGACCACGCCCTGGTATTCGTTCCGAACATCGATGATCGCCTCCTCGAAGGGCTCAAGCCGAACTCCGTTTTCTTCACGGATGATGACCTGCGGCTGTGAAACTTGCAGTTCGTGACCCGCGCGACGCATATTTTCAAGTAAGATCGCAATATGCAATTCGCCTCTGCCGAGGACGGGGAAGCTGTCCGCGGAAGAAAAATCCACCCGTAAGCCGACGTTCACCTCGCACTCGCGCTCTAAGTACTCCCGTAGCTGACGCGACGTAACGTATTTTCCCTCGCGCCCCGCGAGCGGAGAATTGTTCACCAAAAAATTTAGCCCAATCGTTGGTTCGTCAACGGAAATTGCCGGAAGGGGCGTGGCATTTTGGTCTGCGGCTATGGTTTCGCCAATATCTATATCCGGGAGTCCGGCGACCAGCACAATGTCTCCGGCCTCCGCGCTGGAAACCTCAATTTTTGAAAGACCCTGAAACGTAAAAATTTTCGTTATCTTGCCCGAACGCGTCTCGCCGGAGGGCTTCTGCACGAATACCGACTGCCCCGCGAGTATCGTACCCTCATACACCCGCACGACCGCGAGGCGACCCCAAAAATTGTCGTAACCAAGATTAAACGGCTGGGATCTCAACGGCATGCCGGAGCGCTCTTGAGAAGACGCCGGAAGAACATGTTCCAGTATGCTATCCAGGAGCGGCGTAAGGTTGGACGAACCGTCCGTAAGGCGTTTCTTCGCAACACCCGCGCGGCCAACAGTATATACGATCGGAAAATTCGCCTGCTCGTCCGAGGCGCCGAGTTCCAAAAAAAGATCAAGCACCTGCTCCTCGGTGCGCCGGGGATTGGCGGCGGGCTTGTCGATCTTATTAATGACGACCATCGGTTGTAAGCCGAGCTCAAGCGACTTTTTCAGAACAAAGCGCGTCTGCGGCATGGGGCCTTCCTGCGCATCCACGACGAGGAGCACGGAATCAATGGAACGCAATACGCGTTCTACTTCAGAACCAAAGTCGGCGTGGCCGGGAGTGTCCACGATGTTGATTTTCGTGCCGCGATACATGATCGAAGCGTTCTTCGAATAAATCGTAATACCGCGCTCCTGCTCGAGCGCGTTCGAATCCATGGATGTGTCTTCGCCTACGGCCCCGGTCTGACGCAATAGGGCATCAGTGAGCGTGGTTTTGCCGTGGTCAACGTGGGCAATAATAGCGATGTTCCGAATTTCCATAGATACCCACGGCTTCACGGCCGCGGTGTTCTGCAAGGGATTATAAAAAATAGGCCTTCCCGGCCAGAGATACCGCATAAATATATCATTTTAAGTAATCAATGTCAACGCGCGCATAACAGCCGGCCTTTTAACCATTCGGGGGGTACGAAAAGCCGTCCCGCTAAGCGGGACGGCTTTTCAATACGATCAACATTTATGCCCGCGATACATTCGTCGCGGCCGGGCCTTTTTCGGTCTCAACGACGTCAAAAGTGACAGTGTCTCCAACCTGCAACTCGTCGTACGTCACGCCCTGCAACTCCTTGGAATGGAAGAATAGATCCTTCGTTTCGCCTTCGCGAGCAATGAATCCAAACCCTTTTTCCGTAAGTGTCTTGATGGTTCCGGTCATAACTTTATAGTGAGCATCCTTACTACGTAGAAATCCGACCTCATTTCTTACTCCTAGGGAGCTTACCGTAGATCCAAATAAAGTCAACAGGCGGCCAGCGCTGATCAATTTTTACACCAATTCCTGCGGGGATGACGGATTTTATTTGTTTGCCTCCGACGGAACGGCGGAGCTGCAAACAAATAACCCCGCCCCACGAGCGGTACTGATTCGGGGTACGGGGAACTCCAGGCGAAGCGGATGAACAGCGACGGCTCGGCATGCGAACGGCCGCGACTCGATCGTGGTGCGGGGTATTCCGACGGGATACCGCACCGCTTGCGGTGCGGTAATTCATTTGGCAACGTGCTTTTTCGCCGCTAACTCCTGGAGCTCCTTTTTTATCGCGGTGATGCTTTTGAGATCATGAATGGAGAATACCCGAATGGACGAATTCTGCTTCCGCAACACCGCGGCTTTCTTTTTCACCGTTGCGGCATCCGCAATGTCGCTTTTACTCAAGAGAATATACTCTTTCTTTTCGAGGAGTGCTTTCGCATACTCCCCTAGTTCCCTTCGGACTATTTTGTAATCGCGTACGGGATCCTCGGATTCAGCGCTAATAAGATGGAAGAGGATGCTGGTTCGTTCGATATGACGCAAAAACTTTATCCCTAATCCCTTTCCCTGAGACGCGCCTTCAATAAGACCCGGAATATCGGCGAGGATTAATTCGGAGAAGGTCCCGAGGTTGGGCTCGAGCGTCGTGAACTCATAATTCCCTACTTTGCCGCCGGCGCGAGAAAGCTCATTTAATAAACTTGTTTTTCCCGCGTTCGGCAAGCCGATCAATCCAATGTCGGCAATGAGTTTTAGGGAGAGGCGGAGGGAGAAATGTTGGCCGGGTTTCCCGTGTTCAAATTGTTTTGGCCGGGTATTGGTGGAGGAACGAAAATGAAAATTACCGCGGCCCCCGATGCCGCCTCGCGCGGCAAGATGCGGCTCGCTGATCGTGACCACGTCGTAGCTTGCCCCCGTGGTCAGGTTCTCAATAACAGTCCCGATCGGAACCGAGAGAACAAGGTCTTTGGCATCATTGCCGTCGCGAAACTGCCCTCGGCCGTCTTTCCCGTTTTCGGCCGCAAACACTTTTTTATAGCGATAGCTCCTCAAAATGCCGAGGTCTGACGACCCGGTAAAATACACGCTGCCGCCGGATCCTCCCGATGCCCCCGTCGGACCGTATTGGTTGAGATTTTTATTAAATGCGACCGCACCCTTGCCCCCGCCTCCGGCCCGCACGGTTATGGTAATGTCATCAATCAGCATACTGTTTCCCGTACCCGATATTTCCAGATAACGTAACCATCACCGGGTTTTCATCCCGTCTGCCGCGCGCCAAAGATACCACGAAGCTGCCGAAGCATGCGCGCGCCACGGCCGCGCCAGCTCTTCCATCTTTTTATGATCCGGGAGCTTCTGTAATTTATAGACGGACTGAAATCCTTTCTGGATGCCGAGGTCTCCCGTCGGCAATACATCGGGCCGCTGCAGCGTAAAGATTAAAAACATGTGCGCGGTCCAGACACCGATTCCTTTTACCTGCACGAGATGCGAGATAATTTCATCGTTCGTCATCCGGCGAAACGAGCGATGCCGTACGGTGCCATCCAAAAATTTCTTAGCCAAATCCTTGATATACATGGCCTTTTGGGGCGATAAACCCGCTCGGCGAAGTTTTTGCGTGCGTATTGCACATACTTCTTTTGCGGTTGGAAATTTTTTGCCGCCGAAGAGGTCTATGAATCGGACGAGAATTGCGGAAGCCGTCTTCCCCGAGATCTGCTGGTAAATAATGGCGCGGACCAGCGCCTGAAATGGATTTTTGCCGCGCTCCAAATCCGGCCGGCCATGCGTTTGAATAAGCGGACGAAACCGCGGATCGCTTTTGAGAATTTTCATAGCTTCGGTCATGGCGTAGCGAGCAGTTTCGGTGGGGCCTATTATGCGCGATAGTAACCTTCTTTAGATTCTTCCGGCTCACCAAGCGAGTTATAGTCAATAAGAACTTCTTCACCGGCGGCAATATCGCGAATCGCGTAGTATTCCCAGTTACGATGCACGGCATTGGGAGTTCGAGAGTGATTCAGATACCACCCAATTTTCATCCCGCCAAAGTCATCAGGACAAGATAGTTGCGAACCCCGTTCCATGCAATAGTGCCGGAACAACTCCGGGACATCTTCCTTGCGAAGCATCCTGCTTTCTTCTGGATGTTCATCATCTCCAAATAATCGGAGAAATGTCCCCGCCTTGATGCCATGCGCGGCAAAAACGCCAATGCCGTGTTCTGAAGGTTTTAATACGAAGGAGAACTCATTGGTAGTGTCCATAATTTTGTGCCGGCATCCCCCGTTGCAGACCCCGGCCCATAAGACCGTCATTCGACGGATTCGACAGGCTCACCGTGGTGAGTCACATCGAACCACAAGCTCATGACAGGTTACAACGCTTTCTCGCCCTGAGCGGACCAGTGGTGAGCCACGTCGAACCAGTCGAAGGGTGAGAGCGCCTTCCCTCTCCTTAGCAAAGGGGTCTCGGTAGGCGTCACAAGACGGCTGCCGAGCCAGGGGCACAATCCGTTTCGCGACGAGCGGGATTACCTGCGGAGCAGAGTGTCGATTTGTTCCTTCAACTTTGGGAGATCGCTTTTGACGGTGTTCCAGACCGCTTCGGCATCCACGCCGAAATACTCATGAATGAGTTTGTCCCGCATGCCGGCAATATCCCGCCACGGCGCCTCCGGGTGCCTGTCCTTGAATGCTGAAGATAGATTCTTCGTTGCCTCGCCGATAATCTCGAGCTCGCGTATCACGCCGTCCTTAAGCAATCGACTCTCGGAAAATGCCTCAAAGGTAACACTGCCCGCATACTCCTCAATGGCGGCGATGGCATCACGGATGTGCCGGAGGTATACCTCATCGCGTTCCATAGAGCACGATAGATTCACGGAGGATTCGGTCCTTCAAATACGGGCTTATGGATTTTTCCGTGAGTAGGTCAACCTTCTTCCGCATTGCCTCGGCAAGTGACCGCTCTAAGCGAACAAGATCAAATAAGCTCTTTGGTTTTGCAAACCGGACTACGAGATCAATGTCGCTCTCGGGGCCCGCTTCGCCCCGCGCATGGGAACCGAAAACAGCGGCGAACGAAACATCGTTCTCCTCCAGGAGGGGGGTAACCGTTTTCTTTATTTGTTCCAGTCCGTCTGGCATACCCTCAGCATCCCATAAAACGGGCAATAAATCAAAAAAACCGACCGCCCGCATGTGCAATGCAGCTACCGCCAATAACACCTCGGACATTCCCAGTATTCGATGTGCTGGTAGGGTCTGGGATTTTTCTTGAGGACCTCAACCACCAGATCGCCCATTTTGGATTTCCGCGTACCAGCGGCGAGGGTCTTTTGTATCTCGCGCTTCCGGTAGAGCGGCCACTTTCCGAAGTAGTGGCCGCCACGGTACGTCCCCTTGCGATAGAGGATGACGCGCATGCGCCTCCCGCAAACCGCGCATCGCTTCTCCAGACGGCCAATGATTTTCTGCTGCGGCATACTATGCGGTGTAGATAGCAAATCGCTCTTCTCTCTCAAATTCCCTCAATAATGCAGCGTCCTTCGCTTTCCATCTCGAACACCATCCGACCTTATGCGGCTTACAGAGGCCGCAACTATGCTTCTTTTGTTTGAATTGCTTGCGCATAGTTGGTACTTGCGGTTGCGCCTGCCTGCCGAAGCCTTGGCGCAGGCGAGGACCCCGGCCCGCAAGGCCGTTAGAGGGTTTTTGAGGGCGGCCTCCTTCTCCCCTGAAAGGGGTCTCGGTAGGGGTCGGTCTGAAGCAGGGTCGAGCGATCAATACAAATTGCCGTGCGTGTCGATATGAACGAACTCGGCAACACCATTACCGAGCATCCGGTAGACGGCGCGAAAATATCCCGTCACATTGATGCTCCGAAATTGCCGCCACTCCCCGTGGAGGGCGTGATTGCGTAATACGGGGTCAAACGGATCCTCGAGGAAAACCTTGAGCCGCTTCTTGAATTGATTTTTAATCTTAGCCGGCAGTTTTCGATAGCGCCGATCGAAATTCCGATGGAAGCGAACTCTCATAACGCATCCAGATAGCGAATGGCTTCCTCATAGCGAAACGGCCCACGGCTTCCTCTGCGGCTTCGGTCACGGGCGATGCTCCGCAAAAGGCGCTCGGTACGAGCGTTCGGAACCGGCGGTGAGGAAAATACCACGCGCTTCTCTCGGACCAGTTCCTTCAGATAGCTATTGACGATGGTCCCGAGTGGAAGTCCAAGTTCCCGCGCCACTTTTTGAGCGTCGCGCTTTAGCTTCTGGTCGGTCTTGATGTTGAGCAATGTTTTCTCCATATATCCGGAGTATATACTCTGGATGGAACGCGCGTCAAGAGGCGGGATCGGCCTCGGAGCCATTAGAACGCTCTGGGTCGCCTTCCCTTCCCTTAGCAAGGGGTCTCGGTAGAGGGTCGGTTTTAGCGTTTCCGAGAGTTCCGCAAGTACTCCTTGGTACTCTTCGGTTGAATTTTACCGTATAATAAGGTACGCTCGCTATACTAGCCGAAACTTACCAACCGAGATACATCGCATGAGATTTGAGTTTAGCGCGCATGCACGACAGCGCTGTAGAGAGCGGAAAATAAGATATCGCGACGTGAAGTCCGTGATTGAGAATCCGACGAGAACCGCAGTGAGCCCGAGTGGCGCAATTGAATCAAGAAAGAAAGTCAAGGATAGAACGCTAGTAGTCATATTTGAAGTTCATAAAGAGGTTAGAACAATCATCACCGCATACTATGAAGATTAGTTACGACAACAAAGCCGACGCGTTCTACATCATGGCGAAAAACGCAAAAATCACGAGGACCAAGAGAGTCGCTCGCGATGTTCTGATTGATCTTGATGCAAAGGGCGCCATCCGCGGTATTGAAATTCTCAATGCGTCGAGCTGGTTCCTGACAAATAACAAACAGCTGCGCATTGAGATTGGGAATCGAAAAATACCAGTTCCTGCACTGTAAAACTGGTTTGCTTGCTAAACGCCGCCAGGTCGGCGGCGTTTTGATACTGGCTGGCACCCCCGGTTGCGAACCTCCCGAGGCAAGGCCGTCATTCGATGGATTCGACAAGCTCACCATGGTGAGTCGCATCGAACCACAAGCTCATGACAAGTTACAGCGTTTTCGTGCCCTGAGCGGACCAGTAGTGAGCCAAGTCGAACTACTCTTAGCGAGGGGTCTCTGTAGGGGTCACTATTTACGCCCGATAGACCTAATAAGATATTCCGTGCCTTTTGCCCGATCCTTGTACGTTTCGCCTTTGTTGTCTGCGACAATCTCCCGAAAATCACTCGCATAGAGACGAATCGAATCGATGCTGAAATACCGCTTCTGTATGCCTTCTATCTCAAACAGGTCATCTTCGATTTTTATCCCCTGCCCATACTCCGGGTCACTCGTCGAGTTTAACAGTAAAGCCAAAATTCCGCCTGCTTTCAGCACGCGATGAACTTCGCGGAAAATACTCTCGGTGGTTTTATGGTCAAAATAGTGAAGCGCCAAATGGGAGTAGACAACGTCAAACACTCCATCGCCAAAAGGCAGCGGCTCTGCAATATCTATGAGCTGAATGGATACCTGTTTTTCCAGCTCGGGCGGGAGTTTTGCGCGATTGTATTCTAGACCGGCCTTAGAAAAATCTGTCGAAATAACCTTGTAGCCCTTTTCAGCGAAAAACCTTGAATCCTGTCCATGCCCCGCCCCGAGTTCAAGAAACATCCCCGCCGGAGGGAAAAGTGAAATGGCCCACTCGGCAAAAAGTGAAGGAGCATTCGCCCAGTCAGCGGTGGCGTACTTCTCTAGCTTTTTATCCCAGTATTGAGAAGTTTCCATCGCTAGATTCCACTTCATAGACCGGCTGCCGCTTCGAGAAACGCGAGGTCGCGCACTCTGATAAATTTTCCCTCGTAGTTCTCAACGCCGGATTCGCTTTCTAGGATTTGAATGGCCTGCTCAATGCCGAGCCACACAGGCTCGTGCCCGTCGGCTATCTCTTCTGCCTCGAGGCGCTGTGCGCCCTTTTCGCCAGCTACGCCGGCAAAAAAACAGTAAGAGATTTGGTGCAGCCCAAGCTTGTTGCGGTATTCCTCTACTATCCCGAGCTCGCGGAGATTCTCAATCGAACAGCCAATTTCCTCCAGCGCCTCCCGCTTCACTGCGGCCTCAATGCTTTCGCCTTTTTCTATCTCGCCGCCAGGGAGTTTGTGGTAGTGCCTTCTGGTCACGTTGAGGAGCGCAACCTTCCCGTGGGTATCAAATACAACGGCCCGTGCCGCTTTTCGCTCCTCGTAGGCCGCGGGCTCCGGAACATCCATGCCGAGGTCAGCATCGCGGATTGTTTTTATCAGTTTCATACTTGGGTCTTTCGGGGTTGTCTCCCTCCTCTTAGTGAGGGGTCTCGGTCGAGATGTTTTTCAAGAATTGGCCCTTGGCACTGCGATAGCTGTCCATATCTTTTCCGCCGAATTTTCTTTTCAACTCATTAAATTCTTCAACAAGCGCAGGATTACTTAGTAAAGCATCCCGATGCTCTAGAAAATAATCATCAGAAGAATCAGTGACGGTAACTTGAATACCGAGCGGCAAAGCAAAAGATGTATCGTCTTTGAAGCTTGCGAAAGTATTGGTCCAGTTTTCAGGTTGATTGATTGAATAATGTTCTTTCAAAATTCGAACTGCTCCAGAGAAATCTTCCTCTCTTACCCGAACATTAATGTCGATATCGCCTTTGGTAAGTAGACCAGGTACGGCAGTACCGCCGATATGCTGGATGTCCGCGCCAGGAATCAAACGGGAGAGCTTTTCCTTTTGTTCGGCAAATAGCTGCTCCGCTCTCTCTCGTATCTCGTCACTCTCCTTAAAGGTTACTGTTTCCATTTTCTTCCATAACTCTGCGTACCATTCCTCGAAATATTTCTATCTCATCTCTCATCCTTTGGGATTCGCTTGGATCAATGGGGCGTAGCGCGTATTTTTCGAAATCGTATCGAACATTCACTAAGTCATCGACGATAATTTTCCTACCATCAGTCGTTCCAACTTCGTACCTGATAAAATCGGGGTCTCTCATTTTCTGAATCTTCTTTATGCCTATACCACCTAGAGCCTCCGAAGAAAGCTCTTCAGATAACTTTTCGAGGTCATGCGAGTTAATCCCTTTAAGAAGTTTTTCTTTTTCGGTCTCATTTCTTCTAAGTATCAGGCTACTCTTCAGAATCAATTCGAAACTATAGGAGAATATTATATATAGAGACCTAGAGTATGCTGAATCAGTTCCGCCCGTATGAAAACACTTGAGACACTCTTCCAAAAAATTAAGTCCGGATTTAGCACGGTTGATAGCATTGTTTACGAGCTCGTATTTCGTGCCCCTATTCATAAAGCCCACTTAACTCATTCCTTGACGAACCGATACTCCGGAAGTCCCGACCCGCCTCGGTCGGGTGCGCAGCTTCTCTGGCACCCCCGGTCGCGAACCTCCCGAGGTAAGACCGTTACAACGCTTTTGAGAATGGCTTCCCTCTCCTTAGCGAGGGGTCCCGGTCGGGGTTACTTTAAACACATCGTAATATAACTTATCGCTTCCGAGCTTTCTTTGAAGAGGGGTGATTTTGAGTTTGTTCGCCTTGGCTAACTTCCCCAATAGGTGCTTTGTCCCGAACGAGGACCAGCAGGCGAATGCCCTGCCATTTTTCTTCAAGTGGCGCCGCAATCCAGAGAAGAAAGCACGCGTCGCCCTGTTCCCCCGATCCCAAAACATAATTTGGTAGAGTTTTTGCGGAGCGCGGTCGGTAAAAGGCGGATTAAACGTTATGACGTCGAATCGTCTCTTTATACCACCAAAGACGTCCGCCTGCCGAACATCCAGTTTCAGCTTCAAATTTCGGCTGTTCAACTTCGCGTTCCTGAGCGCCTTGGGACTCTTATCGGTGGCGAGAACATACTTCGCTCCTTTTTGCTTCATCTTGAGCGCAACGAGACCCGTCCCTGTGCCTATATCCCAGCCGTCCTCCCCTTTCTTGATGTCAATCGCATCGCAGAGGAGCGCCGTATCAGTCCCGCCCGGATAGACCTTGGGAAGAACGGTGTACCGGAAACCGGCCAGCCGCCTGCGATATGGATCAACATTCTCGATCTCCTGCAGCTTTTTTTCTTGGAGTTCCCGGCTTCTTTGACTCATGCCGTATTCCCATTGACTCGTACTTCGTTAGTAGGGGTAGGCGTGCGGCCGAGGCCCTCTATGACTTGCACGCCGGGGAGTTTGGCGAAAATGGCGCCGGGGAGAGCGAGCTTGGATTTCCTTACCCCACTGCCGATGATGGCGTACTCGGTTGCGGCAACTGCCGAATCAACGAGAATCGGCCAGCTGGCCGGCAGGCCGATAGGGGTAATGGCGCCGGGTTCCATCTTGGATTCGAGAACGGCTTTTTCCATCGGCGCGAATGATGCCCTCTTATAATCAAGCGTTTTTCGGACAACGCCGTTTACGTCAGCGCGGGTGGTGGCGAGAATCACGCAGGCGGCCAGATGCCGTTCCTCCCCGCGCCGTCCCTCGACAATGACGCAGTTTGCCGCGAACTCCGCCCCGACCTGGTAGCGCTCGCAAAAGCTCGCGGTATCCGAAACACCGGGGTCAATTTCCGCAACGCCAATCGCCTGCGCCAGTTCGGGATTTGATCGGAGCGCATCGGCTACCGGATCGGCAACCAAATCCAAGCACTCCGTCACCGGCTCAAACTTCAAATTTCCGAGTTGGATGATCAAAGCGTATTTCGACGCTCTCGGACGCGTAAAGGGTGATTCTCTCAATGAAAACGTACCTCTGTAGTTACCTCGCGAAAACCAACTTCTAAAATACCCATCGTCTTTCGTTCATCGATATTAATTCTCCTCCAGCTAATAGTATAAATTGCATCAAAAGGGACTCCGATGATTTTCCTCGCTCCACCCCATGAATAAGGAAAAACTATTCCGTAAAGATTTTTCTTGCCCAGGCTTCCTAATTCTGAATACACATCATCGCTGATGTAGCCGATGAAGTAGTAACGACCGTTTACCTTTTGGACTTCAAAGTTGTCATCGAACTTGTTATTACGTACATCTATCCAATCACGTGCTGGATCCTGCACCTCGAAAACGATATCCTGCGCCGTGGCATAGAAGTACACACTGTTTGGCAGGTCACTGATTTTCTTACCAGTTTCTAGAGCTTCAAGCCCTCGCAGACTATCAGCCGGAGTATTATTTGTTCGAGATTCAGTTGTCAAGCTTTCGCTTCCTTCACCCTTTTTTCTGAAATTAAACCACTGGGGAGTCTGAATAAATGCGGCGATTACTACAAAGATACCAGTAACGACAGCTACCAGTACTGGGTGCTTAAAATATTTAGAAGCCTTCGGCTTACCAGAATCGGAGTTCGTTAGGTTTTTTATCCCGACCCTCTCCGGCACTGGTTTGAGAATAGCCGAGAAAATTTTTTCGTATTTAGAGTAGAGGTCTCCGAAGTTTGGTTCAATGACCTCTAACTCGAATAGTTCACGATCCTCTAGATCCATCTTTCTCTCTGAAATCTTGATGACCCCAAGCTCCTCCAATTTTCCCAAGGTATGCGCTTCGTTTTCGGAGGTGGGACCATCTCCTCCAACAAAATTATGGTGAATCGTATAGTGTATCGGTGACCCTTTCTTTGTACGTAAAAATTTTTCGCGTATCTCCCTTAGGACATACCACCTTTCCTGATTTATTTTTTCCTCAGGATTTGTTTCCATAACTTTTTTTATTGTATTTTCTCATACGCCCTGCCCCTCCCGGTAGGGGTCACAGGATGGCTGGGGAGCTAGGGCTCGAACCTAGAATCTTCGGCTTCAAAGGCCGACGTGTTACCAGTTACACCACTCCCCAATAATATTGCATGATACCCCGAAGTCTTTATACATTCAAATCAATCTATTCTAAAATTCTTAAGAATTTGAGAATAGATTGAACGCATGCTACACTAGCCATATGCAAAGGCCACGACAACTGGAACGGATCGTGAAGGGATTCGCCAATCATCGGCGGATCGAGATGCTCGTGCTTCTTGCCCGCACTCCCGAGCTCT
>CAYIQX010000010.1:0-15986 GCA_964365675.1 uncultured Candidatus Saccharibacteria bacterium | reverse complement strand
TGGAGGAGCCCATGGCAAATTCATCAAGGTTGGTTTTCCCGAGAAAGACCGCGCCCTGCTCCCTAAGCTTCCGCACCGCCGTGGCGTCATACGAGGCAATGTAGTTCTGCAGGATCTTCGAGCCGGCCGTGGCGCGCCGCCCCTGGATGAGAATATTGTCTTTCAGGGCAACCGGAATGCCAAGAAGCGGCGAGGCGTTTTCGTTCTCGCGGAGCATCCGGTCGGCTTGCCCGGCCTCATGCATCGCCTCCGCGGCATATATATCAAGGTAGGCATGCAGGTCGGGGTCCTCTTTTTGAATAGCATCAAGGTAGGAACGGGTAAGCTCCTCGGCGGAGAACTCGCGCCTGCGGAGTGCGGCCGCCGCTTCGGTGATGGTATGCGATAAAGCGTTTGTCATAGGAATGGACGCCTCGAATCAAGAATCAGGAAGCACGAAGCATGCTTCCTGCTTCCTGCTTCATACTTCCCGGTCGAATACCGCTTTTACTGCAATGTAGCCACTGCGTTTCCCGGGGGCGGCCGCGACGAGCGCGCCGTCACTAGGAACCGGACTTTCCCCGGAAACTTCATCCTCGCGCGTGATATTCATAAGCTCCGCGCCGCCGGTTATGGGCTCGCTGTTGGCGGTAGAAACCTCATTCAATTTGGCGACAAAATCCAAAATCGCCGAGAGTTCATCCTCGAATGCTGCGTGCTCTTGCGAGTTCAATTCGATCCGACTAAGGCGCGCGATGTGCGCCACTTCCTCTGTGGTGATACGCATGACTATCTCCGCCGCTGTAATTTATACATATGCGCCACTTCCGCCACGGTTGTCGCCTCATCAGGATCTTTATCATCCCGAAAGCGAACGAGCCGGGGGAAACGAAGCGAATAGCCTCGCCCCGCTGGGCGAAGCCCGCCCCGGCGCGTAGGGGCAGTTCGCTCCTCCCCCTTCCGACCGACGGTGTACCGAGACGAGAGCGATATCTCGTCGGCCAGGATCTCCACAACCAGCTTCGGCCTCACCCAAATGTCCGGCGCCACATCCTTTAGTAGAACATATTCCTTCGGCGGACTCCCGCTCTGGAGTTTACCGACGCGGATATTCATTTCACGAAATTGCTCGTCCGAAAGACCGCTGCCCAGGCGCGAGAGCGAATAGTAGCGCTCACCGGCTCGTACGCCAATAAGGAACCCCCCCACCCCGAAACCGGCCCGCTTGCCCCTCCCTTTGTAGGCGCCCATCACGACGCAGTCAATGGTATCGGGCAACTGCATCATGCCATGCCTTTTGCCCGCCCCCCCACCAGAACTTTTGGTGGGGGGGCCCGCCCGGAGGCCTTCAAGCGCCGCCATAGTGGCCTTGAGTTTTATCCAGTGGAATCCTCGGCTACCCGCCTGATACGGCGAGCCGAGATTTTTCACCACCAGCCCCTCGAGCCCCCTTTTTACGTTCGCGTCAAGTTCGGCGGCAATGACGTTTGGATCATCGGTTATCCGCTGTGGATCAATACGAAGTACCCCCTCGGATGCATCTTCCCGGAAGAGATGCTCAAGTATTTTTCGCCGCTTCCTCTGGGACAAAGAAAGAAGGGATTTTCCGTTCAGATAGAGAACATCAAATACCAGGCCCACCAGTGGGATTTTCTTCGCGAATGCTTCAATATCGTGCTTTCGCTTGCGCTGGGCTGTTTCCTGGAACGGCGCATACGCGCCGGTTTTGGCATTAAAGCCGATGGCCTCGGCATCGAGAATTACGCTTTTTATTTTCAAGGACTTCGCGGCGCGAGCGATCTCCGGGAACATGGCCGTCGTATTCTCGAGATTCCGGGAAAAAAGCGCCACCCGCCGGGAGCGTCCATTCTGCCAGACATGGATCTGGGTGCGGAAGCCGTCGAGTTTCGGCTCAACGGCCACGACCGGCCCCGCTTTTACGATGACGTCCTCCACGGTGCGTAAGCGTTCGGCCAGCGACGGCCGGATGGGGATGCCCGGCGTTGCTGCGAGACGAGTGAGCGAAGAAAGTCCGCGGGTTTTCAGGCGCAGGGCCAGTGCTCCGATGTCGGCCGTGATGTTATAGGCGGCCTCGATGCGCCGGCGCGCCGATTTGTCGCCGACCAGCATGACCGAAAGCGCGTCAAGAATGGTCATCTCGGAAAACCCAAGGCGGAGCTTCCCTACCGGAATGCGGGCGACGAATTTTGCCGACAGCGGGTCAAGCGCTGAAAGCAGGTCCGCGAACCCGGTAACTTTTCGTTCCTGGCTGCCCATGCCGGCATGCTCCGCAATGGCAAGCAGGCGTTCATAGACGGCGCTGATGTCGAGGGCCGCACCGCGGTGGGTAGCTTGTTTCCCCGCAAAAAGGTAGGCGATATTGCCATGGTCGCCCTCCCGCTTATAGAGCCGGCTTACCTCATCCGGATCGCGGCCATAGGCCCGGGCAATGACCTGGAGCATCATCTTCTCGGCGATGTTGAACTCAATACCGCGATACGCCGGCACGAGTTCCCCCAGGAGTAGATAGCAGGCCTTGCCGATCTCGCCCGCTCCGGTCCTCCCGAAGAGATCGGCAAGGAGTCGCGTAATGTCATTACGCGAAGATGTTGCTTCGAGTTGCTGCAGATACCGGGCGAGTTCGGAAAAGCGCATGGGATGGCAGATTAATTCGGAATGCCGGTAATGGTCACCGCGTCGATGCGAAAATCCTCATTGCCCGAATTGGCGGTATTACGGAAGCGGAGGAAAAAGGATATGTTATTCAGACCCGAGGGCAAGCCGAGCGACTGGAGCAAACTCCACGCGCTTGAGTTGGTGTTTCCGGCATCGAGCTCGTGCGAAGCGGCATTCGTCCACCCGGAGCTTGAATCGCATGAACCGCCGGTGCGATGCTCCGCCACGCCGGTTTCACCAGCTTCGGCATCGGAGTCGCCGCGCCAGTAGTACGCGAGAACGAGCGTGTTGAAGCCGGAAGCCGCTACCGAACGGCAGATCCATTCGTCGCCGCCTATGGCCGCGAAGCGCCCTCCCTCCGGGGAAGCGGTATCATCGCCGCTCCCCGGCTCCCGTGCCTGGGCGTCGGCATTGTTGTCGTTATCCTCCTCTTCCCAGTCGGGAATGTCGTTCACGCTCGAACCCGTCCCGAAGTTGTCGGTCAAAATGACCTGCGGCGGAGGCGACGGAGGCGGTGGTGGGGGAGGAGGTGCCGGTGGAGGAGCAGGCGGAGGCGCGGGCGGCGGCGTAGAAGTCGCCGAGCGGGTATAGGTGGCCTCAAATGCCCGCTTGACCGAGAGAACCGGGCTGGCACATCGGTACTCCCCCGTCGCTACCACGATCGTGTTCGAGCCGCCGCGATTCATCCGCAGGGTATAACAGGAGCCGTTGGCAAGCGGCGTGGTCACCGGCCCATAGGAGCAGGAGCCACTGCCGGGACAGATGGAGTTCGCCACCCGATCACTATAGAGTATCTGCTCAATGCCCTGATCAGCGGCGTAGAGCGCCACGAACGAGTCCGTGATCTCGCCGGAAATGCGGAATTCGCCGAGGACAACATCAAGAATACCGAGCGAAATGGAAAGCAGTGCCGAAAGCACGAGTACTACGAGGAGCAGGGTAATACCCGGCGCTGCGCGCCGGGAAATTCCAAATCCAAAATTCCCAATCCCAAACCGTTTATGATCCGACGTTTGTGATTTGCTGCTGGTAATTTGGAATTTCATACGTCACCGGTCTCGTTCTCTTTGGAGCACCGTGGTCTGCAAACGGAACGTCGTGGCCAATCGAGCGTCACGGGAGCGCGCGCGGAGCGACACCGTGATGCGTGGCTGTCCGTCGGCCGCCCCTGCGGCCTGGCCGATGACATAGAACACCAGTTGCTCGATGATGACGGCGTCACTCGTGACTGCGGACGCCGTCGTGCAATCCCCGCTCCCGGTCAGTTTCCGGAGCGCTTGACCGGCCACGCAATAGGTTATCGGGGCGCCATCACTGCGAACAAAGGTAAGCGCGGTATAGGCCGGGGCGTTCCCGCCGGCGGGCAAAAAATTCTTGCCGGTGCGGATCTCCTTGGTCATGGACTCAAGCCCAAAGCGGAGATTGTCCTGAATATTTTGAATATTCGCCGCTTTCACCTGGGCATTATTGATGGCGATGACTGCGCCCACGGCCGTGATGATGACCACGGAAAAAATGCCGAATGAAACGACCATTTCCAGCAAGGTAAATCCTTGCGGGAAATCTCGAAATCCGAGATCCGTCCTTCGACTCTCGCTCCGGACGCCCTGCGCTTGCCGAACGGGCGAAATCCGAAACAATTTTGAGATTTTAAATCCGCCGTTTATTTCGTGCTTCCCCTCGGCCCGAGCTCGGGACGAAGGCGTGCTTCGTGCTTCGTGCTTCATATCGCTATTGCCAGTTGTATAGCGCCACCTCCAGCTGGATGCGGCGAGGAATGCCCGACTCGATCCAATTGACCGTGGAGAGCACCCGCATTTGATCCGCGGACGGCGTAGAAATATCCACCACGCGGGTAAAAAGAGTAGCCGTGCCGCTCGTCTGGCTATAGAGCCCGCTTGTTTCGTCAAAGAGGAGCGGCGCATTCGAGCTCAACGGCGGTGTGGAGCCCGACGCGCTCGTATATACATCCGGTTGATAGGAACCGTCCTGGAGCCGCGTACAGCGCGCTCCGCACGTCCCCGACAACCCTCGCCATTGGGCCCCCGAAAGAACGTTATTCTCCCGCATCTGACGAATAAGCTCGACCCCCTCTTGGGAAAGGTTCAAGGCGATTATCTTGCTCCGCGAGAACTTGGCCCCGAAGATGCCGCGGCTGGCCAGCGCAAAGGGCCCCGTAAGAGCCGACACGATAAGTGCAAGCGCTACGATGGTCTCGAGAAGAGTAAAACCTGACCGCAAATATCCAAATTCCAAATTACAAATTACAAATTGTCCGTGATTTGGTGCTTGGTGCTTGGAATTTGCTTGTGATTTGGTGCTTGTCATTTGTGATTTCACACGCCTATTGCGCTCGTATCTGTCCGGAAGTACGCACCAGAACGCTCTTGGTCGCATTCAGTGCGCCAGTAAAAAAGATCTCGGCCGACTCTCCTACCAACCCGGAAGCATTCGCAATGGACATGCGCGCTTCGGGCACGGAAAAAGAGATGTTTATGACGTCCTGGAGCTGGTTGCCGCCGCCGACGTCCGAAATAAGCTGCCCTATCCGGACGCCGGGATCAAGCGTAACGGTTTCCACCACCACGTCGGTGGCCGCCTGATATATTCCATCGTTTGTTCCCGACTGCCCGCGGAGATCAGCAAAGACGAGGTAAGAATTCGGCGCATTGCGATTGAAATACACTCCATATGCGGGCGGAATAACCCGCCCGGCCGCGGTGTCCACCTGCCGTACGGCAAAAGCCATGTTCTGTGCTCTCCGGAGACCGAGCGCGGCCTGCTGGTTGACGCGTTGGAGGTGGATGCGCTGGGAAAGCCGGGGAAAACTTGCCAGCACAATACCGCCAACCAGAGTCAGCATGGCGAGCATAACGACTACTTCAACCATGGTAAACCCCCCCACCGCGGCCTTACGCCTATGACTTTCTGGTGGGGGGGTAAAACCATCACGCCTTCGCGCAAAAGTAAAAGATAAAAAGTAAAAGGTAAAAGGTTTGGATGCCCCGACGTTCCGTCGGGGCCACCATACCTTTCCCTTTTGCTCTTTGCTTTTTGCTCTTATCATCCTCCCTCCCACAGTAGCCCTATCGTACGAAAAAATCCGCCTCGGCGGAAGCGGTGGCAGCATAGGGTACTCCGCCCAGCGGTTACTCGTACCGGAGCGTGATCCGGTCACCGGCCGCAACACCAATATGGCCGGGGAGGTCTTGGACCATCGAGTCGTTGCGATAAACCCGCCACCGCTTACCAAGAGCGTTCCGTACGCCGGCAATGGATAGAATGGCCCCGCGCTCATCGGTCGCGATTTTGAACCGTCCCGTATCGCCCGAGAGGCGGAGTGCTGAAAGAATGGTCATGCCGGCTTGCGATTCGCCCTCAAACGCGCGCTTGGTGCCGTTCCCAAAGTCGATAGTTACGCGTGCGCTTCGGAACTGACGAGCCGGCGGTGGAGGAGATAAGGTAAAGTATCCGGTAAAATCCCGATAAAAAGCATCATTCTGGAAAAAAATCAGTGCTACCGCGCCCAAAAAACCCCCCACGACAATAACCCAATACCCATTATGATGTTGCTGAAGTATCCGTCTAAAAGACATACAGGAAAGGATTCAATGCCCCCCAAGAAGTACCAATGAAAAGAGAGACGAGTGCCCCGCCGAAAAGAAATGGCGCAAATGGAATACGGCTTTTGAGGCCAAGCCGGCGCGTCAGTACCAATAGCATACCCCCGGCCGCGCCGAACCAAAAGGCCAATAAGAATGCCCATGCCGCGCTCGCCGGTCCGAGATAGAGGCCAATGGCCAGCGCAACATCGGCATCCCCGCGCCCCATGGCACGCCCGCGCGAAAAAAACCAGAGCGACCAGAAAAGAGCGAACGCTCCGCCGGCAACGAGAACAACCGGGAGTAGGGAAAAAATATCTCCCCGTTTCAGCAACCCCGCAAATTCGGCACTAACCCCTACAACAACCAGCATCTGCACCGGCACCAGCGGGATCAACCGGCGCTCGAAGTCATGAAAAGAAACAATGATCGCCACAACCCCAAAAAATGCATAGTACAGCAACCATCCTGCTATTTCCCCAAATGTTCCCGGATCACCGGATGCCATTGATACGAACGGCGGCGGCGGCAGGATCCCGGCAAGCGCCGCTCTGCCCAGCGCCACAAAGAGAACGGCGGTGATAACCTCTATGGCCGGGTAAAAAAGCGAAATGGGGCGCCGGCAGGAACGGCAGAGCCCCCCCTGCGCCAAAAACGACAGCACCGGGAGAAGTTCGAACCATTCGAGGGTCCGCCTGCAGGAGGGACAGCGCGAACGCCCGAGGATCATGCCCGAGGGCGCGCCGGAGCGCCGGATCACCACGCCAAGAAAACTTCCCACCGCGAGCCCGACAAGAGCAAGCCAGGTAAGAATCGCTATCCCAGCCATGCGGGGGCGAACGCGGCGACGAAGCGGCTACGGCGCCACGTCGTAGCAGGAGCGGCCTGTCCCTACCGCACACGCGGCAGTGGAATTGTTGGTTTCAAGCGTACCGTTGATAGCATCCGTACCGCAGACCGTATTGACGTTGGCGTCGCGGTCGGATTGGAGGGCCGGATTCGTTTGCTCCTCAATGCCGGCGGCGATGTGATATGCAGTGCCGCAGCCGACGTAGTTATACGCGCCGCCCAAAGGGTCGTTCGGGACAATGGGAATATAGGTCGGCGCGAGCGATGAGAGTGCTGCCGGATAGGCCGCGATATTGGCGTCAAAATAGAGTTCCAGCGCCAACTGCAGCTGCTTAATGTCCGCTACGCGGCGCGCATCACGGGATTTCCTCCGTGCGCTGTTCAAGGATGCAAGTACTATAGAGGCTAGGATACCGATAATGGCGATCACGACCAAAAGCTCGATCAGGGTAAAGCCGAGAGCTTGGCTCCTGCCGCCTGAACGCGGGATTTTTGCGAGTGGAAGCATTGGTTTTCTAGAATATAGGGTTTGGATTCGACTCTTTTAGTATAGCCGCCCGTTCGAGCGGGAGAAAGGGGTTTGTGGATAACATCAAAGTATCGAGGATAGATTGTAGAGCGGGACCAGTACGGCCGCAACAAGCACGCCGACGCCCAGGCCGAGAAAAATGATAAGCGCGGGCTCGATCAGGGAAACGAAATTCTCGAGCAGATTGTCCACATCACGCTGATAGAACCCGGCCGCGCTTTTGAGGATAAAATCGAGCTTGCCCGATTCCTCGCCGATCCGGATCATCTGGGTAATGAGCGGAGGAATTTCAGGAAACTTTTCGAAGGACGCACTTATGGTATTGCCCGCTTTTACCGATTCGGTGGCGTCATTGATAATGCGCTGATACATGCGGTTGGCCACTACGTCACCGGTGATCTCCAGCGCCCGGATAATGGGAATGCCGGCTACAATGAGCGTGGAAAGATTATCGGCAAGGCGCGTGAGATACACTTTTTTCAGGAGGCCGCCAATAAGGGGCAAACGGATCTTCATACTGTCGAAGAACAGTTGTCCCGGCTCGGTGCGAGCATAGCGCCAGGCAACAAGCGCGGCGATAGCAAAAAGAATAAGGAGGAGGATGCCCCACTGCTGGAGGACTGTCGAGATGCCGATAACGACGCGCGTATAAAAGGGTACGCCTTGCCCCAGTTCGGTGAATATGGACGTTAGGCGAGGAATAACCACCACCAGCATAACGATGATGACGCCGATGAAAGCCACGAATACGAACGCCGGATACATGAGCGCGTTCCGGGCTTTAGAGATGAGCGCGTAGCTGCGCTCGAGGTAGTCGGCCAGATACGAAAACACTTCCTCGAGCTTCCCCGATTCCTCGCCGGCCCGCACCATGCTGATATAGAAACGGGAGAACACATCGGGGTGGCGCCCCATGGCCTGGGACAGCGAAGATCCTCCCGAGACATCCTCAAGGATCTGTCCGGTGGAATCCCGAAGACCACTGCTTTCGGTCTCCGCCGCAAGCGTGCGGAGGGACTGCGTAACAGGTATCTTGGCCTGAAAGAGCGTGGCGAGCTGACGCGAAAAGATCACGAGGTCGCGCTGTTTCACCCGGTCAAAGAATTTTATCTTCGTGGAGAGGAGTGATGTTCGCCCCACGGGACGGATCTCGGTGACGATGAGATTGGAGCGCTGCAGTGTTTCAACCGCCACGTCCATACTCCGCGCTTCTATCACGCCGGAACGCGCTTCGCCCTGGGAAGTCCTGGCTTTGTAGTTAAACTGCATATTCTAGCGGCGCATGAACGAAGCCAGTTCGGAAGGATTCAACGAGTACAACGAGGCCTCCTCAAGCGTTATCTCACCTCTCCGCACCAGGTCCACCAGCGATCGGTTCAAACTGACCATACCCTGATCCGAACTCGTTTCAATGACAAGATCTATCTCATGGGTTTTGCCTTCGCGAATGAGATTACGAACGGCCGGCGTGGCGATCAGGACCTCCACCGCGGGGATGAGACCGCCCGAAACCCGCGGGATGAGCCGCTGGGAGACAATGCCAATGAGGGTGGACGACAGCTGCGAACGTATTTGGGACTGCTGATGCGCGCTGAAGCTGTCAATAATACGATCAATGGTTTGGGCGGCATTATTCGTGTGGAGCGTTGAGAAGATCAGATGCCCCGTTTCAGCGGCGGTAACGGCAGTGGCCATGGTTTCGGCATCCCGCATCTCGCCGATCATGGCAACATCCACATCCTCGCGGAACATTGACTTCAGTGCGCGATGGAAACTCTGGGTGTCCATGCCTACCTCGCGCTGATCAATGATGGCGCGGTCCGAGGTGAAAAGATATTCAATAGGATCCTCGATGGTGATGACGTGGTCGGTGCGCGTATGGTTAATATGATCCACCATTGCCGCAAGCGTAGTGGTCTTGCCGTGGCCGGTGGGCCCGACGACGAGAAAAAACCCCTGCGGCCGCGCCGAGAACTCTGCCAGGATAGGCGGCAAGTTCAATTCTTCGAAATTGCGGATGGCCGTGGGGATGAGCCGCAGAGCCGCACCCGTGAACCCTCGCTGGAAAAACACGTTCACACGAAAACGAGCGCGGTCACGATATGCGTAGGAGAGATCCAGTTCCCGTTCGCTCAAAAATCGCTCACGCTGCTCTTTGGTCAGCAGGGTAAAGACCAATTCCTGCACCGTATCACCGGTAAGAGTTGGATATTTATTGAGTTCCACCAGGCTACCCGACACGCGAATGGTCGGCCGGCGTCCGGCCGTCAAATGCAGGTCCGACGCGTTTTCCTTGAGTATGAGTTGCAGTAGCTCCTCGAGTTGTTCTGCCATGGTATGGCGTATGCGCCCGGTCTTTACAGCTGCCGAGCGCGATCGTTACGTTCCCGGCACTTCTTCCGGGGTGAAACGGACTTTGATGAACGGGTCATCGTCCGTAATAAGAACCTTCCTAATTAGGGGCTGGCCGTATGCTCACCGGCGCTTTTCCCCGGAATGGAATTCGTTTCCAAGTAGTAGATAAGCGTGTAGGTGAAGCCATCCGTCGATGTGTATTTATATCGGAAATTGCCGACGTTTTGCGGGTCAAGCGGTACAGCCGGCAAAGCTCCGGCCGCGATGAGCGTACTCGCCACCGCATCACTGCCGGTAAGATAGACACCATTGGTATCCGTAACCGGATAGGCACTGGCGTTCGTAACGTAAATGGACAAGGCGTCCTGAAGGGTTTTGACGTCCTTCTCGCGCTTGGCATCGCGGCTTTTGGTACGGGCTTCGGAAAAAAGAGCGAAACCAAGAGCGGTGAGCAGTCCGATAATGGCAACAACGACCAAAAGCTCGATGATGGTAAAGCCGCCGCGCCCACGCCCATAGGTGAACGGTAAAAGGTAAAAGGTAAAAGGTTTGGATGCCCCGACGTTCCGTCGGGGCCGCCATACCCTTGCCCTTTGCCATTTGCCCTTGGTCATAGTTTTTATATTACTTCCAGCAATTCCCTGATGCCAATAACGCCTCCGAGCACCTTGGCCACACCGTCTTGCCTCATGGTCACCATGCCCTGGCGTCTTGCTTCGGCTTCGATCTTCGACTCGGAGGGCCCGGCAAGGATTATCTCCTCAAGCTCGCGCGTCATCTCGAATACCTCAAAGAGCCCGATACGCCCCCGGCTGCCTTTGGGGCAGGTCGCCGAAACAGCGCCCTCGTATATCTCATCGGTTTTCAGCACGCCGAGCTCACGCTCCGACTCAGTCGGCAAAGCGGCGAGCTCCTCGTCAATGATCTCCCGCGCGCGGCCGCTTATCTTCACGGCAGTCCGCGAATCAGGACAGAGGCGTCGCGAGAGCCGTTGCGCCATGGCCAGCACGAGCGTGGATGGCAGAAGAAAGGGATCCACCCCCATATCGATAAGGCGGGGAATGATGCCGATGGCGTTATTGGTGTGCAGCGTCGTCAGCACGAGGTGTCCGGTCAGGGCGGCATGCACCGCGAGCGCCGCCGTTTCCTTGTCACGGATCTCGCCGACCATGATGATGTCGGGGTCCTGGCGGAGGATCTGACGGAGACCGGAGGCAAAATCATATCCGATCTCCGGGCGCACCTGGGACTGGTTGACGCCCGCAATGAAATATTCGACCGGGTCCTCGAGTGACACGACATTGCGCGACTCCTCGTTCAGGATATTCATGACGGCATAGAGCGTGGTTGATTTCCCTGATCCCGTAGGCCCGCTGATGACGATCATGCCGTAGGGCTTTTTAATTGCCTCGCCCAACACCTTTAAATTCCGTCCGGCGAGACCGAGATCCGCAAGCGTCTTGATGCCGGCCTCGGGGTCGAGGATCCGGAGCGCCACCTTTTCGCCGTTCGAGGTCGGGAACGTAGAGACGCGCACGTCAATGGATTTATTAAGCACGCGCACACGGAAACGGCCATCCTGGGGAACACGGGTCTCATCGATCTTCAGGTTGGACATGATCTTGATGCGCGAAAGGACGGCTAAATGCACGTCGGCCGGCAAGAGCAAGCTCGTGTAGAGCACCCCATCCACCCGGAACCGCACCCGCAGTTTTGACTCCCCGGGCTCGATATGGATGTCCGAGGCGCGGCCCTCCACGGCGTGGCGCAAAATAACGGCGACCATCTTCGTGATCGGCGCCTCCTCGACGATTTTCTCTACCTCCTTGTCCGATTTGCCGACGACGTTCTTAGCTGTTTCTAGCTCCAGCTCCTCTTCAAATTCCGAAAGGGCCTGGGTAACCTCGCCGCCGAGGCTCTTATATTCGCCGAGTACCGCCTTCAGGTCCGCGGGCGTGATGAGGTAGATCTTGAAGGGGACGTTCAGCCGAGAGGCGATGAATTTCAGCGCTTCCTGGGCGTTCACATCGTCCGAATTCACCATGCCGACCTCGATCATCCCGTCGGCCTCGCCAATGGGGACGAACTGGTAAAATTTCGCCGACTCTTCCGGGATGCTCTTCAGCGTTTCAAACTGCACCTTCTTCCCCTCGAGAAATCGCACCGGGATATTCAAAAGCTCGCTTTTGGCCATGACCACATCGCGCTCGGAAAGACCCAGCTCGTAGAGCACGCTGTCCACTGCTCGTTTCTCGGCCTTGGCCTTGCGGCGTGCTTCAGCCGCCTGGCCGGCGGAAAGCTGTCCTTTCAGGACCAGAATATCGGTGAGAGTTCGCGCCATAAGGAGTACTCGCGAATATGCGAATCAAAGATGAATATACGAATTCGTATATTGAAACATCATTCGTATATTCGAGATTACTCTTCTCAAAGCGGATTAAAGGGATTGGTACGCCCGGCCCGAATAGCACCGGTCCCGAGGGGGGGCGGGCCGCCGGTCGGGCTCGGCAGGGTCCGTTCCAGGGAACGAAATAGGGGGTCGGTAAAGATACTCAGATCCGGCTTCAAATTCTGGAGCTGTTTATATTGGCCCAGCCGCCCACTGGCGTCAGCCGCCCCTACCGCTCGAACTGCTGGTGCGGCGTCGCGCATATACCGGAACCAAATGAAACCTCCGGCGAGGAGAATAAATATCAGGACGATGACGAGGATGTTCTGGCGCATGGTGTTAGCGGCGATAATAGATCCGCCCCTTCAGAGTGACGGTTGCTTCCTTGCCCTGCCCGCTCGCAAAATTTATCTCATCCGTATCGAATACGCGTAAATTGTGTTCCAGAGCCATAAGGAAATCCCGGAAGTTCTCATAATCCCCCCGAAGATTCAAATTCACCGGGATGGCGCCATACGGGCGAAGCGGTACGGCAATGCCCCCGCCCGTACTGCCTTTATCGGCCACAAATTCCACCTGGCCGAGCGTGAGAGAATTCCTTCGGGCAAGTTCTTCAAAATCCGTAAGAACACCGGTGGTTTTCAGCCCCGCCGGCGCTATGCTTTGCAGTTTGGCAAGGTCGGCCTCGGCAATCGTATTGTATTCGGTGATGAGCGCGTCGCGACTTATGGCAAGCTTAGTCAGCTCCTCATTCAGGGACTCGAGTCCTCCAACGGCGGAACGCATCTCACCAATTTTTCCCCACGGGGGCATGACGAAGAACACCACGATCGCGGCGGTAGCGCCCAGCAGTATGATGGCGGCAACAATTCGGGACATACTTATTGACCGGTCCCCTGGAGCAAACTTGGTTTAAAGATAACGGCGAGTCGGAAGTTCACGAACCCCCGTTCTCCGACCGAAAGCCCTCCGAAATCGACTTTCTCGACCTGCGGATGGGTCTCAAAGAGCCCTACTTGTTCAGCCACGCTCCGATACGAACTGGCCACGCCGGAAAGTTCTATTTTTTTGGCATCGCGGCTCAAGCTCATGGAACTGAAGCCCACAAATGGATGCGTAACCGACTGCAAAAGAATGAAGGCGTTGGAGGCAAACACGTGACTGGAAAGAAGTTCGCGCGCCACGCTGATACCCGAGCTCAAGTCAGAGACCTGGGCCAAAAGCTCCGGCCGAAGATCCTCTTCCTGCCCCCGAACCTGTTCCTGCCAGTCGACGTAGGCCGCCGCAAGCGAGCGCTGATAAAATAAAAGTCCGCCGGCCGCTACCAAGGACGCGATGAATGCCACGAGCGCAAGCTGAAAAAGCCATGCCCCGCTTTGGACCGCAATGCGAGAGCGGAATGCATTTGCTTCTTTGGGTATGAATGAGGGGGACAGTTCAGCCATGATCGCTGTTGCGCAAATGCAAAACGTAAAACGCCAAACGCAAAATTTCTGGAAGCCGCCGTAGGCGGCTGCATACCTTTTGAGCTTTACACTTTACACTTTGCATTTCATCTATGTGGCGATCTGTCGGAGCGCAAGCCCTACGGCGACCGAAAAGTTCGGGGCGATATCCTTCAACACCGGCTGGAGAAACGCGGGGAAAATAGTCCGGGCAAAGGGATTGGCAACAACGGTCTCGAGCCCAAAATGCTTCGCAACATGATCCACAAGGCCTTTTAACGATGCGCCGCCACCGGTAATGATGATCTTCTCAACCTTCCGCTTGGCCGTGCGGTTGTAGTTGGTGAGCGTGCGCTCGATATCGGCGAGCGTGCTGTCCACAATGGGGCTGATGACCCCGGCCGTTTCGCGTTCTTCCGGCTTTTCCGAAAGCCCGACTTGGCGCTTCATCTCCTCGGCCCGCTCGAGCGTGATACCCATGCTCCGGGCCAGCGCGTTCGTTATCTCCTGCGAGCCGCGCCCGAAGTTATGGTTCATGTGGATCTGCCGCCTATCTACAACCGTAACCGTGGTCACGACCGCGCCCCAATGGATAATGGCCGTAACGCCGCGATCCGTACCGAGCAGAGAGCGAATGATACTGAAACTCTCTATTTCTACGGCCGCGAGCTCAAGGCCGAGCATATCGGCAATGCGCCGGTACTTGGCAATGACCTCGTTCGGAATGGCCACCAGGAGTACTGATGAGCGTTTCTCCGTTTCGTCCGTTTCCAGCACCTGCCAATCGAGCGATACTTCCGCGGCAGGCACGGGAATGTACTTTTTTGCCTCGAATGGAACGGCTGAACGGATTTCCTCCATTTGCAGGAGCGGAAGATTGACGACGGTAATGAAACTCGAAGTGGCCGGAATGCCGAATACGGCGCGCCGAGTCGTTACATTCGACTCGCGGAGCACATCGGTAAGGAGATTAGCCACATTTTGGTCACTATGGCTTAAAAAACTCCCCCCGCCGCTTTCACTTTGAAAATAGCGCGCTGTCTTCAGTTCGCCGTACGTTTCAAGGATGGCGCGCTCGCGTTCCTTACGTAATTGTACTACTTTTACCGAGTCGCTGCCAATATCAATACCAACGAAACTCGCCGGGCCGAGCGCCAAATCAAAGCGGAATTTCGGGAACTGTATTTTCTTTAGAAAGGATATGTCGACCAAGGAAAGTAGCGGAAAACCAAGCGTTTTTGGGATTTCACTCGCCGCCAGTATAGCATGGAGCCAAAGGGAGCTGTCTTGGCTTATGCACATTTGGGGTTCAGCGCTCCAGAGTGGCTAAAATCAAGCAATGACTGCGTTTACCGGCATAAGAACCTGGCTTCTTGACTTGATTTTTCCGAAGTTTTGCGTTGGCTGTCGCTTAGAGGGAACGTTCCTCTGTGCGGCTTGCCGGGCTGGCCTGCCATCATCGGCGCCTTCCTGCCCAGTATGCTCCCGACGCAACTTTTCCGGCGTTCTCTGCGACCCCTGTGCCGAAAAAACGCATTTGCGGCGGTTCCTGGCGCCATTCCCCTATGGCGACCCCTTGGTGCGCGAGCTTATCCATACCTATAAATATACCGGCGTGCGGGAATTGGCGCCGTTTCTCGCCGAAGAGATTGTGTCGTTCCTCAATTCCTATGCCGCCAGGCCGACTGAACCGGCATGCCTGATACCGATCCCCCTGCATCGGCGGCGGGAACGCGAACGCGGCTTCGATCAGGCGCGCCTGCTCGCCGATGCACTCGGCAAACGGCTTTCCTTGCCGGTCATGCGGCTCCTCCGTCGTACTCGCGCTACCGAACAGCAGGCGCTCCTTGATTCTTATGATGAACGCCGCCGCAACGTCGCTGATGCTTTTCGCGTTCGTGACCCGGGGGCTATCGCCGGATGGACCGTTATCCTCGTGGATGATGTCTCAACTTCCGGCGCAACCCTGGCCGAGGCCGCGCGCGTCCTCCGCGAAGCGGGCGCGCGAACGGTCTGGGCCATTGTCATTGCGAAGGGGTGAGAAAAGTGTTATATTCAGTCAGATTTTGATGGGCGAGCCGAGTGATCAGGAAGCAAAATGTCTTTGTTGAGCGCTGGCCGGAGGCGTGGCCGAGCGGCTTAAGGCAATGGATTGCTAATCC
>CAYIQX010000009.1:0-18340 GCA_964365675.1 uncultured Candidatus Saccharibacteria bacterium | reverse complement strand
CGACGGAGATAAAGAAGTACACGGTGAACCGTTCGACCTTCGTGCATAAAGACGCTCGGGAGCAATACGAAATGCGGGTGCATAAGCGCCTCATCGATATTGTGAGCCCGACCCCGAAGACCATTGACGCGCTGATGAATCTGACCTTGCCGGCCGGCGTGGACGTGGAGATCAAGATGCAGTAGGGTAAGTAAACGGTGGATGGTTGCCTTGCCTCCGCATGAAGCGGGTGCAGGGGAGCGATGCACATCGTTCCAATCGGTTGTATGAAATTAAATAGCCCCACTGGCTAGTTCGAATACATAAACCCGTATTGCTTTTGAGCGCCGGGCAACCGGCTTTTTTGTTGGCATGGGTAAGTAACAGATATGCGTTTTCTTTTGGGCAGAAAACTCGGTATGACACAGGTCTTTGATGGCAGGAGTGCCCGACCGGTCACCCTCATCGCAACCGCGCCGCTCTTGGTCATCCGTGAAAAAACCGAAGCAAGGGACGGATACACCGCCCTTCAGCTCGGTTTTGGAGTACGGAAATCTAAAAATATTTCCAAGTCCCAGCGGGAAGAGTGGAAGGAACTTGTCCCGCTTCGAGCGGGATTCGAGGTCGTACGCGAAGCCCGCGGCATGTCCGGGAAGGGCCGTGGCGAAACGATCGATCTTACCCAGTTCAAGGCCGGTGACGTGGTAAACGTCGCTGGCATCTCGAAAGCTAAGGGGTTCCAGGGCGTGGTGAAGCGCCACGGCTTCCACGGTGCGCCCGCCACGCACGGTACCAAGCATGCACACCGTGAGCCGGGTTCCATCGGGTCTACCTGGCCGCAGCGCGTTATCAAAGGACGGCGGATGGCCGGGCGCATGGGTGGAGAGCGTGTTACGGTACGGAACCTCAAAATCGTGAAGATCGATACGGAGCGGCAATTGATTGCGCTCGAAGGAGCTGTCCCGGGCAGGCGGGGAACGCTGATAGAAATCAGGGGCTAGGGGTTAGGGGTGGAACGTGCAAATTCTGATCTGTATCAATGGTATATACTATTGATACAGATGTGCGGGAGCAATAGCATGGACGTAAAAATATACAACCAGTTAGGTCAGGAAGCCGGCACAATGGAACTGCCGGAGGTTTTTGGTTCACGCTGGAACGCCGACCTCGTGCATCAGGTCGTAGTAAGCCAGGCGGCCAACCGCCGCCAAAATGTGGCGCATGCCAAAGACCGCAGCGAGGTATCAGGCGGCGGGCGAAAGCCGTGGCGCCAGAAGGGGACGGGGCGGGCGCGCCATGGTTCCATTCGCTCGCCCCTCTGGAAAGGCGGCGGGGTTACGCACGGTCCGCGCAAAGGGAAGCAATATAAGAAAAAGATAAACCGGAAAATGGCCGCGCGGGCTCTCGCGCTGGTACTTGCAGCCAAAGCGCGCGATGGGGAAATGATCGTGGTAGATGGCCTCGCGCTCGCGCACGCCAAGACCAAAGAGGCCTTGCGCGTATTCAAGAACCTTTCGAAACAAAAGGCGCTCGGCGATATTATTGCAAAACCGAGGCGTGCGCTGGTGCTCTTGTCGGATAGCGGCCAAGAGCTTATACGTGCGCTCCGGAATGTCCCCGCGCTGGAGCTTGCTGAAGCCCGGAACGTAACGGCACTCGATGTCATGCAACGAAAGTATATCGTGATGGCGAAATCGAGCGTTGAAATTCTGGCTCGACGCCTTGGGCATGCTTAATCCCTTCAAAAAATCCCCCAAAACAGTCCCGCCCGGCCGGGCAAAGCCGGAGCGGCCTTCGGTATCAAAAGTCAGCGGATCCACCGATGCGCCCCGAGCCGCTCTCCCGGCCAAAGAACGCCGTTTGATCGGCTACCTTACGGTTCCCCACCAGACCGAAAAGGCATCGGCCGCCCAGGCCGGCGGATGGTATACCTTCCAAGTCCGCCCCGATGCCACCAAGGGAGGCGTCCGGAAGGCCGTTACGGAACGCTACGGCGTTTCCGTAACACGAGTGCGGATGCTCGCGGCTCGGCCGAGAGCAGTACGACTGGGTCGTATCCGGGGCGAGACACCGGGTTTTAAGAAGGCGATGGTTAAAGTAGCGGTGGGGCAGTCCATTCGCTTTGCCTAACGCGTATGAAGAAATATTCACCAACAACTCCCGGGCGGCGCCAAGCAGAGATGTTTGATACCACCCTGCTCACTAAGAAGGAACCGGAGAAACGGCTCACGGCGGGTTTTCATCGTGCGGTAGGACGAAATGCCCAGGGCCGCATCACCACCCGCCACAAGGGCGGAGGCGTGAAGCGTTTGTTCCGGACGGTGGATTTCCGCTACGACAAAAAAGATATTCCGGCGGTGGTAGACGCTATTGAGTACGATCCGAACCGTACCGCGTTTATCGCCCTCATTCGGTATGCCGATGGCGAACGGCGCTATGTGCTTGCCCCCCAGGGCTGGCGGCCGGGGTCAAAATTCCTTGCTTCCCCATCCGCACCGATCGAGACCGGGAATCGGCTGCCATTGAGATCAATTCCCGTCGGCGCGTTCGTATTCAATGTAGAGCTCGAGCCCGGGAAAGGGGCGCAACTGGTGCGATCGGCCGGAGTAGGCGCTGAAGTGTTGGCCCAGGAAGGTGACTATGCCCAGTTAAAGCTTCCTTCCGGAGAAATTCGCATGGTACCGATCACCAGCTGGGCAACGATCGGGTCACTTTCCAATTCGGAGCGGGCGCTCATGACCTGGGGCAAGGCCGGGCGCATGCGCCTTCGTGGCATTCGTCCGACGGTGCGCGGCTCGGCCATGAACCCGCGCGACCATCCCTATGGCGGCGGCGAGGGCAGACAACCCCGCGGTACCAAGCGTCCGAAGACCATGTGGGGCAAGGTCACCGGGGGCGTAAAAACTCGAAAGACGAGACGATCTGATCGTTTTATTCTTCAGCGGCGTAAGAAATAATCATGGCCCGTTCACTCAAAAAAGGACCATACATTCATCCGAGCATCATGAAATGGATGGGGCGGGTGAGACCGGGGGACCGCAGTGCGATCAAGACCTGGGCGCGCGATTCGACTATTACGCCTGAAATGATCGGGTATACGTTTGGCGTTCACAACGGCCGCGCTTTCACCGAGGTGCGGATCACTGAAGAGATGGTGGGGCACCACCTCGGCGAATTTTCGCCGACGCGAAAATTCATCCGTCACGGCGGCCGCATTCAGCGCGAGCTCGAAACCAAGGCCCAGGAGGCGGTGAAGCTATCCCCTTCGACCGGTTCGACAGGTTCACTGCAAGCGGGCTCGGGACAAGCGCCACCGGCGAAATAACACCATGGAGATCCGCACAGAACTAAACTACCTTCGTATGTCGCCCCGTAAGGTGCGGCTGGTTGCCGATGCCATCCGCGGAAAATCCGTGCCCGAGGCGGAGGTAGCGCTCCGGTTCCTTACGCGCCGTGCGGCCGCCCCCATCGCTAAGCTTCTGGCTGTGGCAGTGGCTGACGCGCGTCAGAACTTCCAGATTCTGTCGCCTGCGTCACTGGTCGTTCGCCGTATCAGCGCGGACAGCGGTCCTATCCTGAAGCGTTCGCGGCCGAGGGCAATGGGGCGCGCTTTTCCGATCCACAAGCATACGAGCCATATAACTCTGATATTGGAAAACCGCGGCGAGACCCCAGAAAGACGCAAGCGAAAGAAAGCCGATATTGCCGTGGTTGAGGGTGAGGCCTCGGTAGAATCCATCAGGCGTGAGGGCGCCCATGATACCTTCCGGGAAAGACCTAAAGTTACGACCAAGCCGACCAACTTTGTACAGCGTATGTTCCGGAGAAAAGTCATATGACCCATCGTGTACATCCCTACGTATTTCGTCTCGGGCAGACCACGACTTGGAAGTCACGCTGGTTCAATGTGAAGCGCTTCCAATTGTATCTGCGCGAGGATACACTCCTTCGGGAATGGCTGTGGCAGCGGCTCCGCGAGGCCCATATTTCCTCCATTGAGATCGAGCGCTCGCCCAACATCACGAACCTTATTATTCGCACTTCCCGGCCCGGCATTTTGATCGGTCGCGGCGGCGAGGGTATTGAGCGCTTGAAGAAGGATATTGGAAAGAAGATTTCGGCTCTTCAGCGTGTCCGCCCGGCCGGCATTTCGGGTCGGGTCCTCCCCAACGAACGGCGTGAACTGAAGCTCACGATCGAAGAGGTGCGCTCACCGGAAACCGATGCCCGCATTGTGGCCGAACAGATCCGTGATGACATTGAGAAGCGCATCCGGTTCCGGCGCATTCTCAAGCAGACGGTAGAGAAGGTGATGTCGCATAAGGAGGTTGAGGGCGTGAAAGTCATGCTCTCGGGCCGCCTGGATGGCACGGAAATGTCGAGGGTCGAGTGGTCTAAAAAGGGGCGTATTCCTTTGCAAACGATTCGCGCGGCCATTGATTATGCCTTCACCGAGGCGCATACCACTTATGGCGTCATCGGCATTAAGGTATGGATCTATAAGGGAGAAGTATTCGAAAAAGAGAAAGCGGATAGAAAATAATCATGCTGCAGCCCAAAAAGGTCAAACACCGAAAATGGTTCAAAGGCCGTTCCCGCGGGGTTGAGACGCGCGGAGCCGATCTGGCATTCGGCAGTTTTGGGCTGAAGGCCGAGGAGGCGCGCTGGCTTACCGCGCGCCAAATAGAGGCGGCACGCCGCGCCATTACCCACCATATTCAGCGCGGCGGCAAGGTTTGGATCCGGGTATTCCCGGATAAACCGGTGACGAAAAAACCGCCGGAAGTCACGCTCGGCGGCGGCAAGGGTTCGGTGGACCATTATGTATTTCCGGTTCGTCCGGGGCGCATTCTTTTTGAGATGGACGGCGTGACCCCGAAGGTCGCCGCACAAGCGCTTCGCCGCGCGGCTGCTAAGTTGCCCATGCGGACCCGTATTGTTTCTGCCTAATTCTTCATATGCGCACGGCTGAATTGAGAAAAAAGACAAAGAGTGAGCTTGGTGAGATCCTCCGTGAGCGAACGCTCCGCCGTGAGGAGCTGGTGATGTTGCTCCGACAGAAAAAAGTAAAGAACGTGAAAGAGCTCAAAGGCGTCAAACGCGACATTGCCCGTATTCACACGCTCCGGCGCGCTCTCCTATCATGAGAACATTCCAGGGGACAATCGTGTCGAATCGCATGCAAAAAACGGTCGTGGTGCGCGTTGATCGTCTCCGCCAGCATTCCAAATACCGGAAGTATTATCGCGTTTCTGAAAAATTTAAGGCCCATGTGGATGACGCGCCATTGTACGCGATCGGAGACGTGGTCGAGATCACCGAGACCCGGCCGCTATCCAAGGAAAAGCGGTGGAAGGTGGTGCGCGTAGTGCGCCCGGCCCAAGCGGGACGGATGGATCCAGTTCCGGAAGCTGATGCAACCGAGCCAACCCTATGATCCAAACACGGAGCATGTTAAAAGTGGCCGATAACTCTGGAGCCAAGCTGATCCAAGTTATTAAGGTTCTCGGCGGGACCCGGCGACGCTACGCCAGCCTGGGCGATGTCATCGTGGCCGCGGTAAAGATAGCCGAGCCGCGAAAGGCCGTCAAAAAGAAGGATGTGGTCCGCGCGGTCATTGTTCGCCAGAGGCGGCTCTCCCAGCGCTCCGACGGCACCGGCGTTCGGTTCGATGATAATGCCGCGGTCATTGTGGACGGCAGGGAGCCCAAAGGCGGACGTATTTTCGGGCCGGTCGCCCGCGAATTACGAGAGCGAGGATTTGCCAAGATCATTTCGCTGGCCCCGGAGGTTATATGACGATGCTATGAAGCTCAAAAAAGGCGATACGGTAAAGGTCCTCTCCGGCAAGGACCGCGGAAAACGCGGGAAGGTTCTTCGCGTCCTGCCCAAGGAGGAGCGTATCCTTGTGGAAGGGGTGAACGTAAAAAAAAGACATCGCCGTTCCCGACGGCAGGACCGAAAAGGGGAGATCGTACTCTTGCCGGCCCCATTTCCGGCATCCACCGTCCAGCTTATTTGCCCGAAGTGCTCCCAGCCGACCCGGGTGGGTATGCGTCAGGAGCCGTCGGGTACCAAAGTCCGGGTATGCAAAAAATGCCGCGAGGCCATTGCCTGATATGAGCCACGTATCTCTGCAAAAGAAATATGAGGCCGTTGCCGTGCCGAAGATGAGCACGGCCTTTGGCTACCGGAATACCATGGCCGTGCCGAAGGTCGAGAAGGTGGTGGTCAATATCGGTGTCGGGCGGATCCGTGAGGAAAAGCAGCACGAGGTCATTCGGCGTTCACTCGCGCTCATCACCGGTCAAAAAGCCGCACCTCGTACGGCCAAAAAGGCCATCGCTGCCTTCAAGACGCGTAAGGGGCTCGTCGTCGGATACCAGACTACGCTTCGCGGCAGGCGGATGTGGGATTTTTTGGAGCGTCTCGTAGCCATTGCCATTCCCCGACAGCGGGACTTTCGCGGTATTAGTGAGAAGTCGTTTGACGCTGGCGGCAATTTGACAGTGGGCTTTAAAGAGCATATCGTCTTCCCCGAGATGATCGGCGAGGATATGCCGTTCATTTTTGGTCTGGAGGCGACGATCATCACCACGGCTCGCCGCCGGGAAGAAGGGGTCGCGCTCTTAAAATTCCTCGGCTTTCCGTTAAGCCAAGAGGCCGTAGAGGAAAATAAATAACTATGGCCAAGAAATCCGTCATTGCGCGTGCGCTTCGGCCCCCGAAATTCAAGTCCCGGGTGGTACGCCGTTGCTTCCGTTGCGGTCGGAAGCGCGGGTACTTGCGCGCATTCGATCTTTGCCGGATCTGTTTCAGGGAGCTCGCCAATAAAGGCGAAATACCCGGCATCCGGAAGTCAAGCTGGTAAATCCGAAGCACGAAATCCGAAATCCGAAATCCTAAATAAATTTTAATGACCCAAATTCTAAAATCACAAACACGTTTGAAGTTTCTGGATTCTGATTTTGAATTTATTTCGAATTTCGGGCTTCGCATTTAGAGTATTTTCCTATGGATCCCATTGCTGACATGTTTATCCGTATCGTGAACGGCTACCGCGCCAAAAAAGAGGTGGTGATTTTTTCGCACTCACGCCTGAAAGGAGAGCTGGCCGACATCCTGCAATCAAAGGGCTTCATTGCCGGCGTGGAGAAGAGGGGAAAGAAAATCCGCAAATTCCTTGAAGTAAGGCTCTCCTATCCCAACTCCGTGCCAGTGCTTTCGGGGTGCCGCCGGGTTTCTAAATCCTCGCGCCGGCTCTATACCTCGGCCAAGGCCATTCGCCCGGTTCGCGGCGGTTTGGGAACGCTCATTCTTTCCACTTCGCGGGGGCTTATGACCGGTGCGGAAGCCAAGAAGGCCGGCATTGGAGGTGAGCCAATGGTAGAAGTATGGTAAGGGCTTGGCCTCCGAGTTCAAGCGGTAGCGAAGAACGAGGAACTGCCAGTCACTCGTAGATAAAATTCGCATGTCCCGCATTGGTAAACAACCCATCCAACTGTCCAAGGGGGTCAATGTCGCCGAAGCCGAAGGTACGGTAACGGTCACTGGCCCCAAAGGAACGCTTTCTCTCACCCTCCGTCCAGAGGTGGGGGTGCGCGTAGAGGGGGAGAGCGTGCGCGTAACACCAGCGCGGACAACCCGGAAAACGCCGGCCTATTGGGGCCTTACCCGTGCGCTCCTCGCTCGAATGGTGGAGGGGGTAAGCAAGGGATTTGAACGAAAGCTCGAGATCGAAGGCATAGGATACCGTGCTTCCCTGGAGGGTTCGTCCCTATTGTTTGCGCTCGGGTTTTCTCATCCCGTACGCGTGGCGGCGCCCGCAGGCATTACTTTTAGGGTAGAAAAGAACATTGTTACCGTTTCCGGCATCGATCCGGTGTTGGTGGGCGATGTCGCCGCCGGCATTCGTCGGCTTCGTCCGCCCGAACCCTACAAGGGCAAGGGCATCCGCTATGCCGGCGAAGTTATCCGGCGAAAGGCCGGTAAGAAAGCAGTAAGCACCGGCGGTTAACCTGCCTATGATCAGCGCACTAGAACGAACCCGTACCCGCCAGCGAGCGCGTGCCCGTAGGGTGCGGGCGCGCATTCGGGGTACGGCCGAACGGCCGCGGCTTTCGGTATTCCGTTCCCATCGGCATATTACCGCACAGCTCATCGATGATGCGGAGGGCCGTACTATTGTTGCCGCTTCGGATGGAGGGGAAACGAGCGTAAAATCGAGATCAAAGCTTGCCCCGACGGCACGAGCCGCCCGTGTGGGCGAAGAACTTGCTCATGCCGCCAAAGCTAAGGGGATCGGGTATGCCCGTTTTGACCGGGGCCGTTATCGCTATCACGGTATCATCAGCGCGCTTGCCGCGGGTGCGCGTAAGGGCGGATTAAAGTTCTAACACTATGCCACGACGAGAACGCATGAGAGGGGGAGAACGGGAGCGCTCTGAATTTGACCAAAAGCTCCTGGATGTCCGGCGCGTAGCCCGGGTGGTAGCCGGCGGGCGGCGTTTTAGTTTTCGCGTGACCGTTGTCATCGGGAACCGAAAGGGGAAAGTGGCCGTGGCCGTCGCCAAGGGAGCCGATGTTTCGAGTGCCATCGAGAAAGCCGTCAGTCGCGCCAAAAAGCATCTCTTCGTCGTGCCAATCACGCCGTGGGGATCAATCGGGTACGAGATACGCGCGAAATACGGCGCGGCGCGTGTGCTCCTGCGTCCGCGACCGGCAGGGTCGGGCATTGTGGCCGGGGGTTCGGTGCGAGCCGTGGCCGAGCTTGCCGGCATCACCAATATTTCCTCGAAGATCCTTTCGCGCACTCCGAATAAGCTGACCAACGCCATGGCGACATTGGAAGCATTGAAACAGTTAAAAGCCTAGAATGAAATCAAAAATTAAAGACCAACCTTCGAGTCCCGAGCCTCAGGTCGAGGGAAAACCAGATAGGGGGAAGCTCCGGCGGAACGTCGGAGCAACCGCAAGTTTACTTTTTGATATTTGCTTTTTTCGTTCACCTCCCCGGGGGGAGACGTAACTATGCAACTGCATCAACTACAACCGAAAAATCCGCCGCGGAGCGCTCGGCGCATTGGGCGCGGCGGCAAGCGCGGCACGACATCGGGCCGCGGCACCAAGGGCCAAAAAGCCCGTGCCGGCGCCAAGATCCGCCCGGCCATCCGTGATATTATGAAGAAATTCCCCAAACAGCGGGGATACCGTTTTCGTCCTTTCCGTCCGAAACCGGCAGTCGTTGATCTTCGACGGATTCAAGGCCATTTTTTGCCAGGCGCGACCGTTGATCCAGCCGCATTGCTCCAGGCCGGGCTGATTCATAAAATGAAAGGCAGGATCCCCGCCATTAAAGTGCTCGGGTCGTGGGTCATAAAGAAAAAGATGCACTTTCGCGGTGTTGACCTTTCCGCTTCCGCGCGCGCACGGGTCCAGGAAGCCGGAGGCACCATCGGCTGATCCATCGCTATGCTGCAGCAACTTCTTTTTGTCTGGAAACTTCCCGATCTTCGGAAGAAGATCTTCTTTGTATTGGCCGTTCTCGGCATATTCCGGCTTATCGCGGCTATTCCGGTACCGGGAGCCGATCCGACCCGCCTGAAGGAATTTTTGGCCGGGAACCAATTCTTCGGCCTCCTGAATATTTTTTCCGGCGGGGTGCTGGAGAACCTTTCCATCGTCATGCTCGGCGTCGGGCCGTATATCACGGCCTCGATTATCATGCAGCTCCTCACCATGATCTTCCCCCGCTTGAAAGAGATGTACCAAGAGGAAGGCGAAGCCGGCCGCCAGCGCTTTAACCAATATTCGCGTTTGCTTACCGTGCCCTTGGCGCTCTTGCAGGCCTACGGTCTTCTTATTATTCTCGTCCGTCAGCAGATCCTTCCGTCGCTTTCCCTCTTTGAGTATCTGACAAGCATGATCACGGTAACCGCCGGAACGCTCTTTCTCATGTGGCTCGGTGAGCTGATCTCGGAGAAAAATATCGGCAACGGCATCTCGCTCCTCATCTTTGCCGGCATCGTGTCGCGCCTGCCGGTGGACTTCCGCCAGGTTCTTTTAACGCTCGACCCCTCCCAGATCCCGGCCTATCTCGCCTTCATCGCGGTCAGCATTGTCGTTATCATGGGCGTTGTTGTTATCACCGAGGGCCAGCGGAATGTCCCGGTATCCTATGCCAAGCGTATCCGTGGCAACCGCGTATTCGGGGGCGTAGAGACGCACTTGCCGCTCCGCGTCAACCAGGCCGGCGTCATCCCCATTATCTTTGCCATCTCCATTATTCTCTTTCCGGGGCTTATCGGGAATTTTCTTGCCACCGTACCCAGCGCCACCACGCAGGCGTTCTCGCACTTCCTGATCACGCTCCTCAATAACCAGTGGCTCTATGGCATCTTGTATTTCCTTTTGGTTTTCGTCTTCACGTATTTTTACACCGCGGTTACCTTCGACCCGCAAGCCATTGCGTTGAACATCCAGAAGCAGGGCGGCTTCATTTTAGGCATGCGCCCGGGCCGGCCAACTGCGGAATTCTTAAAGCGTATACTGAATCGCATCACGCTTTTCGGAGCGCTTTTTTTGGGCGCTATTGCCGTTTTGCCCCTCCTGGTTCAGGCCGGATTCGGCATTTCGGCCTTAACACTCGGCGGTACATCCCTTTTGATCGTGGTCTCGGTGGTGCTTGAGACCCTAAAACAGATCCAGGCCCAAGTGGTGATGCATGAGTATGAATAGGAATGTTTCTTCGGGGCAGACATTTGCGTTTCTGGGCATTTCCGGATCCGGCAAGGGAACGCAAGCCGCACGGCTGTTGAGGGTCCTCCCCAAGGGGGTCAATCTCAGTACCGGCAGGACATTCCGCCGGGCCGCCAAGAGATCGATCCGTGTCGGCCGTTTCGTGAAGGGCATTATCGAGCGCGGCGGCATCATGCCGTACTGGGCCGCGGCCTATGTCTGGCTGAACGCATTTTTTGAGCATCTTCAAGGTGATGAATCGATCGTCCTTGATGGCGCGCCGCGGCTCGTTGCCGAAGCGCGTATGATTGATGATTTTATGCATGATGTGGGCCGCCCGGCGCCAGTTGCAATTTACCTTCTCCTTCACGAGGCCGAAGCAATGCGGCGCCTCCTCGCCCGCAGGCGCAGCGACGACACGCCTTCAGCCATTCGCCGGCGTTTTCGGTGGTTTAAAAAACATGTCCGTCCAGTTGCCGCGTACTACCGCCGCCGCGGCCGGCTCATCACGATAAACGGCGATCAGCCCGTTCCCGCGGTCTGGCGCGATATCCGAAAAGCGCTTCGGCTCTCATGATCCTGGCGAACGCCGAAGAGGAAAAAGTCATCCGCGAGTGCGGCCGGCGCCTTGCCGGCATTTCGGCCGAGCTTATCCGTGCGGTCCGTCCCGGCATCTCCACCGGGGAGCTGGATGAGCGCGCCGAAACACTGATCGCCGCGTCCGGCGGCGACCCGGTTTTCAAGGGATTCCGTTCGCATAAAAGCGAACAGCCGTTCCCGGCAAGCGTCTGCACTTCGGTCAACGCAGAGGTCGTCCACGGTATCCCGCGGAAAGACCGCATTCTCCGGGAAGGCGATATTGTCGGCATTGATATCGGGATGCGCTGGCCGTCACAAAATCAAAAAGTAAAAAGTAACCTTCGAGTCCCGAGCCTCGGGTCGAGGGAAAATCAAAATGGTGGAGCTGGAATGGGGTTGATCACGGATATGGCCCTCACGGTGCCGGTGGGGAAGATTTCTGCATCGGCCGAAAATTTGCTGCAAAAAACCAGAGGGGCGCTGGAGGCGGGGATAGGCGTGCTCAAGCCCGGTATGCGTCTCGGCGGTCTTGGGCGCGTCATTCAGGATTCGATCGAATCGGCTGGATTCTCCGTGGTTAAGGATCTGGTCGGGCATGGCGTGGGGCGGAAACTCCACGAAGAGCCCTATATCCCCAACTACGGAACCCCGGGCGAGGGCGAGCTGATCAGGGAGGGCATGGTGCTCGCCATTGAGCCCATGGCCGCGATCGGCAGCGCGGCGGTGGAACTGGCTAAGGACGGCTGGACGTGGCGTACGGCCGACGGCTCGCTCGCGGCGCATTTTGAGCACACGGTACTGGTAACGAAGGACGGAGCAGAAGTACTGACGAAAGTGAACAGTGAACAGTGAACAGAAAACAGTATATGAGCGCCGATGGCGCGATACTTCTCGCGCTGTTTTTTGCTTACTGTTTACTGCTTCCTGACATGCGCTACCTCGGCATTGATTACGGCGAAAAGCGCATTGGGCTCGCTCTTTCCGATCTCGAGGGCCGTATGGCATTTCCCGAGACTACGGTCAGAAAGGACGATGAGGTCTTAAGGATCATCGCCGAGAAAGCGGTAGGGACGATCGTTATCGGCTTGCCGTTGCGGTTCGATGGCGGAGAATCGGATGAATCGCGGCTGGTGCGTTCGTTTGCGACTTACCTGGGCGAATCGGTACAATTACCCATAGTGTTCGAGAACGAAATATTCACGACCAAGATTGCCGAGGAACATTCCTCTCCTGGGCACGCTGACGCGGCTGCCGCCGCGCTGATCCTGCAATCCTACCTGGATCGGAAGAATCTCTAATTTCAAAGCTCTAATTTCTAAACAATCTCAAATGCCCAAAGTACCTGAATCTCAAAAACGGAACAACGTCGGTCGGGTATTTAAAATTTTAGTTTTTGGATTACTTCGGATTTAGAGGTTAGAGTTTAGGGATTTTTTATGTACCTCTCCTGGATCATTCCGGCCTACAACGAAGAGCGGAGAATCGAGCGGGCAATTCGGCAAGTTGATGCCTATCTCCGATCGCGGAATTTTCCTGGCGGATACGAAATCGTTGTGTCAAGCTCCGCCTCCAATGATCGTACGGCAGAGATCGTTCTCGGCCTCATGCACGAGTTCCCCCGTCTTAAGCTCACCGAGGTCGTGAATCTCGGCAAGGGACTGGCGGTACGGCATGGCATACTTTCAGCTCATGGGGATATTCGGCTTTTTGCTGACTCGGATAACTCAACCCCGCCCGAATATTTTGATGCTATGCGATCACTCTTCCAGCAAGGTTACGACGTGGTTATTTCTTCTCGCGACCCAAAGGATGCGCCCGGCGCAGCACGCGATGTTGAAGAACCGTGGTACCGCGAGCTCTTGGCCAACCTTGGGAACCTTGTCATTCAGTCGGTTGGAGTCTGGGGTGTCTGGGATACTCAAAATGGCTTCAAGGCGTTTAGCGCACGTGCCGCGAAGGGCATCTTTTCTCGTACTCGTATTCATGGATGGGCATTCGACATCGAGGTTCTCGCTCTTGCACGGCGCTTGGGGTATCGCATGGGCATCATTCCGGTACGGTGGCGGCATGACCCTGACAGCCGGTTAACACCGGGCGTATACGTTGAGGTGCTTGCTGATGTGTTCCGCATACGATGGAATTTCCTGACCGGACACTATCGCTGATATGAATCCCGTTAGAAGCCGCGATCGCGAAATAAAGCAGACCACCCATGAAAGGTGTTGCCGGTAGTAAATCGTTAATTCGCAGGGAGCGATGTATGATCGCGATCTGCTTCTAACGGGATGAAAAATATTTCCGAACTCCGCCAGGATATTGTGACCGGGGATTGGGTGGTCGTGGCAACCGGCCGAGCCAGACGCCCGCATGCTCGTAACGGGCGTCCCGAGCCGCCCCAGCCAAGGTCCGGATGCCCATTTGAGCGATTGCTCCCCGAAGCGCTCCTGGTTTTTGATCGGACCGGGAATCGCCGCTATCCTTCTTTAAAAAATCGCCGCGAGCTCGCGCGTTCTTGGTGGCTCCAAATAGTGCCCAATAAATATCCTGCGTTCCAGGCATCGGAGATCTGCCCCTTGCCGAATAGCGCCGGCCCGTACCAATTTCTTCAGGGAGTGGGATTCCACGAGGTTGTGGTAACGCGCGATCATACCCGGTCGCTTGCAACCATGACGCCCCAGGAGGCAACGATCCTGATGCGGGGGTATCGTGAGCGATATTCTTCTCTGAAGCGCGAGAAGTGCGCCAAGTACGTTTCTATTTTTCATAACCACGGCCATGATGCCGGCGCGACCATCTCCCATCCGCATTCGCAGATAATCGCCATTCCGGTCATTCCGCCCGGGGTGGGGCGTTCGCTTGCCGGCTCGGCCGCGTACTATCGCAAGCGCCGCCGATGCGTACATTGCGCTATGATCGCGTTCGAACGGTCCGATGGCCGCCGTGTTATTTACGAGAATAAGAACTTCATCGTATTTTGCCCGTATGTGTCCCGCCAGGCCTTTGAGATCCGGGTATTCCCCAAGCGGCATCAGCCGGAATTCGAAGCCATGCGCGAGAGCGAGATTGTACCGGCAGGAGAAGCGCTTCGGATTGCGCTCGCAAAACTGGAGCGGGGTCTGCGACACCCGGCTTATAACTTTTTCCTTCATACCGCTCCGGTCACGGGAGGCCGGTCCAATGCTCACTACCATTGGCATATCGAGATCCTGCCTAAAACGGCGGTGTGGGCGGGATTTGAAATAGGGACTGGCATCCAGATCTCTTCAACTTCTCCGGAAGTGGCTGGTCGGTATCTTCGTGCCATCAAAATATGAAGCCATTGATCATTGCAAACTGGAAAATGAATCCGACGTCCGGGCAAGCGGCGCGCGCGCTTTTTCGGGGCTCCCGTCGCTCCCTTGCTGGCGTTCGCGGGGTTGAAGTGGCGATCGCGCCGCCGTTTCCCTATCTTGGTCTGGCGCGCGCGCGGCGCGTATTCCAGCTTGCCGCACAGGATGTTTTTTGGGAGGCGAACGGGTCCTACACTGGTGAAGTATCTCCGATCATGCTGAAGGACCTCGGCGTCCGCTACGTCCTTATCGGCCACTCCGAACGGCGCCGCATCTTGGGGGAGCGCGGCGAGGCGATCAGTCGAAAAGTCCACGCCGTCATCAGAGCCGGCATGGTCCCCGTCCTGGCCATCGGGGAAGATAGGCGCGAATCGGAGGAGGTAGTCCCGAAAACGCTTTCCCTTCAGCTCTCCGAAGCGTTGGCGGGCGTTCCCCGGCGCGCTGTAAAGGGCATCGTTATCGCGTATGAACCCATATGGGCGATCTCAACCACGCCCGGGGCTAAGCCGGCCACGGTGGACCACGCCACTCGCCGCGCCATTTATATACGAAAGCTTCTCGTGAAGTCGCTCGGCCGCCGGATCGCCGACACTACACGGATCATCTATGGCGGTTCAGTGAACTCGAAAAACGCCGCGCATTTTCTCGCCAAGGACATCCGCGGTATGGAGGGGCTCCTCGTCGGAGGAGCGAGTTTACACCCGACCGAGTTCGGCGCGATCGTCAAAGCCGTTGCGGAAAAACGGCGGCAGAGCTAATCGTTTTTTAAAGAGTAGTGCACGGTTCTGAACCACGTGATGACGGCCTTTTGCCAGGGCAGAATGAAAAGGAGATAGCGAAGCTCAACGAGTTGCTTGAGAAACCAGCCGGCAAACCCGAAGAATTTCACGACGATCAGATCCGTTACCGCATATTTTCCGCCAAGCGCAAGGATAAATGGATACTGAACGGCGGGGCGGAATATTTTTTTTCGTTGGCCGATTATCTCGGCAATAATATTTTTTGCGGCAAGTCGCGCTCCGGCTTCAGCAACGGGCACGCTCCCGGCAACGGGCTGGCCGGTTTTCGGGTGGATGAAATGTGCATTGTCACCGATGGCGTAGATGCGTCCAGACGCGAGAGCTACCCGCGTAGCGGGAGCTCCCGTCTCCGCTCTCGCTTCGAGGAACTCATTGGTCGCAATGTTTCCCTGGTCGGTCAGTGGCAGACCGAAGTTTTTGAGCACCGAGGGCGGGCGAACCCCACCCGCCCAGATAAGAATATGGTAGGGGAGGGATACGCCGGTATCGAGGAGGACATCGGTTGCCCGAACTTCCCGAATGCGGGTGCCGGCACGGATAAAAACGCCGAGCTTTCGCAGGCGGCGCCGGACCCGCTTGATAACTTCATGGCTGAAACCGGGAAGGATCTCCGGGGAGGCCTCAATGAGCGTTATCTCCTCCTGGCATTTTCCCGCCGCCATACGTTTTTTTACGTAACAGAGAAAATTCACCAGTTCAGCCGAAAGTTCCACGCCCGTAGCTCCGCCGCCGGCGACGAGAACGCAAAAATTTCCCGTGGTGGCCCGGATAAGTTCTTCAACACGGTTCCGGAGGTGTAGTGCGTCCTCGAAGGTTTTCATCGGCAGGGCGCGCTCCGCCATGCCGGGGATACCGAAAAAATTCGTTTCAGCCCCAAGCGCGATGATAAGGTATTCGAAGTTCAGCTGGTCGCCGCTGGCAAATGTGATGATGTGCCGCTCCGGATCGAGCGCGTCCGCGATCTCCCCGACAAAACGCACGCCCGGCAGGTGCTCGAGGATGTCGTCGATCGGAATGCAGATGGAGGTTTTCAGCCGTGCTGAGTCGGCCGCTCCTTTGGGGATGGCGGCGATCTCATAGAGCGCGGGCGTGTAGAGGTGATAGGCGTTCCGGTTCACGAGTACGAGATGGTAGCGGTGTTGAAGGCTGTTCCTCTCGAGACCGCGATATAATTTTAAAAGTGCCGTGATCCCGCCGAACCCGGCACCTAAGATAACGATATTCCGCCTGCCCGATTCGAGAACCGCCACGGTGGTATTCTAGCAGGTAATCCGCTACCATCAAAAAGATGGTCCGGTATCTTTCAAAGATTGCTCCGCGCGGGAAGCGAGTACTGGTCCGCGTTGACTTCAATGTCCCGATCGCGTGGGGGCGCGTGCGGGACGACTTTCGCATCCATGCGGCTTTGCCGTCGATCCGACTACTCCACAGCCGCGGGAATACGGTGGTACTGCTTTCTCACCATAGCGATCGCCGCCAGTCATTGGCGCCGGTCGCCCGCCGTCTTGCTCGTTTGCTGGATGCACGGGTGGCGTTCGTTCCGGGTCCCTCTCGGAGGAATGCAGTGCGCCGCCCAGGGGTATCGCTTATTGAAAATCTTCGCTTTTGGCGAGGAGAGGAGGCGGCAAGCCCTCGCTTCGGGCGTCTCCTTGCCCGATGGGGGGATGTGTTCGTGAATGATGCCTTTGGTGTTTCGCATCGCCGCGGCGCCTCCATCACCATTTTACCTCGCCTCCTGCCCTCTTATCTCGGCATTGCGTTCGAAGCGGAGCTACGGATGCTGGCTCGCGTAGCCAAGAATGCCAAGCATCCGCTCCTGGCTATTGTCGGCGGAGCGAAAATCGGAACAAAGCTCGCTTTGCTCAAGCGCTTGGACCGTATTGCCGATGGCATCATTGTCGGAGGCGGAGTGGCCAATACCCTGCTTCGCGCCAAAGGCATCGCCGTTGGCCGCTCGCTTTCAACCCCGGCCAGCGCATCTATCAGGAAGTTGGCGCGATCGAGAAAGATTTTTTTGCCGGTCGATGCAGTGGTCAAAGGCCGAGGCGTGAGGGCCATTCCTATTCATAAGGTCGGGGCTCATGAACGTGTTCTTGATATTGGGTCAAAGACCCGGGCACTCATTCGCCGTTCTATCCATTCATCCCGCACCATCATCTGGAATGGGCCGCTGGGGCTAGCCGAGGATACGAGATTCGCTTCGGGCACACTGGCCGTGGCCCGCATGTTGGCCCGAAGCCGGGGATTTGTGCTTGTTGGCGGGGGCGATACGATCGCGTTCCTTGACCGGGTCGGATTAAGAAAGCGCTTTAGGCACATTTCGACCGGTGGGGGAGCCATGCTTTCGTATCTGGCGGGCGAAAAACTCCCCGGGCTTGAGGCGCTTCAGTAATATGAAAAGCCAAGTGCCGGATAAACTCATCATCTATACCGATGGCGGTTCACGCGGCAACCCCGGGCCGGCGGCCATCGGCGTGGCGTTAGCCGACCGCACGGGACATATTCTCAAACGCTACGGCAAAACCATCGGCCGGAAGACCAACAACGAGGCGGAATACGAGGCCGTACTGTTTGGTCTCGCCAAGGCGCGCTCTCTCTACGGCAAGGATCGCGTGAAGAGGATGGTCGTTGAAGTACGGATGGATTCCGAACTCGTGTGCCGGCAATTGGAAGGCCAATACAAGATCGAGGAGGAGCGACTGTGGCCCTTTTTCATGCAGACATGGAATGTCCGGCGTGATTTCGGCGAGCTTTTATTCCGCCATGTCCGGCGCGAGGAAAATCGCGAGGCCGATCGCCTGGTCAATGAGGCCCTGGACAACGAGCAGGGGCGGCTGCTCTAGCTGAATGAAGCGACGGTAGCTATAGCCACCGGTACGGTCAAATTTTACCGTTCGTGTTAAAATGACCGTAATG
>CAYIQX010000008.1:0-18403 GCA_964365675.1 uncultured Candidatus Saccharibacteria bacterium | reverse complement strand
GCGAGCGTCAAGAACGCCATCTTCTGGGCAAACTCCGATACCATTCCGGCTGGCACCCCGTGCCGGAAGGCGCCGGCCATCGCCGGCGCGGCAGGGGTGACCTACTCCGACATCGAGCGCGGCTTCACCGGCGTCGGCAACATCGACTCGAACCCCTACTTCGTCTCCCTCTTCGGCGGCGACTACCACATCGCGACGCCGAACTCCCCGGTGGTGAACTCTGGCGACCCGGCCACCACTGACCCCGACGGCACGCGGGCCGACATGGGGGTGTTCCCGTACGGGGCGGTGCTCGCGCCGGCGCCGGTACCGGCGCCGACCCCGCCGAGCGCGCCACCCCCTCCAGCAAGCGCGACATCAACCGCTCCCGCGCCTGCGCCAACGCCGACCCCCGCATCAGCGCCAGCCCAATTGCCCACCGTTTCGGTGATTGCGAGATCCTACGCGGAAATCGGTCAGCCGCAGGACGTGGCTGTGAGCGGCAGCGATTACATTGTCGCCGACAGCAAAAACGGCCGACTGCTTCGCATTACTCCGGCAGGCGCGGTCTCCACGATCGCATCCGGTTTCGGCCGGCCTATTGGGGTAGTGGTGAGCGGCAGCGACTTCATCGTCACGACCACGAGCGGCAATCTCGTTCGGATTAAAGCCGATGGCACCGCATCCACTATTGCGTCGGGCGTGGTGGTTGCTCCTGCCCATAACGACATCGCACAGAGCGGTCAGGACTTCATCGTAACCGACTGGAACGGCGACCGCCTCCTCCGCGTCACGCCGAGCGGAACCGTGTCGGTCATTGCCAGCGGCAGCGGCCTTCACCTGATTGAGGGCGTGGCCAGCGACGGCACGAACTTCATCGTCGTGGTCACGGAGAGTGATGGGAATATCCTGACGAAGAAACTGAAACGGGTCACGCCGAGCGGTGCCGTATCCACCATCGCCACAATGCCCCGGTCGGCCAGTACTATCAGCGTCATCGTCAGCGGCTCGGACTATATCGTAAACAATGACGGGTTGATTTTGCGCGTGACCCCGGCGGGAGCAATCACTACCCTCTTTGACCTCAAACCCTACATTTCGTACGTCCCCGTCGCCTACTTTGGAGCCAACATCAGCCTTGCCCAGAGCGGCTCCTACCTCCTCGCCATCAACGGAGCCTCTCCGCCCGGTCCTGACCTGGTTCGTGTTGGTCCATTCCCGGATCTCGGGAGCGGAACTATCGGCAGTTCCACGCCGCCACCGGCGCCACCACCGGTTGCCCCGCCGCCTGCAAGTGCAACATCAACCACCCCAACCCCCGCACCAGCACCCGCCCCTACGCCACCGCCCCCACCGTCTTCGACTACTGCAGGGTGCACTGGCACGGTCAAGGTTGATAAAACTACTTATGTGATCGGAGAGTGGTATCTTTTGACATTTACGGGATGTTCCAGCTGGAATCTCCCCGGGACTACGGGGACGCAAAAATACGCTACTCTCATAAAACCCGATAATCAAAAGATGTATCTGACCGGATTCGGACGCGGCGACGGCAGTATCTACAACCCCAGCTTTCCCACTTCCAGTTATCTGCCCGGAGCGTACACTCTTCTCGTGTGCGAACTTTACGACTCCTACATTGATCCACTCTGTAATGTGGGAGGAGCGCGGCTCATTGCGTACACGCAGTTTGCGCTATCGGCTCCATTACCGCAGGTACGAGGGCTAGCCGCAATCGTTTCCGGAACTTCGGTGAATTTGTCCTGGCAGGCGGTTTCGGAATGGAATAACGGAACCAACGGCGGCTACAATGTTCACCGTGGCACGAGCGCGGATTTTACTCCGAGCGCGATATCCGGCATCCCAAGTTATCAAATAAATCTTGTTGCGCAAGCCAACGCACTCTCTTACACGGACGCTAATCTTCCTGCCGGCACCTATTATTACAAAGTAACCTATCAGAATAGCGCGGGAGGGATCGGTCCGGCTTCTGCGGCGGCAAGCGCCATCGTCCCTCCGCCGCCCCCGCCGTCCTCGACCGACACCACGCCGCCCTCTGGCCCGAGCACGTTCGCCCTCGATAGTACTACCCAGTCCTCGCCGCCGGCAATCACCTTCTCCTGGAGTGGAGCCACGGATAACGTGGGTGTGGCCGGCTACAAAATTTTCAGAAACGACGCCTACCTGACAAGCGTTACCGGCACCTCCTACACCGACACCGCCGTCTCCACCGGAGTCATCTACCGCTACCACCTCGCCACCTACGATGCCGCGGGCAATGAGACTGTGGGGGCCGCCGCCCACCGCACAGCCATCATCGCTGGCACCGGCTCCACGTGCAGCACGCTGAACCTCGTCTTCTACAAGGACCAGACCACCTACTCGCAGGGAGACATCGTGGCCTATGCCTATAGCTGTTCTCCCGGCAGCACAACCTCGAGCGTTACGATCGATGTCATCAAGCCCGACGGCACGGAGGTCAGGTATAACTCCTCCTCCGGCGCGGTGAGCACGAACATCTTCGCCTTCGGCACCTCGAACCTCTCGCCGGGCACCCACACACTGAAGGCCTGCGCGCCCTTCGGCTGCGTGACGAAGACCTTCACCATAACCGCGGCCACGGCAAGCGCTCCGAGCCAGAATGTAGTTGCCGCCATCCTCGAATCCCTCGCTGAGGTCATCGCGAACCTCGGCCGCCTCCTCGAAGGCCTGCGCCGCTAGCGGCTCACGGTTGCGCGCCGGGCAGAGTTCTCTCGCCGCCCGGCGTTTGTCTTGCAAAAAAGCCAGATTGCCTTATAATTTTCGTGTTCGCCTGTGTAGTTCAACGGCTAGAACGGAACACTCATAACGTTCAAAAGGTGGTTCGACTCCACCCACAGGCATAGACAGGAGTTTGTTTCGGATTCTTTAATATTTGGAAATATATGTGCGCCGCGTGGCGCCTGTCCCGCACAAAGCTCCGGGGTCGTCTAATGGTAGGACCCATGCCTCTGGAGCATGGTATCTTGGTTCGAATCCAAGCCCCGGAGCTTTGTGCGGGAGAAGCGGATCCCGCTGAGAAATTTTAGGAATCATCAAGCGCCCTTTAACCACGGTGTGCGAGGAGGAGTACTATAAATAAGGAATACGTTATTGTGTGCCTACTCAGGCGCTGTTACTATTTAATAACGCATGCCGACGATCGAACACGTTGTACTGGTAGACGAATCGAACGCGGTCCTCGGCACGACACCGAAAGCCGAGGTGCACCACGGATCAACCCCGCTCCATCGCGGTTTTTCATTGTTCCTATTCAACCGCAGGGGCGAAGTGCTGTCGCAGCGGCGGAGCGCAAAAAAAAGAATTTTTCCCCTCACCTGGACCGACTCGGTGAGCGGCCATCCGCAGCTCGGCGAGACGAACCCAGATGCCGCTCGCCGACGGGTACGGGAGGAACTCGGCATGGAGCTTTTTTCCGTGGAGGAGATCGCGCCCTATCGCTACGAGGTGCTGCATGATGGCATCCTCGAGAATGAAATATGCCCGATACTCGTCGGCTTCACCGACGGCGACGCCGGCGACATCGATCAGGGCGAGATCGAATCGGTGCGCTGGATGGGGTGGGACGATTTCCGGAAGGATATGGAGGCCAACCCCAGAGACTACTCACTCTGGTGCATAGAGGAGGCGCGCATTCTTGACGTACACCCGCGCTTCCGATCCATACGGGTAACCAAATAGTTTTTGTGTTTCCGGGAGAAAGCGCCGTGGTATCATCCAGAAGATGAAACGGCGCATTTTCATTGCCATTGATCTGCCGCCGGAACTGAAGCAGCAGGTTTCCGAAACCATTGCCCAATGGCGCTGGCTGCCCATCCGGTGGCTCAAGCCGGAGAATTGGCACATCACGCTTATCCCGCCGGTGTATTTGGAAGATCGCGAAGCAGACGCGCTCTTGGGGTGTATCGGTCATGGCCGTTTCGGGAAACCCTTCGCCCTGCGATTTTCGCGCGTGGTTCTGGCGCCGCCCGGTGTGCAGACGCGGATGATCTGGCTTGAGGGCGATACCCCATCTGAACTTCCGCAGTTGAAGAAAAAGTTCGAAAAATTATGGGCAGCGGAGCCAGTCCTGCCGCCGTTGAAACCGGAAACCAGGCTATTACATCTTCACGTGACGCTTGCGCGCTTCGCGCCCGGTGCATTGAAGGAACTCGAGTCGAAAACGCACACGCTCGGCGAAGTTGGTTTCCGATTTGAGGCGAATGAGATCGTCGTGATGGAGTCACGCCCGAAGCCGTCGGGTACGGAGTACGACCGGATACGGGTACTGCCGCTATGAACGGACGGATGAGAAAATTACTGCTGGGGCTATCGCCGAACGTCATCTGGATGGGGGTGGTGTCCTTTTTAAACGACCTGTCGTCGGACATGATCTTCCCGTTCATTCCGATTTTTTTGACGTCGGTACTTGGCGCATCGCTAACATTCGTCGGGCTCGTCGAGGGTATTGCCGATGCCACGGCGAGTATTTTGAAAATCGTATCCGGCCGGATTTCCGATAGATGGCAGCGCCGGAAGCCGTTTGTCGTTTTCGGCTATTCGCTCTCCGCGCTTGCCAAGCCCATTCTTGCCGCAGCCATGGCGCCGTGGCATGTGCTCGGCATCCGCTTTCTCGACCGCGTCGGCAAGGGTATGCGCGATGCCCCCCGCGATGCGCTCATCAGTTTTTCGACGGACCGCGCCGCATACGGACGCGCCTTCGGGTTCCACCGCGGCATGGATACGCTCGGCGCCGCGCTCGGCCCACTCATCGCATTCACCGTCCTGCCGTTTCTGGGGGGTAATTATCGCTCGCTGTTCCTCCTTTCGTTTGTGGCGAGTTTCCTTGCCGTGCTTATCTTAGTGGCCTTCGTTCGCGAGACAGCAATGAACGGCAGCCAATCTCCCGGTATGCCATCTGCACCAGTAGGACGCCCTATTGATACAGATGGGTTGCGACCAATAGTCACTGATATCCGTCGGGAGTGTGCGACGAACCCCTCGACCGGCAGTAGAACTCGGTGGACGATGCTCGGCGCGCCGTTTTTCCTCTTCCTCGCCGTGGCCACGGTGGCATCCCTCGGCAAGGCCTCGGAAGCGTTCCTTATTCTGAAGGCGAGCGATGTCGGCGTGGCGATCATACTCCTCCCCATCCTCTATTTCGTTTTCAATATCACGTCTGCCGTCCTGGCGACGCCCTTCGGCATCGTGGCTGACCGCGTGGGGAAGCGGAATACGTTTGTCGCCGGCCTCATTCTATTTGCGGCGGTCTACCTTGGCTTTGCGTTTTTTGCCACGCCGCAAACTATCTGGTTCCTATTCATCGCCTACGGCGTTTACGCCGCTCTGACCGAGGGGGTCGGGCGTGCCATCGTGGCGGGTCTTGTCCCGGCGGAGGCCCGGGCGACGGCGTTCGGCATCTATAGCGCGGCTACGGGCTTGGCACTTCTGCCGGCGAGTTTGGTCTTCGGATTTGTCAGCCAGCGCTTCGGGAGCGCGTGGGCGTTTTCGTATGGTGCAGCACTCGTCCTCGCCGCCGCAGTCGGCTTCCTATTCATGGGGCGCATTACGACGCGGAACCGTTCTACCCAGGTTACGTAACTTTCCTTAAGGGAAGCGGTTGTGTACATAGTCGGGGCGCATCCACCAATATAACGACAGTAGCATTTTTGTATTTCATGGCTCTGATATTTCGTGTAATGCCTTGGTGATAGCTTGGTATAGCGCGTCCGACAACTCTTTCTGCATTTTGGCGGCCATCACCCTGCTAACGATATTCCGGGAGAGATGAGGGGTGATTTTATCGCCAATCAGCTTTACCAGAGCATCGGTCAGTATTCCTCCCTCCAATCCCTCGGACACGCAGGCGCGGATGCGCTGGCCGAGCGACGCCACCTCAAACTCTATTGCTCTTTTGAGATGGTCCCGTTCGTCCATAGCGCAAAGGGTAGTTACATCTTTCGCTTTTCGTTCCTGTTACGATCCGGTGTCTCCCTGCACAACAGTATGAACGGCGTTGTATAATTCCCCCTACGTTATAGAGAAGTCCGCTATCGAGCGCACGTCCAATACGGTAAGGCTTGCCTGTGCATTAAGCTGGCGTGGAACGTGATCGCGCAATTCGAGTAAGGCTTTCGCCTGTTGATCGGAAAGAGCAAATTTTTCGAGTAACTTAGGGTTTGATACGCCGATAATCTCCGCAATAACTCGTTTCTGATTGTTCGGAACACAAAACAGGCAAAGACTTTTCGGAGAATTCAATTCTTGCTTTTCTATTAAAATTTCAGCATATCTGACCAGATCGATCCAAATTCTCGTTCCTTTCTTCAGTTCAAGCGAGTACCCGTTCCAAGTAGCATCTTGGTATCTCGTTTGATTCAAGTCGATTCGGAGAGCCGAACAGAGCTCGGATTCGTAGCCGTTTTTCTCCCCAACCCAGCTTCCTTGACACTGTTTAATATTCTGTCGGATATGTTCTCTCATGTCTTCGTACATGGGCTGATTTTATCCGATGATTTCGAAAGACGCAAAGGTAAGGGCTCGTTTTGTTGCTTGTGACATTTGTGTTTTGCCGAGACAGGATTTCTGGAATGCATTTGGGGTGATATAAGTTTTACTGGCCGATCGGCCAATAAAACTTATGTAAAGCCACAACCAGCGCTCCATTTCTTTTTAAGATGTCAAGTTGCCAAGTACACCGGGTTATTTATAATCGGACTATATTTATCCGAGATAGAACGCCATGCGAAAACGGTTTGATTATGGACTTGCCCTTATCGGCCGCCTCAAGGGCGAGAGCGGTAAGTTTATAGGCATGGGAAGAATCGCCGAGGAATTAGGTTTGCCCGCGGCCTATCTGGAGAAGGTAGCCCAGGATCTCAAGCGCGCCGGCTGGCTCGAATCGAGGAAGGGGCCGGGCGGCGGGTACCGCATCAAGGGGAACGGCGCCACTGTATCGGTTCAGGCGCTCATCAATTTCTATAATCCCATTTACAAATTTTGTCCGGTTCTTCGGGCGTTAAAGAGATAACTCTTCCATGCGTGAAATTTACCTCGACCACCCGCCTTCGCTGAGCCTGCCTGCCGGTCAGGCAGGGCTTCGGCGGGCAGGTGCTGCCGCGAGACCATGAACCAGCCACCTCCTCACAAAGAAATATATCTCGATAACGCAGCGGCGACGCCGCTCGATCCCCGCGTGAAGCAGGCGATGGAGCCGTACTGGAGCGATGTGTACGGCAACGCCTCGGCGCTCTACCGCCAGGGACGGCTCGCCAAGGACGCCGTGGATCAAAGCCGCGAAAGCGTGGCGCGGATTTTGCATGCCCGGCCCGACGAGATCGTTTTTACCGCCGGCAGCACCGAGGCCGATAATATTGCGATTTTCGGTGCGGCCGAGATGTTCCGTAGCCAAGCGAAGCACCTTATCACGACCGCCTTTGAGCACCATGCCGGACTGCGCGTTTTTGAAAGCTTGGCGCGTGAGGGGTGGGAGGTAACCTACCTACCCGTGGGCGAAGAGGGCATCGTGAATCCGGAAGCGGTAGAGCGTGCCATCCGTCCCGATACGCTCCTCGTCTCGGTGATGTACGCCAATAACGAGATCGGTACCGTCCAGCCGATTGAAGAAATAGGTCGAACGGTAAAGGACGAACGACGAAAGCGGATGACCCTTCAGCCCGGTTCAGGGCAGGCCGTGGAAAACAAGCTCCCGCTCTACTTTCACTGTGATGCCTCGCAGGCGGCCGGGTTCCTCGAACTCGATACCCAAAAGCTCGGCGTGGACCTCATGAGTTTGAACGGCGGGAAAATCTACGGCCCCAAGGGCTCGGGCTGTCTCTTCGTCCGTTCCGGCACGCGCCTGAAGCCCATCTTCCACGGCGGCGGCCAGGAGAAGAACCTCCGCTCCGGCACGGAGAACGTGCCGCTGATCGTGGGGTTTCAAAAATCCCTCGAGATCGCGGAGGAGGCGCGGCCGGCCGAATCGGCGCGCTTGGCTGAGCTTCGCGACTACCTCACCCGGCGTCTTACCACGGAGATCCCAAAGACGATTGTAAATGGCCATCTGGGGAAACGCTTGCCGAATAACGTCAATGTTTCCATTCTCGACATCGAGGGCGAGGCGGTCATTCTCTACCTTGACGCCAAGGGCATCGCCATTTCCACGGGCTCGGCCTGCACCTCGATCACGCTTGACCCCTCGCATGTCATCCTGGCCCTCGGCAAGCCCTATGAGTACGCGCATAGCTCGCTTCGTTTTACCCTTGGCCGCTCCACCACGCGTAAGGAGCTGGATTACGTGATGGACGTATTGCCGGGTATCATTGAGAAACTCCGCCAGATCTCACCGGTCCGGATGGAGCTAGGGCAAAAGATGATATCGCATCCCGAGGCATTTGCCGGGCAAGGGGCCAGGGTGAAAGTCGGGGGGCGTACGTATAAATAAAAAAGCGCCGGCCCGGAAGCGGGCGGCGGGAAGCGTTCTACAACCTACAATGCCGTCTGATAAAAAACAAGCAGAACCCGTGGATGTCGTGAATCAATTCACGGGGGAAAAGTGGTACTACTCGCCGATCGTGAAGGAGCACTTTTTCAATCCGCGGAACATCATGCTCGAAGAGCCGGATGCGGCGGCTTATGACGCCGTCGGCATGGTCGGGAGTCCGGCGTGCGGAGACATGATGAAGATGTGGCTTAAGATTGACCACGAAAGCGAGCGCATCAAGGAGTTGAAGTGGCGGACGTTTGGATGCCTGCCCGCCGGCCAGCTGGTCTATACTCCGAGCGGGTTTCAACCTATTGAAACGTTTTTGATGGGCCAACCCGTATTTGCCGGTGACGGGAAAGTCTGGGAGGTGCTTGAACCGTCGCGGCAGGCATACCGAGGCGAGCTAATTCGTATTACTCCGCTCGCGTCACGACTAAACGCCGTTCGCCTGACCCCAGAACATCCAGTGTATGCCATTCGACGAAGAGACCTCGCTGGCGCTCGGCGTCAGCGGCATACGATCTATCGAAGGGTGTGGCCGCACGCTCTTGATGGCATCAAGCCAGCATATGTTCCAGCACGGGACCTTGAGGTTGGGGATTTCCTTGTCTACCGGTATCCCACGATTGAGCAGGACCGAGAAGAGTTGACCCCGGAGGTACTCCGACTCCTCGGTTACTATTTGAGCGAAGGCTACTTCAGTTCGAATGATCCAAAGGGCGAGTATGGGACGCTCGCATTCGCATTCCACAAAAACGAGCAGGCGCTCATCGAAGATGTAGCGCGTATCCTTCAACGGCTCTTCGGCAAGAGAGTGTCACAGCGAACGCGCAATAACGCCACTGAGCTCTACATTTGTTCCCGACGAGCTGTCCGCTTCATGGAGTACTACTGCGGACACTACGCGCGTGAGAAAAAGCTACACCCGCACCTGCTCACTCTGCCGGTAGAAAAACAGACTGTTTTACTCGATACGTACTTCCGGGGAGATGGGAATACCCATCGGGACCATCGTGGCAATCGCGCCGATACCGTGGTTCTCTCGACGGCTTCACGCAAACTCGCTTTTCAATTGCAGATGATCGTTGCACGGCTCGGATACTTCGCTAAGGTGAGGGATCGAGTTCCAGCGCCTTCGAGAATTGAGGGGCGAGCCATCCGCAACAACCTTCAGTATACGGTGACCTATGCGCAGAATCCGTCATTTCGGAGCGTAGTAAAGAGGGGCGATGGGGTGTTCTACATCCCCATTGGTAAGATTGATCAGGAGTTCCACGATGGTGAAGTTTATAACTTGATGGTGAACAGTCGGAATCCTTCCTACCTCGTTAATGGTTTTGTTGTGCATAACTGCGCATCAGCCATCGCCGCGACTTCCATGTTTTCCGTGATGGTAACGGAGAACGATGGCATGCCTATTGCCGATGCCCTCGGCGTCCGGCCCCAGCACATCATGCTGCGCCTCGGCGGACTCCCCAACCGCAAGATTCACTGTTCGGTGCTGGCGGACAAGGCCTTCCGCAAGGCGGCCAACGATTACTTCCACCAGACCGGCCAGCACGGGCGCGTGATCGTCGAGGGCGCCAAGGTTGTTGATCCGAAGCTGAACATCACCGACCACGATATCGAGGAGGCGGTCCTGGAGGGGGCCACGGATCTTGATGCCGTGCAACAGAAGCTGAAGGTGGGCATCGGCAGCCCGGAGATCATTACTGAGGTGGAGCAGTTGATTAGATTCTACAAGGAGAAGTATTACGGTTAAGTTCTCTAATCAAGCATTCGGGTAAAGAAAAAGATCGCGCTGGGTTCAGCGCGATCGCCACGCCGGGACGAGGAAGCTGTAGAGCAGAACGACTATTCCCATGACGCATGTTATCCGCGCTCCCGGCCCGGAGTTCGCCAAAAGACGAACTGCGAGCAGCACCCACGCGAGGACGGCGCCGAGCAGGGCGAGCCGCGCGAGAAATGACTCTCGCAGATAGGGCAGGAGGAACTCATGGCACGCGAAAAAGAGCATGTACCAGCGGTTGGGGTGACTCGCTCCCTGCATGGCAAGCTGGAAACAGAGAACGATGTTGCCAAGCACGATGAGGACCGCCGGGAGTACGAGAATGCCGGCTACCACCACCCAATCACTCACAGGAGTCTCCTTTCAGGATGGTACTTCCGCTGATAGTGTAGAATGAAAGAGCATGGAAAATCAACCCTTCGACTCCGCCCAGGGCAAGCCTCTGGACTCCGCTCAGGGTAAACCCTCCGACCCTGCTCCCGCCTCCGCCGAGGCTCCGGCGGGCAAACAGGGCAAGCCCCTCCGCATCGGGAAGCTCATGGTGGACCGTAATCTTTGCATTGGCGCGGCATCCTGTATTGCAGTAGCGCCTTCTACTTTTGAGCTTGACCCGGAAAACAAGGCCGTGCTCCGGAGAAAACAGCCACCGCCGTCATCAGATATGACCGAACGCAAGGACTTGGAAGATCAAACCATTGACGACGAGACACTGCTCCTGGCGGCCAAATCCTGCCCCACGCAGGCCATCATTGTGTACGATGAGGAGGGGAAGCAGATATATCCGTAATAACAGCGACGCCAATATGCGAATGCCATGCGAATTATGCCAATACGTATTCGCGTCATTAGCGTGAAATTAGCATATTAGCGTCGCGGTGCCATGCCCTACGAACCCCAAAATTACGACCACCTCCTCGGGACGCCCGGATTTTCGGACCAGCTCCTGAAGAACCATTTCACGCTCTACCAGGGCTACGTCACGAATACCAATAAGCTCATGGAGGAGGTCCGGGCGCTAGTGCAGGAGGGCAAGCTCGGGACTCCGCAGTACGCCGAGTTGAAGCGACGGTTCGGGTGGGAGTTCAACGGCATGCGCCTGCACGAGCTCTACTTCGGCAACATGGCTAAGGCCGGCGGCGAACTTCCCGCAGACGGGCCGCTCATGCAGGCGGTCGCAGGGAAGTTCGGCTCCTTCGACGTATGGCGCAAGGGCTTTCAAGCCGTGGGAGCCATGCGCGGCATCGGTTGGGCCGTCCTCTACCACGATCCCGGGAGCGGGGAGTTATTCAGCACGTGGGTGAACGAGCACGACGCCGGCTACCTCGCGGGCGCCGTGCCGCTCCTCGTGCTCGACGTCTTCGAGCACGCCTATATGCTCGACTACGGCCTCAAGAGGGCCGATTATATCGAAGCGTTCTTCAAAGCCATTAATTGGGAGACAGTGACCAGCCGCTTCCCGAAAGGGGGATACGGAAATTCATAACGGCCCTATCTGTATCAATAGTATATACTATTGATATAGATAGGAGTTCGCGGCGAACGAGCAAAATAAGAAAACCGAGGGGCACCCCACCGGTCGAAAATATCCGCCACTCCCTATGGAAAAGGCAAGTATCGGGAAAAATAAACTTTTCCTCATGGCGATCATTATCGCCATCTTGAATCCTGTTTTTTCCGGATTGATATTGGGGCTTGTTATGCTCACTGAACCCGACCTTAGGCGCGAGGGCCGGGTTGTGACTCTTTTTGCGGTTGTCTGGGGCGCTATTGCATTGCTATTACTTGCTAAGTTCAGGCACCTGCTTACGATATGATCCCGTGAGAAGTTCGGGCTGAAGCATCTGCGGGCGTATACATGTTTCAATGCATCAAACGGGTATAATTCATTTGAGCAAGTAGAAACTTCTAAACGGGATGATTGAACAGATCGAAAAAGCACTGGCCGAGGTCCGTCCCATGCTGGCGCTCCACGCCGGCAATATTGAGTTGGTCGGCGTTGAAGACGGCACGGTAAAAGTGCGCCTGCTCGGCACATGCCGTGGATGCCCGTTGTCCCAATTGACCCTGAAAGCCGGCGTGGAGGAGATGCTAAAGGAGCGCGTGCCGGGCGTGAAGAGCGTAGAGGCAGTTGCATAAAGACATGGATCTTCGGCCCCGCCAACTGATCGCCGCTGTTATCGTTATTTCCGCCGCAACCTCTTTTCTTGTCGCCCTTCTGGCGTTCGGGATGCTCTCCGGCGAGAAGCCGCGGGAAATCGTGGAGCGGATCATCGAGCAGTCGCCCGGCGCGGCCTCGGAGCGAATTCTCCGCCAGGATGAACTTGTCGTATCCGTGGTCAAGCGCGCGGCTCCGTCCGTGGTATCTATTGTCGCTACCAAAGATGTGCCCGTGGTGGAGCGGTTTTTCATCAATCCCTTCGGCGGGGATCCCTTGTTCGAGCAGCTCCAAATCCCGCAATTCCGCCAGCGCGGTACGAAACGCCAGGAGGTAGGCGCGGGTACGGGCTTTATCGTATCAGCGGACGGGCTCATCCTGACGAATCGCCACGTCGTCGCCGATACGGGTGCGGAATATACGGTGTTTTTGAACGACGGAACGAAACTTGCGGCGCGCGTGCTGGCCCGTGATCCGGTGCAGGACCTCGCGGTCATGAAAGTGGAGCGGAGTGATTTGCCGGTGCTTTCACTCGGCGATTCTGCCGGGGTGGAAATAGGGCAATCCGTAATTGCCATCGGCAACGCGTTGGGTGAGTTCCGAAATACGGTTTCAGTCGGCGTCATCTCCGGTCTCCGGCGGACGGTCGTGGCCTCAAGCCCGGAAACCGGGCCCGAATCACTGGCCGAACTCATGCAGACCGACGCGGCCATCAATCCCGGCAACTCCGGCGGGCCGCTCCTGAATTTGAGAGGCGAGGTCATTGCCATCAACACCGCCATTGCCCAAGGGGCCGAGAACATCGGGTTTGCCATTCCCATTAACAAAGCCAAGCGTGATATCGAGAGCGTGAAATCATCAGGTCGCATCGTCTATCCGTTCATCGGCGTACGCTATATCATCGTTACCAAAGATATCCAGGCGCGCCAAAACCTGCCGGTGGACTACGGCGCGCTGGTCATGGGAGACGCGAACGAGCCCGCGGTGGCGGCGGGAAGCCCGGCCGAGAAAGCCGGCTTGAAGGCCAATGATATTATTCTTGAATTCAACGGCGAGAAAATAGAGGCATCCCATACCCTCGCCACCATTGTCGGGAAATATAAAGTAGGGGACCGCGCAACCCTGAAGGTGCGCCGCGGCGCCGATACGCTCGAACTCTCCCTGACCTTGGAAGAACGGCAGTAGCAGAAAGGCGGGTGCAACGCTTAGCACTCTATTGACAAGAGTGCTAGTTTTGTCTATCCTGGTATTGCGGTTTGATTTTTCGAAAATTTTTTACTATGATGTCAGTATCACTGTGGATAAAGACATTTCTCCCACCTCTTCTTCCCCCTCCCGCCCTAATTTTGCGAGCCGGCAGTGGGGCAAGGCGCTTCGCCCAGCAAGGGATGGCCTATCCGGCCACGCGCCTTGCGGGAGTTCCCCGGCACAGCCCTTTCATCAGACGCCATACAATCTGGGGTGGCAAAATTAGAGCGGGATGTACATGTTTGTAGCGATATTTTCTTCGCTGCAGCTCGAAAATCCCGGCAAACATGACACCTTTCAACAACTTCACCATCAAAGCCCAGGAGGCGCTGAAAAAAGCGCACGACCTGGCTATTGAGCGTTCGCACCAGCAGATAACGCCCTTACATATTCTCGCCGCGCTCGTGCTCCAGGAGGAGGGCACGGTGGAAGCGGTGCTGGAGCGCATTGGCCTTGATGTGCCGGCACTTTCCGAAAAGCTTTTGGACGTGCTCGACCGTCAGCCGCGCATCTCCGGTTCGGGCGGCATTGCCTCGCTCTACCTGTCGCAGGACCTCGGCCGGGTCATGGAGCAGGCGCACCGCGAGGCATCGGCCCTCAAGGATGAGTTCATTTCGGTGGAGCATCTCCTTTTGGCTATTTCCATGGTGCCGTCGCGGGGGCATGAGATTTTGCTGGAGCAGGGCATATCGCATGATGCCATTGTTCGGGTATTGCAGGAGCTTCGCGGCTCCCAACGCATTACCGACGCTGAACCGGAAGCCAAGTTCAACGTGCTTGAAAAATACGCGCGGAATCTGACCAAGCTTGCCCGCGAGGAAAAGCTCGACCCGGTCATCGGCCGCGACGCCGAGATACGCCGCGTCATGCAGGTGCTTTCGCGGAGGACCAAAAACAACCCCGTGCTCATTGGGGAAGCCGGCGTCGGCAAAACTGCCATTGTGGAGGGGTTGGCCGAGCGTATCGTATCCGGGGATGTACCCGAGTCCCTGAAAGAAAAAGAGGTCATTAACCTTGATGTCGGCTCACTCGTGGCCGGCACGAAGTACCGGGGGGAATTCGAGGATCGGCTGAAGGCGATATTAAAGGAACTGGAGCGCCAACAGGGTAAATACGTCATTTTCATTGACGAGCTCCATACCATTGTGGGGGCGGGCGCGGCCGAGGGTGCCATTGATGCTTCGAATATGCTGAAGCCCGCGCTGGCCCGGGGTGAACTTCGCGCTATCGGGGCGACCACGCTTCGCGAATACCATAAATACATCGAAAAGGATCCGGCGCTGGCCCGGCGGTTCCAGCCGGTGTATGTGGAGGAGCCCGCGCCTGAAGAGGCGATCGCGATATTAAAAGGCCTTAAGCATAGATACGAAGTGCATCATGGCGTGAAAATTTCTGATCCGGCTATCGAGGCCGCGGTGCAGTTATCCGCCCGTTACATCTCTGACCGCTTTTTACCCGATAAGGCGGTAGACCTGATGGACGAGGCGGCCTCATCCCTTCGTCTCGAGATCGATTCCATGCCCAAGGATTTGGAGGAACTGCGCCGGGAGCTCGCCCGCCGGGAGATCGAGCGTGAAACCCTCAAGCAGGAAAAGCCAAAGCGTGGCGGAGCCGATCTTTCCCCGTTGGGGAAGCAGGTTGATGCCCTTCGCGCCAAGGTGAAGAAGCTCGAAACCCGCTGGCAATCGGAGAAGGACTTTATTGCCACCATCCGCAACTTGAAGAAGCAGTTGGATGATTTTCGGCAGGAGTCGGACATCCGTGAGCGCGAAGGGAATTTCGAGCGCGTGGCCGAGCTTCGCTATGGCCGTATCCCGGAGGCGGATAAAAAACTCGTAGACGCCGAATCCAAGCTAAAAAAAGTGCAGACCGAGCGTCAGATGCTGAAAGAAGAGGTGACACCCGAGGATATCGCCGAGGTCGTGGCGCGCTGGACCGGCATCCCGGTGTCGCGCATGCTCGAGGCCGAAGCGGAGAAGCTTATCCGCCTGGAGGAGGTCTTGGGCGGGCGGGTGCTCGGCCAGGGCGAAGCCATCGAGAAGGTGGCCCATGCCGTGCGAAGATCCCGGGCCGGCATTCAGGATGAGGAGCGGCCGATCGCATCATTCATTTTCCTGGGGCCGTCGGGCGTGGGCAAGACCGAGCTTTCGAAGGCCCTGGCTGAATTCATGTTCAACGACGAGAAGGCGCTCATTCGCGTCGACATGTCCGAATACATGGAGCGCCATACCGTGGCCAAATTCATCGGCTCCCCGCCGGGGTATGTCGGCTACGAGGAAGGCGGGCAACTGACCGAAAAGATCAAGCATCGCCCCTATTCGGTCATTCTCTTCGATGAGATCGAAAAAGCGCATCCCGAGGTCTTTAATATCCTCTTGCAGATACTTGATAACGGCCGCCTGACCGACGCCAAAGGGCGGACGGTGAATTTCAAGAACGCCGTCATCATCATGACCTCCAACATCGGCTCGGAGTTCATACGGGAGCTTTCGAAGATCGGGTTTGCTTCCTCGGCTGACGAGGCGCGGGCGGACGCGGGCGAAGACCTGAAAGACAAGATCCGGAAGGCCCTGGAGCGGAGTTTCCGGCCGGAGTTTTTGAACCGCATTGATGAGATAATCGTCTTTAACTCGCTTCCGCCCGAAGTGCTCCGCCGCATCGTGGGGCTTCAGCTCGAGCGGGTGGCCAAGCGGGCCCTCGAGCGCGGTATTGCGCTCTCCTTTGATGTGTCCCTGAAGGACTTTCTTGTCGAGAGGGGCTACGACCCGCACTATGGCGTCCGTCCCCTGAAGCGCGCCATCCAGACGCATCTCTTGAACCAGCTTGCCCAGGAGTTGATCACCGGGAGTATCAAGGCGGGCGATGCGGTCATGGCGGAGGCAAAAGATAATGCAGTACGTTTCCTGAAAGCCAGCCGCGCGGCTGGATTGAAGAAGCGGGCGCTTGCTGGGGTGAAAAAATAGACCCGCGACTTCCCGGTCGCGGTTGCACGAAAAACCGGCACCCCATGGGGTGCCGGTTTTTCGTTTGCAGGTAAAGAGATTGACCCCGTCAGAGCAGTCCTAGGCAAGGAAGTCGGGGACAACAGTAGGCAAGCCCGTGCCACAGGAGGCGCTCTAACGGGGTTGACGATCCCGGCCGCGGCGATTACATTAGATCCGTCATGGCCGACCGAACTATCGAAGAAAATTTGCGCACCAAGGCGCTTGCCGGCGCTGAAGCCCTGTACCGGCTGACCGATATTCCCGTATTTGATCCCGCGTTGAAACTCTCTCTCCGCAAGCAGGCCACCGAATTTCTCGGCGGCATTACCGGCATGGCGCTTTTTACGCATGTGCGCCGTTCGGCCGAGCGGGAGCGGCTGTTGGCCATGGCGCTCTCTATCCAGGAACTGGTGCGGTTCTCGAGTTCTCTGGGGTTGATCACCGCCGAGAATGCCGAGCGGGTGAGCGGGGCGTATCGCGCCGCAGGAGAATATTTAGGAAGCATCCGGGCGGATGAAGAGTCCCAGCCGGCACCTATAACTAACTCCGGTTCCTTTACCCCGTTACAACCCGGACGCTCCTCCCTCCAAGGCGGGGAGGAGGAAAAAATACATGGAGCTCGTTGGGGGCCCCGGCCTTTTGACCCCGTGAGAAGCGAAGCTTCTCACGGGGTAGGCCGGGTTGTAACGGGGTTCACGCCAAACGAGCGGCAAGGGAGGATACTCTCCTATCTTGCTTCCCACGGCCGGGCACAGCTCGGAGACATCCGGCAAATATTCGGGGATGTCTGCAGTGAAAAGACCTTACAGCGCGACCTATGGCAGTTGGTAGATACCGGGCGCATCACGCGCCAAGGCGATAATCGTTGGACGGTTTATAATCTCTTGCAGACACCGCGGCCGTCAGGCCGTGAGGTATCTACTCCCCTCTAGGACATTTGGATGTCCTAGATGGCTAAATTACTGTTATAAGAGTCAATTTTCAGTGTCCTTGATAGTCCGATAGAAAATAAAAGCCATCCCACGGTATAGATTTTGGGCACAGGATCAATTGACGGGAAAGAGCTGATAAGGGTATAAATCGACCCCGGGAGAGAGTCGAGACCCACACTCACCAAGAAGGAGCAGACCCCATGGGTAATTAGGGTGTTTTGCCCCGATTCCTTAAAAAATGGCCTTTTTCAGTTATCCACTAGGGGGTTGCCCGTATCTCCATCCCTCTCCTATAATTGAGAGCATAGTTCGCGGTTGTATCGCTTGAGGGGAAAAACGCTTGATTTATTTGCTGTTTCCGGCAATATTACTTATCCACACTCGATAGTTTGCCGGCAGGGTACGGGGGTTGCATAATGGGGAGGTCAATGAAACCAGCGCAGTACTAGCCATTCGGAAACCTACGGCGGGAGTTCTTTTTTGACTTGAACAAGTTGCAGTCCGGATCCCAGGTTGTTACTATGCCCCATCGGCTTCCGAACAGCTTGAGACCCGGATGAAACGGTTTGGCACGATTGCAACGACAGAACCTTGAAAACTGATCGGATACACGATTCTTCTTCTCTCGTACTACTCTTCAATACCAACCATGCGTTTCGGGCGGGTCGATTCCGCTGTAAGCGGGAGTCGTCCGGAGCCATGTTCCTGAATTCGCGTATTCATTCATAAGTCCATCGCGGCCATTGCGTGTTGTCCCCATGTTCCGATCGGAACAGCCGGACGCGTCGGCGCACCGGTGCGATGGGTCATCCC
>CAYIQX010000007.1:0-18440 GCA_964365675.1 uncultured Candidatus Saccharibacteria bacterium | reverse complement strand
GAGCTCTTCCGTCGGTTCTTCTAGGGTTATCAACTCCCATGAAGGTTGCCGACACGACAAGGAAGTTTCAATGAGACGGATGAGAACGATCGTCCTCACCTGTTGCTCACTTGCCGTCATTCTCGCCGTCGGCGCCTTCGGCATGTGGGCGGGGATACGGATCGAGCGCGAGGAGAACCGGCGCGTGGAGGCCATCAGGGACTCCCTACAGCAGCTCGCCGCCGGGGTCCAACGCGTCGCCACGCTCGTCGAGGGCGACTGGAAGAAGTTCGGGGAGCAGGGGTGGGAGTTCATGCCCACTGGTGGGAAGCCGTGGAGCTACTGGAGAGAGCGGGAGAACGTGATGTTCTTCACGCTCCTCGATCTCACCCTTCACTGCCAGGTCGGTACTGGAGTGTGCCCTAACGGCACTCTCCGTCCGTTCCAGTACCGTCGCCCCTACACCTTCGGCCCGTCGCCGGTGGGATTTCCGTCCGGTGGTATCGCCGAAGCGTTCGAGAACGACGAAGGCAGGATCTGGATCGGGGAGCGGAGCCCCGGGCGGCTCGCTCTCCACGGCAAGGCGCACCCCGTCCTCTGGCGCAGGCCAGTACGCATCTCGGTCGTCGTGTTCAGCGACGAGCTCGACCGCCTAGCCGCCACCTCTGACGCGTTCTATTTCAAGCCGTTCGGGAAGTGGAGGACCCGTGTCCATCCCGTTCGGTACGAGTGAGGCGACAGCGCCCTTGGCGCAGAGGCGCTCGTTGACGCCGGCGTGTCGCTCATCTTCGCGACCAGCGGTTCGGTGAACGACGGCGCCGTGAAAGCCTACTGCGAAATCCACGGCGCCACCCTGTGCCTGCTTCCCGACTCCGAGGCCAGGAGCTTCTTCGGCCACTAGGCAGGTCCCTCCGGCAGCACCCCGATCAGCGCCAGCACGGCACTGCTCGGGGTTTTTTCTTCAGGGAAGCACAAAGGTGCAGGTCCGCGTCGTCTTCCCGAGAGTTCAAACACGGCGGCTGGGTAACCGTGACGCGCCTTCCGGCCGAGGTTGAACGAGCGGCTATCTTCTTGTCTGGCGGCCCGCCCGCGCTATAGTGACCATAGGAGGTAGCCATGGACCAGCCGGTTATCGACGTTACGGCTGCCGTGATATGCCGGGACAGCCGCGTCCTGATCGCCCGGCGCGGAGCGGGGAGCCACCTCGCGGGGTACTGGGAGTTCCCCGGCGGCAAGCGCGAACCGGACGATGCCAGTCTCGAGGATTGTCTCCGGCGGGAACTGCGGGAAGAGCTCAAGGTTGAGGTGGTGGTCGGTGGGCCCTATGGGACCACCGCCTGCGAGCTCGAGTCAGGTATCACCATCCGCCTCCACGCGTTCCTCTGCGATATCGTGGATGGCGAACCCGTGCCGCGAGTGCAGGACCGGATCGCATGGGCTAGCCGTGACGAGCTTACGCTCTATCGATTCCCCCTTGCCGACATCCCCATCGTGGAGCGGCTTTTCCGTGAAGGCGTTCCGGCCGCGAGATAGGTAATCTCGCGGCCTCTTACTTTGTGCTCTCCACTCAAGGTGTATAAACTGTGAATTATAATTTGCTTGTGGTGCTGAAAATGCCGATTTTATCGGCATTTTCTTATTCGAAAACAGATTTCATATCAGCCTTCTGGAAATTGACCGAGTGTCTTGGGGTGGCATATAGTTGCACTGTAGTGGGGAATTGTGGATAAGTATGGGGATAACTCTCTCCAAAAGTGTATAACTCAAGCCATGCTACTCGGTGAATACCAACACACGATCGACGAGAAGGGGCGCATGGCCGTTCCGGCGAAATTTAGGAAATCGCTCGCCGGCGGGGTGGTGGTGACCAAAGGGTCGGAGAATTGCCTTGATCTATACCCGTTGGAGGAGTGGAGCAAGCTCGCTGAAAGAATCTCGCGCCTGTCCATCAACCAGGCCGACGCCCGGGCCTACTCGCGGCTGAAGCTTGCCGGCGCCTCCCACGCCGAGATCGACAGCCAGGGCCGTGTGCTCATTCCGGACTACCTCCGGGCATATGCCGGCATCGGCGCCAAGGCCACCATCATCGGGCTCTACAATCGGGCGGAAATTTGGGACGAGGAGAAGTGGCGGCGTTACCGCTCGAGCATCGAGGCCAAGGGCGACGAGATAGCCGAGCGATTGGGCGAGCTTAGTGCGTAACGAGGGGCTTAGGGTAAGAGATGGGCGATTAGCGGTGGAGCTTTCCTAGGCGAGTACGTTCTCTAGTCTCTAATCTCTAGTCTCTCATGGAGCACGTTCCCGTCTTCACGAATGAGGTTTTGCGGCTGCTCGCGCCGCATCCCGGCGGGCACTACGTGGATGCCACGGCCGACGGCGGGGGACACTCGCTCGCCATCATCCGGGCCATCCAGCCTACGGGAAAGCTCCTGGCCATCGAATGGGATGAAGAGCTATTTGGAAAGCTTGAAGCAAGACTGAAAAAAGAATGTACGCGTTCCAGCAAAAATTACGTATTGCGACGGACGAGTTACACCGAGCTCGCAATGCTCGTCCGCTCGCTCACGTTCGGCCCGGTCAGGGGCGTGCTCTTCGACCTGGGCCTTTCCTCGTTCCACCTCGAAGCGTCCAGGCGAGGATTCAGTTTCCAGCGGGACGAGACGCTCGACATGCGCTACAGCCGCGACCTTCCCGAAACCGCCGCTGATGTTCTGGCCCGGCGGACGCCCAAGGAGCTTGAAGTAATTTTGAAAAATTTTGGAGGCGAGCGGTTCAGCCGCGCCATAGCCCTTGGGATCGCCCGGGAGCGGAAGACACGGCCCATCCGTACCACCCTTGATCTCGTGGCCGTCATTCGTGCTTCCCTGCCGTCCTCCCGCCGGAAGTGGGTTGAGAGCGGGCGCATCCACTTCGCTACGAGAACTTTCCAAGCGCTTCGTATCGTCGTGAACCATGAGTTTGAAAATATCGCGCGCGGGCTCGCCGGAGCCGCCGCAGTGCTCTCGCCGGGCGGGCGTATCGTAGCCATCGCCTTCCACTACGCTGAAGACGCCCAAATAAAGCACTTCTTCCGCCAGCCGGCCATGAAAAGCGTTTTCCGGTCCTTGACCCTAAAACCTATCCAGCCAACAAACAGGGAAATGTCGCTAAATCCGCGCGCGCGCTCCGCGTTACTGCGCGCATACGAGAAAATAGCATGAATACCATCCTCAAAATCGCACAACGCGCCGCATTCCCGCATCGGCCCATGATCGCGGCATTGGCTCTGCCCCTCCGCATCCCGGTCTTCGCAATGCCCGTCAGCGCTACGGCGCGGTACTGGATCTCTGGAGCCGCTATCGCCGTTGCTGTTGCAGCCGCTGTCGCATATATGATCGCGGTGAATGTCATGCTGTTTGCCGGCGAGACCATGAAAAATAATGGGCGCATCTTGAATGTGCTCTCCCAAGAACATGCAGCGCTTTCAAGTGTGTTAATAAGCCGCGAGTCGCCTCGGCAGATCGAGGCCGACGCCCGGGCGCATGGTATGGTGGAAGCGATCGGCGTGCGATTCCTCGCCGGCAGTGATACGGTCGCACTGTCGCGCTGACGTTGCGGACGAACTCCAACGTGATCCATCTCCGGCTCCACCAATCCTTCCACTGGCGGCTCATCTTCCTGACCATTTTTTTCTTTATTATCCTCGCCGCATTGACGGCGCGGGTTTTTTCGTTGTCCATCGTTCAGCATCGCGATTTTGTTCTCGCCGCCAAGCGCCAGCATCAGCTCGTTGAGGTCCTGCCGCAGCGAAGAGGCACCATTTTTGCTCAGGACCGCCTCGGCCGCCTGCAACCCCTGGCTATTCAGAAAACGTTTTTCACTCTTGTTGCCATCCCGAAGGATGTCCAGGATGCGGGGCGGGCCTCCCAAGAACTCTCCGCTATCTTGAAGCAGGATCGCCCTGTGCTTCTGATAAAACTGCAGAAGCAGGGTGACCCCTATGAGGTGCTCGGGCGGAAGCTTGAGGAGGATGCGGCCGCAAAGATCCGCGCTCTCGGTATTGCCGGCCTCCAACTTGAGGAAGATGCACGGCGTGTCTATCCGCAAGGGCCGCTCGCGGCTTCCATTATTGGTTTCGTCAATTACGATGAAGCAGGCGAAGAGGGTGCATACGGCATCGAACGCCAGTATCAGGGTTACCTGAAAGGCGAGCGGGGGTTTTTCGAGGGCGAAAAGGACGCCTCGGGCTACTGGGTGGCCCTGGGACAGCGCATTTTGAACCCGCCGCTCGACGGCGACAGCGTGGTGTTAAGCGTCGACCCGAATATTCAGCACCGGGTGGAGGAAGAGCTTGCCCTACTCCTGAAAAAATGGGAAGGCGAATCCGGGGCCGCGCTGGTGCTTGAGCCGAAGACCGGGCGCATCATCGCGCTTGCTTCCTGGCCGTCCTTCGACCCTAACAATTATTCCCGCGAGAAGGACTTTTCGGTCTTCCGCATGCCGGTCATTGACTCGCAATTCGAGCTCGGTTCGGTGTTTAAACCCATTACCATGGCCGCGGGTATCAATGAGGGCGTGGTAACGGCGACCACGACCTATCAGGACCCCGGCTCGGTGCGCATCAACGGCTTTACCATTTCAAACTTTGATGGACGGTCGCACGGGACGCAGACCATGATGCAGGTGCTCGAGCAGTCGCTGAATACCGGTGCCATGTTTGTCGGCCAGCGCCTCGGCCAGGAGCGGCTTTTGGAGGCCATCCGGCGCTTCGGTTTCGGAGAGAGGACGGGCATAGATTTTCCCGGCGAGGTCCCTGGGGATATATCTAACCTCGATGAAAAGCGCGAGGTCGATTACGCCACCGCGACCTTTGGCCAGGGCATTGCTATCACCCCGCTCCAGATTGCGTCAGCCGTCGCCGCCATCGCTAATCACGGCACGCTGATGCGGCCGTATGTCGTTGATAAGATAATCACCGCGTCAGGCGGGACCATCGAGTTCAAGCCGAAAGAGGTGCGCCAAGTCGTTTCTCGTGAGACGGCCGAAACCGTCTCCAAGATGCTGGTATCGGTGGTGCGGAACGGCTACGATAATCGCGCCGGCGTAAAGGGCTACTTCACGGCCGGCAAGACCGGCACGGCCAACATTCCTAAAAAGGACGGGCGAGGGTATTCCGACGAGGTCATCCATACCTTTGTCGGCTATGCTCCGGCGTTCGAACCGAAGTTCCTTATGCTTATCCAGATGAACCGGCCGAAGGGAAATCGGTTTGCGGCCAATACGCTTTCCGGGCCATTCCATAACCTGGCCGAATTCATCCTGAACTATTATGAAGTTCCGCCGGATGACCGTTCACAGTTATGAAATCAATTCTTCAGCGCCTGCTCGCATCCGCCGCCCGCTACACCCTCCAGCGCTACCGGCCGAAGGTGGTGGCCGTAACCGGGAGTGTGGGCAAGACCTCGGCCAAAGAGGCCATCTTCACGGTGTTGGCCGGACGCTATCATGTGCGGCGGAGCGAAAAAAACTATAACACCGAAATAGGCGTTCCCCTGACCATCCTCGGCATCCCGCATCACGGCCGGAACGTTTTCAAATGGGCATCTGCATTCGTCCGCATAGCCGTCCGCATGTTGTTCCGCGACCAGAATTTCCCGGAAATTCTGGTGCTGGAGATGGGGGCTGACCATCCCGGAGATATCGGCCATCTGGTTAGTATCGCGCCGCCCGACATCGGCGTCATCACCGCCATTGGTGAGGTGCCGGTGCATGTCGAGTTTTTTGCCGGCCCGAAAGAGGTTGCCGAGGAAAAAGCCAAACTCATCGCCGCCGTTCCGGTGGAAGGCCGGGCTATTTTGAACGGCGACGATGCATCGGTGCTGGATATTAAAGGCCGCACGCGCGCCCGTATCCTTTTATACGGATTTCGCAAAGACGCAACCATCCGCATCCAGCGCTATAAGCTTGATATGACGACGCATCCGCCCGGCATTCGCTTTGAACTTTCCCATGCCGATGAAACAGCACTGGTTGTTTTAAAGAACACGTTCGGCCAACAGCAGGCCTATGCCGCCGCGGCCGCGGCCGCGGTCGGCATCATCTTCCGCCTGCGTCTGGCCGAAATAGCCCGCGCCCTCGGCCGCTACGAAGTGCCTCCGGGGCGGTTGAAACTGCTCCGCGGCAACAAGGGCGCGCTCATTCTTGACGACACCTATAACGCCTCGCCGGTGGCCACGCTTGCCGCGCTCGAGGTCTTGGCGGCGTTCCCGGCCAAGCGGCGCATCGCTGTGCTTGGCGACATGCTCGAACTTGGCGCGTATACCGAGGAGGCGCATCGTGGCGTGGGGGAGCGGGTAGTCGCGGTGGCCGAACTCTTTTTCGCCGTCGGGGAGCGCATGAAGTTCGCGCTCGACTCGGCCGTGCATCCGGGGGCGGATAGCATGCGGCGCCTGACCGAACATCAAATTAAGTGGTTCCCGACCAGCGAAGAAGCCGGCCGCGAGCTTGATGCTATTCTGAAACCGGGCGACGTGGTTTTGGTGAAGGGATCCCAGAGTATGCGGATGGAGAGAGCCGTGCTGGAGGTAATGGCAGAACCACAGCGGGCTCATGAGCTCCTTGTGCGCCAGGACTCGGAGTGGAAATCTCATTAGGCGCGGGGGCGCTCCAGCGGTACGCTTTTAGTAGAGAGGTGATGCGCTATGCTGCATTGGATGGCACTTCCGGCCTGCCCGTGCGGCGGCCGGTTCCTCTGGTTAATGGGGTTCGATGAAGCGCCGTGGGTGGCGGTCTGCTATCGCTGTCGACTTCCCGCCGACAAGTATTTCCGTCAGCAGGAAGCGGAAATGCTTACCGAAGCGCTCACCGCGCCCGTAGGCGAAGCCCCGGTTGTATGACACGCAGCCGGGCTTTTCTCTGCAGAATTTTTATGGTATCTTTCTCCCGTCGATTAGATTTAAATCTCGCATTTGCCCCTATCGTCTAGCGGCTAGGACGCCAGGTTCTCATCCTGGTAACCGGGGTTCGATTCCCCGTGGGGGCGTACGCTAAAGAAAAGAGCCGCCGATTGCTCGGCGGCTTCGCGGTGTAGCAGGGCAGTGTGTGCGGACCGGCCTTTAGCGATCGACGCCCGCGGGTTCGTACTCCCGGAGGTCGAGCTCGCGGCAGGCCCAGAGCATCGGCTCGAGGTTCTCCAGCCTGCCGCCGAGGTTCGTGAAGTGGACCCTCGTGCAGTACTCGAGCTTGATCCGTGCCGGATTCTCTCCGGCTTCCTCTTGGAGAGCGGAAGGACCATCCCAGGGCTCGAGCGCGATCTTGCATCGCTCCGGATTCTGGTACTTCGAGTTGTCGATGCAGGCGCTGTAGAAGTGGAGGTGGCCGCGGTATCCTCTCCGGACGTAGGCGATCGCGATCTGCTTCGCGAGCGGGAGGGTCACGACGTGGGACTCGTATCCAGCCTCATCGAAGCAGATGAACCCGGGGAGCTTACGCTCTCCGATGATGGCGAAGAGGTCCGGCTTCAGCCGCTTGCTGGACCCTTTCTCGTAAGAGCCGATGATGGTCGGATGGATGCTGTGGAATCGCTCCACCGAGTAACCCGTGTGCTCGACTACTTCGCCGGATGTGATGAGCGACTGCGGCGCATGTAGCCGCCCATCGACCCAGGACCAGGTATCCGGGACGGCGGCGATGAGCTTCGCCATGACCTCGGCATCGTTAGGGATCTCGAAGTAGAGGCGGTCTTTTCCATGATGCTCCTCCTTAGGGTGGAAGTCTCGAGCGGGTCGGAACTTCCAGCTAAGGAGGGGCGGGGCGAAGAACTACCATCCGCCCCTACTCGTAGGAAATTGTCACCTTTCTGTCAATGTGGCAATCTGGATGTGCCCCGCACACACTTCAGCAGACCACTGATAGGACGATCCCAGGTTCGAGGTATGTCCCGATGCGGGGCGTATCGAAATCTGGAAAAGAAAAGGCCGCTGATTGCTCGGCGGCTTCGCGCACTGAAGGTGATGACCTCAGGAAGGAGAGCTGCGATCATAATCTAAAGAAAAAGCCCGTACGGCAGGTCGCAGATTTATTTCCTGCGAGCTGTCGTTCGGGCGAGCGATCGTTAGCCGCCGGCGAGCTTCTTCCAGCCCGCTGCCGCTACGTTGCCAGCGGCGAACCAGACGAGCCAGAAGACGGTGCCGGCGAGCGTTCCGCCCAGCATCCACTTGAAGTACTGTGCGGCGGAGGTGATGATGTTCGGGAAGAGCGGACCTTTTGTCATGAGCGAGAGGTCCCAGCCCAGGGCAACGCTCAAGAGCACGAGCGTTCCACTCATCACCACCGCGAGGGCCCCCACCTGGCGAGGGGTGAACTCTTTTTTCAAGAGGGTGGGGAAGAGGGTGAACGGGATGCCGATGAACCATGTGAGCATCGAGAGGAGGAGCGACCAGACTGCGCCCGGCGTATTCAGAATCGCCATGTCAAGTGTGCGCATGGGGCCGAGGGTGAGTACCTCGATCGTTACGAACCAGAAACCGAGCGTGAGCCCTCCCCATAGGGCATGGTAGATGCCACCCTGCTTCGTATGGGACATGGGTTACCTCCTTGTGTGGTCGTCTTTCAGGTAGCTATCCGAGTAAAATTCTAAAATGGTTTCAGATCTCCTGTCAAGAAATTTTAAGCACACGGCATGAGGCGGACGCTCAAAGCTGGATTCTTCCATCGCCGAACTCTCCGCGTGGCTCGTGAGCTCCTCGGCAAATACCTTGTTCGGCGCTCCGCCGGCTGGCGGAGGCAGCAGGAGATTGCAATGCCCATTACCGAGGTCGAGGCCTATGTCGGGTTCTCTGATCGCGCATCGCACGCCTCGCGTGGCATGACGCCGCGGAACCGCGTCATGTTCGGGCCGCCAGGCGTCTGGTACGTCTACTTCACCTACGGCATGCATTGGATGGCCAATATCGTCACCGGGCGCAAGGGTTATCCGGCGGCGATACTGATTCGCGGCGTCAAGGGGATTTCGGGCCCGGCGCGGGTAACGAAACATTTTGGCATTGATAAGCGTTTCAATAATAAGCGCGCCATGCCGGCCAACGGCCTTTGGATAGAGGATCGCGGCGTCAGGATCCCGTCGCGGCAGGTAAAGCGCTCACCCCGGATAGGCGTGAACTATGCCGGCCCGTGGAGTAAAAAATTATGGCGATTTTACCTGTTCGCCCACAAGGCCGAGCGTTCTCGCGAAGGCCGAGTGGCTGCGGACAGCTAACCCCTCCACAATTTTGCCGTTGAAAGCTCAAATGGATTCCCAGGAGAACATCCCAGACCTCGCCCGCGAAGCGCGGGCGCGAATAGCGCCTCCCTTGACGAGCGAAGCGCTTCGCCTCGGTTCTACTCGCAAAATTGGGGTGGGGCTACCTCTCATCGTGAATAAAATGCCGCTCCCGAAACAAATTTTGCTTGCCGCGCTCACGGTCGGCCTTTTATCGTTCATTATTTTCATTGAGTTCATCGCTACGAAGTCACAACTTCGCTTCATCGGCGCAAATCACCTCGATAAAATCGCCCATCTTACCGGTGGGGTTTTCCTCGCCATGCTTTTTGAATGGCTCGCGCCCCGGCGCTACCTGCCTTTACTCCTCCTTTTCATCAGCGTTGCCGCCGTGACATGGGAGGGCTATGAGTTTTTCTTCGACGCCGATACGGCGTATTTCTACCGTCATCTGCCTGACCTTTGGCGCCTCGATATGGCGGGCGATATCGCCGCCGCATATCTTGGCGGATACAGTTATTGGGTATTCAGCCGGCCGCGCGGATGAAGGAATAGCAGAATTATTTCTAGAGAGGGCTAGGCCGCAAGAAAACCGATCTTTTCTTTGACGTCGGCGAGCGTTTGGTTGGCGATTTTTTCTGCCCGTTCACTACCTTCGCGGAGAATTTTCTTCACCGCGCCTTCATCGCCCTCAAGTTTATTGAATTTCCCTTGTAGCGGCCGAAGACCTTCGACAATAACCTCGGCAAGGTCAGCCTTGAACTCGGCGTAGCTTTTACCGGCGTATTCCCGCTCAAGCTTGGCAATCGCTTGCCCGGAGAATTCCGAAAAGATAACTAGCAAATTCGAGATAGCCGGCTTGCCCTTTGGGTCATATTTGATTTCCTCGTCCGAGTCAGTCACGGCGACTTTAATTTTGGCGCGAATTGTATCCGGCTGGTCGCACAGATTAATCCGGCTCTTATCATTTTCATCGCTCTTCGACATCTTTTTCTCCGGATTATCTAAGGACATAATCAGTGCCGCCTCCTTCTTGAGCCGTGCTTGCGGAACAATGAAGGTTTGCCCGTACCGGTTGTTGAATCGTTCGGCCAGAGAACGGGTCAATTCAATATGTTGTAGCTGATCCTTCCCTACCGGGACAATATCCGTTTGATAGAGCAGAATATCTGCCGCCATTAACGTTGGATAATTGAACAAGCCAGCATAGACAGCTTGCTGTTTCTGCTTCTTTTCTTTGAATTGAGTCATCCGTTCGAGTTCTCCCATCGGTGTCAGCGTAGCGAGAATCCAGCCAAGCTCGGCATGTGCCGGAACGTGCGATTGCACGAATATAGTCGATTTCTTGGGGTTAATCCCTGCCGCGAGGTAGGTGAGTGCTACCGCAAGCGTACCTTCCCGTAGTTTCCCGGGATCCTGCGGAACGGTAATGGCATGTTCATCCACGATGCAATAAAAAACTTCGTGGTTCATCTGGAGTTCCACGAACTGCTTGATTGCGCCGATATAGTTTCCGATGTGTAGTTTTCCGGATGGTTGGACGCCGGAAAAGATGCGTTTTTGACCTGGCATAGTTCGTATCCTACACTAGGGCAGTCCCAGTTACCAAGCGAGGAGGTGGAACCGTTTGGGTGTCCTCACATTCGTGCTCGTTGGCTTGACGCTCCTGTGGCTTCTCCCTGGAGCCATCGCGGCGGCAACTTGTCTTCTCGTCCCTCGGCTGAGGAAGATGGCAATCGAGAAATCGCGCCGCGTACAGGAAGAAGAAATCAAGAAGACGGCGCTCCGCTACGGCCGCAGGCCGGAAGAAATCCGGCGCCTTATGCGTTTCCAGAATACCTACGTTTGGCATCTGATTGCGGTGGCCATTACCAAGACGGGGGCAGGACCGCTTGCCTGCTTTAGCGTCTACAGCATGGGCCGTTCCCGTGACGATATCCGGCTGGAGTAAGAACTCCTGCCGGATTTTCTTACACCGCAATGACTGCCCCGCACCAGCGCAGGGTTCTGTACGGGGCAAGTGGGCCGCCGCTATACCTCAATGACCACGGGGAGAACCATCGGCCGCCGCTGGGTCTTCGTGAAGAGATACTGCCCGATGCGATCGCGGAGGTTGTCGCGGACGTAGGTTGGGTTCATGGTTTCCTCGCCGGTGGCGCTTTTCTCAATGACGTCTTTTATTTTTTCCCGCGTTTCTTTGAGCAGTTCCTGGTTTTCCCGCAGGTATATGAATCCGCGCGAGATGATGTCCGGTGAGCCACGGAGCTTGCCGGTCTGGCTGTCAATGACCGCGATGATGACGAACATGCCGTCCGATGCGAGGGCCTCGCGGTCACGGAGCACGACCTCCCCGATGTCGCCTACGCCGAGCCCATCGACGAATACGTAGTTTGCCGGGATGCGTTCCTCGGTCGGGCGGCAATTGCCATCGCGGCAGTCGATGACCTGGCCGTTATCGGGGATGATGATCTTCTTCGGGTCCATGCCGGCCTCTACCGCGGCTTTGGCGTGCATCTTCAGAAAGGAGTGGTTGCCCTCAATGGGTACGAGGTAGCGGGGCTTGATCCACTGCACCATCTGTTTCAGATCCTCGCGCTTGGCGTGCCCGCCGGCGTGAATGTCGAGCATGCGGTAGTTGATGACTTCGGCCCCTTCGCGATAGAGCTTGTCCGTCAGGCGCTGGACGGTCCGCTCGTTGCCGGGGATGACGGATGAGGAGAACACGACCGTGTCGCCGGGTTCAATGGAAAGTACGCGGTGTTCGCGGTTAGCCAGGCGCATGAGAACGGCCCGGCCTTCGCCCTGGGCACCGGTAGCGAGGATTATGATTTTTTCCGGTGGATAACGGCGTACCTCCTCCACGGGGATGACGGTTTTTTGGTTGAAGCTCATGTAGCCGAGGCGTTTGGCGATCTCGATGTTGAGCTTCATCGAATGCCCGTCAATGGCCACTTTCTTTTTACTCCGCTCGGCAAGCTGGATTATTTGGTTCAGGCGGCCGAGGAGCGAGGCGAATGTGCCAATGATAAGGCGCCCCTTGGCGTTGGCGATGACCTCTTCGAGTTCTACCTTGATATCCTGTTCGGAGAACTGGTGCCCCGGCTCGCGGGCATTGGTGGAATCGGAGAGGAGCGCGAGCACATTTCGTTTTCCGAGCGCCTTTATTTTGTCCACCTCGGTCTTGCCGGCGATGTCGGATTTCAGGTCGATTTTGAAGTCGCCGGTGTGAATGACGATCCCGGCGGGCGTCTCGGCGATGACGCCGACCGAGCCGGGGATGTTATGCGATACGCCGAAGAACTCTATCTTGAATGAGCCAAGCGTGAGCGTGGTATCGTTTTTTATCTCATTCAGCTGGAGATGCGATCCATAGTGCTTATAGTCCTCCTGGCGCCGCGCGATGATGGCGCAGGTGATGTCGGTAGCGTAGATGGAAATTTTTTCTCCGAGTTGCGGCATGATATGGGGAATGGCGCCGATGTGGTCGTAGTGGGCGTGCGTGATAATAACCCCGCGGATGTTGGCGCGCTTCGGGATGAGATACGAAACATTCGGGATGATGTAATCGATGCCCGGCATGTCCTCCTCGGGGAATTGGAGGCCCATGTCGATAATGACGATGTCATTTCCGTATTCAAGAATGGTCATGTTCCGGCCGACTTCCTCGCATCCCCCGACAGGAATGATGCGGAGTACCGGTCCCTTCGAGTTCATGGAACGAAATACCATCGGCAGTTCTTGGGTCCGCCGACGAGGATGTGTCCGCTGTTGATAGCTGCGCATGAGAATGCCTTGCGAACGGTAATCGGCAGATCATTCGTGCATGAATGGTTCTGGCGCTTATCCGGTTCGCGATAACGAGGGTTAGGGATTAATAGAACGAGGAACTAAATAAAGTTTTTCGGTTTGCCCGGCCCGCCCGCCGAAATCTCGATGCGGGCGGGGGCGTATCGAAGGGTGCCTTGGGGGAGGGTCGAACTCCCACGGGTTGCCCCACACGGCTCTGAACCGTGCGCGTCTGCCAATTCCGCCACCAAGGCGTATTAATCTTACCAATGTTCTACTCCGGTCGGTCGCTTGCCCGTACGAAATGATGCGCTAAAATCATTTTTAGCGTCAGCACCACGGCCGGGGGGCCGCGGGTTTCTATTATAAGAGGTTTATTTCATGATCATCATACAACCGCCTGATAGCACTTGTCAACGGTGAGGAGTTCGGCAAAGGGTTCCGGATCGGAGAGGAATTTCATTTTTTCGAGGTCGCCGGCGAAGCCATAGAGGGGCTTGGAACGAAGCAGCCCGAGGGCTGGGATTTCTCGCGGCCGGAGCTTTTTTAATTCAGCTACTCGGGTATAGTTCGTGTTCAACTCAAACTCCACGGTTTCGGGCGTTTCGCCCTCCAGCGCCCAGTATCCGCCGCCGCGGAATCGGCGGTAGGGCTCGTAGTCGTACTGGAAGGAATTATTTATCCAGTTGGTCATCACTAAGGGTTCGCGGCGCGCGTTGATGGAAAGGTGACCAAATCCGGGGGGCATAATTGCCTTTTCTCCCGCGCCGGCTTCTATGAGATAAACCTCTTCGAGGGTCCCTGGGTTTCCCGCTCCAGACCTCTGCAGTAACCAGTAGGCGCGCCCGGCAATCACCTCATAGACCTCGGGGTAGGCAATTTCTCCTCCCGGGACGAGGGGATGGTAATGCCCGGCAGTGCGGAAGAATTCCTTCCTCGTGCCGGCAAAACTGCCGGGCGGGATGATGGTGATATCGTAGCGAAGTCCGGCCGCAGTAATGCGTTCGGCATCATCGCGGCGCCCGGTATTGCGATATACCGTGTATATCGCGTTGGTCACGGCTTCGGCATCGGGCTCGCGGAGGTAATCCTTCATTTCCTCAAACGTCCGGACGCGCGTTTCCTCTGCGCATACGCTCTCCGACCAGTGGATGGTATTGGTCGAGGGGTCAAACGCAATGGGTAACCCCGACTGGTGTTCGATGGATTGCAACATACGATTATGAAATCCGAAATCCTAAATCCTAAATAAATTCGAAATCATAATGTCCAGTTGTAATATGCGTTTTCGTTTTTGAGTTTTAAGCATTGGATTTTATTTCTGATTTCGTGCTTCGCGCTTCGAACTTTTCACTTGAATGCCCTCCTCGTATCCGTGTGCCAAAGATTCAATTCATTGAAGCGTTCTTCGGTGAGCGTGATGGCGCCGAGGTCCACGCCCGCAAATCCATTCCGGATGGCATAGTAGTTCGTCGGGCGGTAGAGGAATATGGCCCCGAGCTCGTCCGCGACGATCTTTTGGAACTTATGGTATTTCTCGGCGCGTGCGCCGGCGTCATTCGTTCGTCGCGCTTCTTCGAGCAATTTATCCACGTTGCGATTGGAGTAGAGCGCAATGTTCAAGCCGGGATCTTTTAACTGCGACGTATGCCAGAAGGCGAAAGGGTCCGGATCGTGCCCGAATACTTCACCGAAAAGAAGGACTTCATAGGCACGCGGACGGATCATCGTTGCCTCAAGGTCGGCGATAGGGAGGACTTTTACCTCAACGCGCATGCCAATGGCGCGCCACATTTCGGCGATGCGGTTGGCGGCGGCGTCAAGCTCGGGCGAGTCGGAAGTGGTGATGCGGAATTCCAGCTTGGTGGTTTTTCGGTTGCGGCCAGTGCCCTCGGTGCGCTCGAGCGTGCCGTCGCCGTCCGCATCCTTCCAGCCATCTTTTACTAAAAGCTCATGCGCTCGATCCGGGTCGAACGGCATTGGGGGGATATCAGCATTTGCTCCGAATGTGCCTTCGGGAATAGCCGAATTGACGAGTGCGCCGCCGCCGGCTGTCGTTTCCCAGATAAGCGTCTCTCGGTCAATGGCAAGCGCAAGCGCGGATCGGATAGATTTCTTTCCCAGTGCCGGCTGCACGGATGGATTGAGGAATGCGGCAAAGATTTTTGGAGGTTTCAACTCGTGGATCGTGACATCAAGGTGCCGCAGTTCCTTGAGGTGCTCGGCCGAACGGAAAATAAGGGCGTCAATATCGTTATGCCGATATGCGGCGATCAGGGCCGCCTCGTCAGAGTAAAAAGAGAATCGTATCTCATTCAGGTACGGCCCTTCGAGGTGATATGTGCGGTTCCGTTCAAGCGTGAGCGAGGTAACGGTGCCGTCCTCGCGGCGGGTAAATTTTTTGAATTGATACGGCCCGCTGCCGACTGGCTTCAGGTTGAGATCGGAGAGAATGGCCGTCTCCCGGGGGATCCTGCGCCACAGGTGCTCGGGCAGGATCCCGACGGCAAGGTTCTCAATGAACGGCGCGTAGGGCTGGCGGAGCGAAAAACGCACCGTCGTTTCATTCAGTTTCTCAATAGCTACTCCCTGCCAATTGGCGCGGAGTTGGCTTTGATACGCTGGATCCTGGACAGTCTTAATGGTGAACGTAATGTCATCAACCGTGAGCGGTTCTCCGTCATGCCAGGAAAGTTCAGGCCGGAGTTCTATCGTGTATGTTTTCCCGTCAGGACTGATGTCCACGCTTTTGGCCAGGTCCATAGCGATATTGCCGTTGCGGTCGTAGCGGATGAGCCCAGAGAATACGATGCTCGAGAGATCCCGATCGGTATCGTTGGAAGCGTAGAGGGGGTTGATAAATCGGGGCTCACCCATGGTCCCTTCGCGGAGCGCGCCGCCGACTGCCGGGTGCGGCACGGTTATCCGGTCGAGCGCGCGGCTGGCGAAGAAAATAAAGGCGATACATGCCACCGAGGCGAGTACCGCGAGGCGGATGCGCTCACTTTTCGAGAACAGTCGTGGCAGGTAGAGCCACTGATGACGGGTTATACCGCGTAATATCTTCCAGGCCGGCAGCCATCTGGTTGCCACGGATGCCGTTAACTCGCCGGCTGGCGCAGGCGAGGATTTTTTTCTTCGAAGTGCCATTAGCCCAAAAAGATGATTGAGGCGAGCGCGGTGGCAAAGAACAGCACCGCCAGCACGATCGTGGCGGCAAAAATGACTTTCTCCAGCCCCCGCTTGGTGCGGTAGATGTTACCCTCGCCGCCGAAGGTTGCCGAGAGACCGGTACCCCGCTGCTGCAGAAGAATTGCTCCGGCGAGAAGCATTGAGATAACGATTTGAATTACCGATAACGTGGTACGCATGGCGATCGAAGTTAGAGGAGCGTGTTGGCGATGCCGAGGAGAAGACCGCTCCAGAAAAGCGGCTCGAGGCCGGAAATAGAAAGCGTGGGGGAGACGAGCATGATTGCCCAGAGAAGCGCCATGTTCAGAACGACCATGAGCATCGGTGTGGTGATGAGCGGCAGGAGTGCGGCGATAATGTTCATCACCGGGTAGAGGAGAACATTGGCGATGGCGAATGCGATGCCGCCGGCAACGAGGGTCTGAATGAGCGGGTCTATCGGCAGGGCTTCGAGCTGGAAGAATTCAATCGGAACAATGTGAAAGCCGGGGACGTACCGCAGGGCAACCCATAGCACCCCGACATTGGCGAGGATCTTGAACGGAATGCTCGGAGACATTGCATTTTCAAGATAGCAAGGAATGGGCGGATGGTCAAAAGAAATACGCCTCGCACAGGATTGCGAGGCGCAGGGACAGAGTCGGCCTCTAGTTGATTTGTCGGTCGAGTTGGGTGTAGAGGCTTGCGAGTCGTCGGCGGGATGGCCTGCAAACCAACTGGCTGGCCAACGGGATGAGGCAGAACCCGCCGATGAACACGAGCATCATCAGGCCGTTGATCCACGAGTCTTTCGGGATCGCGAATGCGTGCTGGATCCACAGGTGAGGCAGGATGAGCGCCGTCGCGGTGATAGCGCCGACGCCGATACCGAGCGCATCCATGCCCCGCAGTGTCATACGCTCGTTGATGATTTTCCTCCGCAACTCACTGACCGATTGCCCGCATCGCAGACACTGGGTTTCACCCTCCGCCATGGTGCCCTCCTTTTTCGAGGCTTGGAGCTTCACTTTTCGAGGCTTGGAGCTTCACTGGAATACTTCTAGCACGCAGTAGTTACTTTGTCAACTTTTTTACCTTCAGATTCTGGATAAGAAACACGCCGCGGCCGGAAACGCGCATGCGCGGGCGCTTGCGCTGTTCGCGCCGTTCGGCCTTCGTAGGCTTTTTAGCGTGCCGCGGCATAGAATTTTTTGCGGAGTTTATGGTGGTAGGCCCGGGCGAAGCGGTGCGACTCGTCACGGATACGCTGGAAGAGGCGCAGAACAGCCGGATCCTGGCGCTGAAGATGGAGCGCCTGGCCTTTTCCGGTAAAAAGGATTTCTTCGCGCTTAGCGAGGGCCGTCACCAGTAGAGCTTTTAGCTTTTGGCTCTTAGCTTTTAGCTCGCGGACGATACCGAGTGCCGCATTCAGTTGTCCTTTCCCGCCGTCAATAACTATCAGCTCCGGATACGGCCATTCGGGGTGGTTGAACCGCCGCTTGAGAACTTCCTTATGCATGTCCGTATCGTGCCCTCCTCCCGCCGGGGGCGCCATGCGGATGCGGAACTTCCGGTATTGGCTTTTGTCCGGGAGGCCGTTCGTAAAGACGACCATCGAGCCCGTGGCGCCGGTCCCGGAAATATTTGAAATGTCATACCCCTCGATGCGGCGGATAGCGCGCCCGGTTTTCAGGAGCGACTGCAAACGGCCGAGTACGGTTGGCCAGGGATAGCGAGCTTCGGGTATGTGGAGTACTTGCCGGTGCGCGAACACATCTTCGAGTCCAAAGATGGCGTCACGAAGGCGCGCCGCGTTCTCATAGCGTTCAAGGCGCACTGCGGTTTTTATTTCCCGCTTCAGCCGCCCGACAAGCCGCGTCTTCTTACCGGAGAGCACCGCAATGATGTTCCGTATATTTTTCCGATATTCACTCCGTAACCTTTGACTTTTGACTTTTGACTTTTGACTTTCGGCTATTGTGCAACAATAGCCGGCGCAGCGTCCTATCTCGCTTGCCAGGCACGGGCGCTTATGCGGCCGGTCACAGGTACAAAACGGGAATATACGGCGGAGCAGTTTCAGGGCGGCGCGGAGCGCCGCCCCGCTGGTGAATGGCCCGATATATCTCGATGATGCTCGCCTTTCATCCCTCGGCCTTTGGCTCCGGCCCGGCTGGTGCCCGACAAAGACGCGCGGGTAGGGTTCTTTCGTGATGCCGACGTAAAAGTAGCTTTTGTCGTCCCGCATCAGGAGGTTATACTTGGG
>CAYIQX010000006.1:0-20956 GCA_964365675.1 uncultured Candidatus Saccharibacteria bacterium | reverse complement strand
TGGCCCTGGCCGGAGAACTCCGGCGCTAGTCCCGGACCTACCCGCGCTCGACGCCGAGCGCGGGGTTTTTCTTTTCCCGCCGATTCCTATCCATGTTAACAAAAGTATGACGATCGTTCGGAGAAAGTTAACATGGACTTTCTCCTATAACTCATCTAAACAAATTCCTGACGGTCGTGTTTAGATGATTTCCTGGCCTAGCTCATTAGTTCAATTTTTTCAGCCGGGGGCCGGAAGGGGAATCCTCGATAATGTAGCCGAGCTTTCTTATTTTTTCCCGAATTTTATCGGCTTCTTGCCAGCGCTTGGTTTGGCGGAATTTTTCCCGCGCGTCAGCAAGTTTTTTAACCGCATCGGGGACGGCGCTCTTTTGTCGCCGGCCGAGACCAAGCCCAAGCGCGCGGTCGAATGTTTTCACCGTCATGCCGATAATCCTTGCCGCGCGTCCGGTCAGCAATCTTCGGTCAAGCAGGGAATTTCCGTAATGGAGGAGCTCGTTCAGGACGGCGAGCGCTTTTGGCGTATTCAGGTCATCGGCCAGGGCGGCGCGGAATTGCTTCTCGGCGAGCGCGATGACTTTCAGCGCTTCGCCCTCATCCTTGAGCGAGCCGCTCCGCCGGCCGGCGGATAGCCCGCGCCCAATGCGCTCGACCGCATTTATCAGGCCGGCCCGGCCGTTTTTCGCGGCTTGGAGTCCTTTCCAGGTGAAATTCAAGGACTTGCGGTAGTGCGCGCCGAGTACGAGGTATCGGAAGTCGAGCGGTTCAAATCCGCGCTTCTCGATGGTAGAGAGCGTATGGAAATTCCCGAGGGACTTCGACATTTTCTTGCCGTCAACCATAAGATGCTCGCCTTCGACGAAGTAACGGACAAAGGGTTTGCCCGTGGCGCCTTCGGACTGCGCGATCTCGTCCTCATGGTGCGGGAAAAGGAGGTCCACGCCGCCGGCATGGATGTCAAAAGTCGGGCCGAGATATTTCATGGACATGGCCGAACACTCGATGTGCCAGCCCGGGCGCCCCGCGCCGAAAGGCGCGGGCCAAGAGGGTTCGCCCGGTTTTTCCAATTTCCAGAGGGCGAAATCTCTCGCCTCATTCTTGGAATACTCATCCGTGCTGATACGCGCCCCGACCTTCAGTTTCTGCTTTTTCAGTTGAGACAGTTTCCCATAGGGCTTGAATTTTGCAATGGAGAAATATATGCCCTCGGCGGCGCGATAGGCGAGTTTTTTCCGGAGCAGGATGGAAATGAGGCGGACCATCTCGGGGATATGAACGGTCGCGCGGGGGTACTTCCAAGCCGGAAGAATGCCAAGCCTTTTTATATCCTTGAAAAAGTGGCGGGCGTAAAACTCGGTGAACGCCTTCAGTGTTTGGCCCTTGGCCCTTGCTCCCTTGATGGTCTTGTCGTCCACGTCGGTAAGGTTCATGACATGGCGTACGCGAAAGCCCTCTGATCCGAGCGTACGGCGCAATATATCCTCAAAGAGATATGTCCGAAGATTCCCGATATGGGCGTAGTTATAAACCGTCGGCCCGCAGGTATACAAACCGACGCTCTTGGCGCGGAGCGGTTTCAATACCTCTTTTTTTCTTGAGAGATAGTTATAAAGTCGGAGCATAGTAGCGACGCCAATATGCTAATTTCATGCGAATGATGCTAATCCGTCAATCATTCAGCGTAAATCGCTATTGAGGACCTTTTTTGGCTTCAGATAACTACTGCGGAAATTTACAATCAGGCCCAAACGGAACTGCTTTGCTTTAAGGTAGCGGAGCATCTGCTGATAATCCTCCTTCGTAATGAATTTTTTCGCCTTGATGTCCACGCAATTTTGTTTCCAATTATGAAATCAGCCACACCCGCGGGCAGTAATACGTCCCGATAGCGCACCGAGACGCGAGTTTCGCGCTCGTAGGGTATACTACGCTTCCCTAGTTCAGTTTCAAATGCATCCGCATACTGCTTCTCAAGTAGATTACGTCCTAAATCGTTGTGGATGCGATAAAAAATCCCTGCCAACTGGTATGAAAGCTCGCGGTGAACTAGTTCATGCGCATCATTCGCAACATTCGAATGCATTCGCATATTAGCGTCGCCCCTAGAGCCATCGCTTGCGCTTGAAGACCATGAACATGCCGGTCGCGGCTAGGAGCATGATGGCGACGATTATCCAGAAATCGTACCGGTACCCGATGATGGGCGTCGATACCGTGGCCATGGAGAAGAGCTGGGCGAAGAGCACGAGCGGGAAGGTGACGAAGGCCATGATCGAGAGTATGCGCATGGACTCGTTCTGCTTGATGTTCAACACGGTCACGTTGTTATCGTAGAGGGCATCAATAGCCTCCTTGTTGTTCTCGACGAGGTTCCAGACTTTTTGGTACTCGCCGATGAGCTCCTCAAAGAACGGGCGGAACGACGCCCCGTAGAGGGCGGTCCCCTGGACGACGAGGGCTTCCAACGCCACCTGCTGGGGCTTCAGGGACCGGCGGAAGTCAATGACGTCACGGCGCACGAACGAAAGGTCCTCGATCAGCGTCTCCTCCTCGTGCTCGGTCGAGAAGACCCGCTCCTCGAGGCGGTTGACGTTCTCCTGGATGTGGTCGAGCTCGCGGAGCGCGAAGTTATAGAGGTCTTTCATGGCGTGGAAGAAGAGGTGGGCGGAGGTCTTCGACGCGTAGGCCTCGGCCGAAGAGCGCTCCTGGCTACAGCGCTTGAAAAAGTCGTCGAGCGGCCCGACGGGATCGTAGGTCACGGTGATGAATTCCTTTTTCGTCAGGATGAAATCCACCTCGCGGGCGTAGGTTTTCTTTTCCCGCTCGTTGAAGATGGGAAAGTGGAGCACGACGTAGATGTACGAATCGTAGCGGTCAACCCGCGGCCGGACCGTGATGTGGCCGAGCTCCTCCATGACCAGGGAGTGGAGGTGGAAGTGAGCCTTCAGCCACTTGAGGTCGGCCGGCGAGGGCCGCATGAGGTGGTGCCACTCGAGGGCCTTGGTCTTCATGGTTTGCATAGTGGTAAACCTATCATATCAAGAAGCTGGCCAAAAAGAATTGACAGCCTCCTGATGGTGGGCTTAGGCTAGTCGCAGGTGCAGTTCATTTTTACGGAGGAGGCGGACATGGCTGGTCGGAACAAGCGGATCGCTCGCCTGGCATTCCTCAACTTCGTGAGTGGGCCGCTGGTGCGGCCTGCGAAGCCCTGGCAGCCGCGGAGCCTACAGATGGCGAGCTTCCTCGACACCATCGCGAAGACGCCGTATCGGTGGCGCCTCGACGGGGAGGAACTCCGTACATACCCGGACAATGACTGCCCCATCACAGCCAATGCTCGGCACCTGACGGGACGGGCGTTCAGCACTAGAGTATGGACAGAGGCCGCCGACGCTATCGGTCTGCCGCGTGACGACGGCCGGCTGATAGTCGCGGCAGCGGACAACCAGCCGGGGCACATCCCCGGGCTCCGCGCCCGGCTCATTGCCGCCACGATCAACCGGCCGGCCGTTCCGCAGTCATCCGCTCCGGCGGCGCCTGACCCGATGGACCGGGCTCTCGCCGACCTCATCACCAAGGGCATCCCCGCCGAGCCCGCCGGGAAGGAGCTCGCGGCCGTCTAGCGCGGCCCCGCCGCCCACGTGCCGTTCGCGCCGCCGCGGACGGCATTTTCTTTTGAAAACCTTTGCGCCCTTTCCTTAAAACCCTTTGCGGCCTTTGTCCCTTTTGCAACCTTTGCGGCATAGGCTTAGCACTCTTGACTCAAGACTGCTAATCCGGCTATAATGCCCCTATCATGCCAACCGAGCTGACCGAACGGCAAAAGTCCATACTTGATGCCGTCATCCGCGAGTACGTGGCCACGGCCGGGCCCGTGGCCTCTTCCGAGCTCGTCCGGAAGTACCGCCTGCCCTATAGCTCGGCTACGGTGCGCAATGAGCTTTTGGCCCTGGACGAGGCCGGATTTCTCGTCCAGCCGCACACCTCGGCCGGCCGCATCCCGACCGACAAGGGCTACCGCTTTTATATCAATCATCTTCATGACGATGAGGGGTCAACCGGCCGGCCGCGTGAGAAGGAGCAGTTGGAGAAAGCGCGGGAGTTCGATGACCCGGCCGAGTTCCTGAAATATTCCAGCCGTCTCCTGGCCCAGCTGACGCGAAAATTCGTGGTGGCCGGCTTTCCGGATGAGGAGATGTTCTATCGCTCCGGCATCCACGAAGTGATGCAGGAGCCGGAATTTTCCGATCTCCAAGTGATGCAGGAGTTCGGCACGCTCATGGATACCATTGAGGACGAGATCATGGGCCGTATCGACTTTGAGGCGCTTGACGGGCCGCAGACCTTCGTTGGCACCGAGAACCCCATCCGCATCGCGCGTCATTACGGCATGATCGTATCGGCGTTTAATACTCCTTTTGAACGCGAAAGCGTTATTGCGCTCATCGGGCCGAAACGCATGGATTATGAGCATGACCTGGCGCTCCTGCGGCATTTTCGAGAATTATTGAACGCATAGACATGGAAGAAAAGAAAAAAGAGAAAAAAGAAGATAATAACGAGGATGTCGAGATGATCCCCGACGAGGAAGCGGGGGGGTTGCCAGCCGGCGGAGATGCCGCCGCCAAGGTAAAAAAGCTCCGCGAGGAGTTGAAGCAATGCGGGTCGGAGAAGCGCGAGTACCTTGACGGCTGGCAGAGAGCCAAAGCCGACCTCATGAACTACAAAAAGGACGAATCGCGGCGGTTCGACGGGTTCGTGAAATTCGCCGCCGAGGGCGTCATTGCCGAAGTGGTGGGCGTGCTCGACAGTTTTGATCTTGCTCTACAGCACCAGATGCCGAAGGACGTGGAAAAGGGGATAGTTCTCATCCGCTCCCAACTGGAGGACATATTGCGGCGGCGGGGCTTGGAAACCATTCAGCCCTTGGGCCAGAAGTTCGACCCGGCCTATCACGAATCCCTCGGCGAGGTGGAGGCGGATGGAGAGGAGGGAACGATAGCCGAGGTGCTCCAGCCGGGGTACCTTCTCCAAGGCAAGCTCCTCCGGCCGGCGCGGGTGAAGATTAGTAAACGAAAATAAGTATGCCCAACCCCGCACCAATTTTGCGAGATATTCCATCGCAAGCCGCTTCGGAGACGGGGCGATCTGCCGCGCAGATGCGCCGCGTCTGGACCCGGAGGGATGTCCTATTCGGACACGCGGCTTGCGGGAGAAACGCTCGCAGGATTTTATCAGGCTGTAGGAAATACTAAAATAAGCAAAATTGGAGCAGGGTGCTCATATTTGTAGTTACTCGCTCCGCTCGTAAACAAATATGGCAAAGATACTCGGAATTGACCTCGGCACTACAAATTCGGCCATGGCCATGATCGAAGGCGGGGAGCCGAAGGTGCTTGAGAATAAAGAGGGCGCGCGCACCACGCCCTCCATTGTCGCGGAGGGTAAGTCCGGTGACCGTCTCGTTGGCGTCATTGCCAAGCGTCAGGCCGTAACGAATCCCCAGAACACTATTTACTCGGTGAAGCGCCTTATCGGCCGCCGCTTTTCAGATAAGGAGGTCCAACTCGACAAAAAACTCCTGCCTTATCAGCTGAAGGAGGCCTCGTCGGGGGGCGTGGAGGTGGTCATGGCAGGGAAGCCCTATCGACCCGAGGAAATCTCGGCCATGATACTGGCCAAGCTGAAGGCCGATGCCGAAGACAAGCTCGGCGAAAAGCTCACGGACGCCGTCATTACCTGCCCGGCCTATTTTGACGATTCCCAGCGCGCCGCGACCAAGGCCGCGGGAGAGATCGCGGGCTTTAATGTGCGCCGCATCCTGCCCGAGCCGACCGCCGCCGCGCTGGCCTACGGTTTCAACAAGCGGAAGAGCGAACAGATAGTGGTCTACGACTTCGGCGGCGGGACATTCGATCTTTCGGTACTCGAGATCGGCGATGACGTCATTGAGGTGAAAGCCATTGACGGCGATATGCACCTCGGCGGCGACGACTTTGACCAGCGCATCATCCAGTGGCTCATCGGCGAGTTCAAGCGCGAAGAGGGGGTTGACCTCGGCAAGGACACGCTCGCCCTCCAGCGCCTAAAGGAAGCGGCCGAGCGCGCCAAGCACGATCTCTCGTCGGTCTTTGAGACCGAGATCAACATCCCGTTCATCACTTCCACGGACGCCGGACCCAAGCATTTCCTGATCAAAATGACTCGGGCCAAGCTCGAAGAACTGGTGCAGGATTACATTGATAAGTCCGTAGATATCACCAAGCGGGCGGTGAAGGCCGCCGGATTCAAGCTTACCGACATTGATGAGGTCATCATGGTCGGCGGGCAGACCCGCATGCCGGCCATCGTCGCGGCCGTGAAAGGGCTATTCGGCAAGGAGCCGAACCGCACCATCAACCCGGATGAGGTCGTGGCCGTGGGTGCGGCCATCGAGGCCGGCATTTTGCAGGGCGACGTGAAAGATGTGCTCCTGCTTGATGCCGTACCGCTTTCGCTCGGTATCGAGACCCTGGGCGGGGTCATGACCAAGCTTATTGAGAAGAACACCACCATTCCAACGGCAAAATCCCAGATATTCTCCACGGCCGCCGACAGTCAGACCTCGGTCGAGGTGCACGTGCTCCAGGGCGAGCGGCCCATGGCCTCGGACAATAAGACCCTTGGGCGGTTCATTCTCGACGGCATCCCGCCCTCCCCCCGCGGCGTGCCGCAGGTTGAGGTAACGTTCGATATTGATGCCAACGGTATCTTGTCCGTGAAAGCCAAGGACAAAGCCACCGCAAAGGAGCAGTCCATCCGCATCGAGGCCTCGACCGGCCTTTCCAAGGACGAGATAGAGAAACTAAAAAAAGAGGCCGAACTCCATGCCGATGAGGACAAGAAAAAGCGCGAGCTCATCGAAGCGCGGAACATGGCTGACGCCATGGTCTACACGACCGAGAAGGCGCTTGGCGAGGCGGGTGATAAGATACCGGCCGAGACCAAGAAAGAGATCGAGGAAAAAGTTGAGGCGCTGAAAAAAGTGAAAGACGGCGATGACCTTGAGGCGCTCAAAAAGGCCTCGCAGGAGCTGGCCGTTGCTTCGCAGAAGATTGGGGAGATATTGTATAAGCAGGAAGCAGAAAGCAAGAAGCAAGAAGCAGGAGAGGGGGACGTGCGGGATGCGGAGTTTGAGGAGAAAAATCGCGATGGAGAGGAAAAGAAATAAGCGCGGATACGTTTGGGAGAATCCTTTTTTCCATCGCATTGCCTCCGATCAGCGGCCGAGCGGCAGGATCGCGAGAACGTCCTCCGCGAGAAGCGCGAAGAGGAAGAGTATGGTGATGGCGGCTCAAAGGCGCGGTGCAGAAGGCAGGGTATAGCCATCCGGGGTGTCGTAAGCGGCCATAGGGGTCTCCTTCCTTGGGGTCTATCGGGGATTTAGCATAGAAATGTGTTGAGCGCGAGCCGTAAAGAACTGACGCTTATCCTGCTGACGGTCGCCGCCGGCGTTTTGAACGCCTACTTCTGGAAAGATGCGCTTCTCACCGGCGGCTTTCAGCGCGCGGCATTTTACTCGCTTCCGGTGCTTGCGCTTTTTCTCTTTGCCATTCTTTTTTCGCTTGCGGCGACATTCATCCGGACACAAGCCCTTCGCGTCGGCTCCGCGGTTGTGTCGGTGGTGGCGGGGTTTGTTTTCGTACCGTTCCACCCCTACTTGCCGTTCCTCGCCGCGTTCGGGTTTTTTGTCGCCGTGAAGGCCTTTACGCTCCCGGTCTATTGGGTTACATTGATTCTCTTTGGGCTGGTAGTAAAATCACTCCTAGCGGTCGGCTTACTGACCGAAAAGACGGAAAAAATAGAAGTGACCAGGGTCATTCTCTAAAAACTATGTCGAAGGACTACTACAAAGTTCTCGGTGTGGCTCGAAACGCCTCAAAGGACGAGGTGAAAAAGGCCTATCGGCGCCTGGCGCACCAATTCCATCCCGACAAAACTGGCGGGAACGAGGGCAAGTTCAAGGAGATAAACGAGGCCTATCAGGTGCTTTCGGATGATTCCAAGCGCACCCAGTACGACCAATTCGGGACCGTATTCGAGGGCGGGCGCGGCCATCAGGGCGGGTTTGAGTGGCCGGGCGGATTTGGCGAGGAATTCCGCGGCGGCGACTTCGACTTCTCCGACATTTTCGAGGATGTGTTCGGCGGGTTCGGATTCGGCGGCGCCGGCCGCGAACGGCATTCCCGGAAAGGCCGCGACATTCAGATAGAGCTTGAGATACCGTTTGAGGAGATAATTTTCGGCGGCCGGCATGCCGTGGAGCTGACCAAGACCTCGACCTGCGAGCGCTGTCAGGGATTGGGCGCCGAGCCCGGAACAAAGATGACGAAGTGCGGCACCTGCCAGGGGCGCGGCCGCGTGGAGAAAACCCAAAGAACTTTCCTCGGAACTTTCTCGCAGGTAACGGCCTGCCCCACCTGCCACGGCCGCGGGGAAATTCCCGAGACGGTATGCCGCGAGTGCAATGGCCGCGGTACGCTGAAGCGCGCCGAATCCATCGAGATATTCGTGCCCAAGGGAGTGAATGAGGGGGAGCTTTTAAAGATATCGGGCAAAGGCGAGGCCTCGCAGTTCTCGGGCGTGCCCGGCGACCTCTACGTCAAGATCCGCGTGCATTCCGATAAGGCATTCCGGCGTCAGGGCAATGACCTGGTGATGCAGCTGCCGATAAAATTCACCTCGGCCGCGCTCGGCGATTCGGTGGAGGTAAAAACGCCGGATGGGGTGATAAAAATAAAGATCCCCGAGGGGACCGAGTCGGGCGACATCTTGAAAGTGCGCGGCAAGGGCGTACCCATGACCCGCGGCTACGGCCGGGGCGACCTGCTCGTGGAGATAAAGGTGTCAACGCCGCGCCATCTTTCCAAAAAGGCGAAGGAGGCCGTGGAAAAACTCAAGGAGGAAGGAGTATAGCCGTGCCACGGAAAAGAAAAGACCCCACGGTGAGCGCCGTCAGGTCGGAGGTTCGTGGTGCGGCTACTGCGCTTTACCCTTTTCGTAACAGACAAGGGCCACGTACCCACCACTGGTTGGGCCGTCCCACGTCACGGCCATGGCCGTCACGTTGAGAGTTGACTCCTTTCCCATCAACCAGAGGTTGATTTCATTCTCGAGATCTTGGAGCTGCGTACTCCGAAAGGACTTTACACCTTTTTGCATCGAACCCTCCCCGGTCGAGTAGTTAGTAAGAGAGTAATACATGGATAAGGGTGCGTCAAATATCCGGGGCGGGGCGGCTATTATCACACTGGTTGTCCTCGCGGCAATTTTTTACTTTTGGCACCTCTCGCGCCCCGACATCATCACCGACGAGTCCTCCTATGCCGTGCGCGCCATCGGCATGGTGGATTTTGATTTCGGCATCGAACAGCCGACACCGTGGCAGTGGGTCGAAAAAGTACCGTGGTGGATGCGCCTTTCATTCCATGACCACCCGCCGCTCGTGTTTCTCCTTCAGCACTACTCGATGCGGATATTCGGCGAAACACCGTTCGCTATTCGCCTGCCCTCCGTGCTCGCCGGTCTCATGGCTGTTTTCTTGGTCTATCTCATCGGGAAGCGGCTCTATTCACCTGCCGTTGGTTTGGCAAGCGCAGCACTTTTTGCTTTCACGATAAATCATGTCTGGATCTCGCGCATCGGCCTGCAGGAGTCCATCGCTATCGCGCTCATGCTGGCCAGCGCCTACTTCTTTTTTCGCGCCCTCGGCCTATCTATATCGATGGTATATACCATCGATATAGATAGGAATTCGTGGCGCCGGGGCGCTGCCGAGCGCGACGGCCGATGGCTCATAGCCGCCGGTGCTTTTTTCGGCCTTGCCTTTCTTGCGAAATACCACGCGCTCATCCTTATCCCAATTTTCTCAACGCTTCTCTTCGTCCCTATCGGTATCTATAAAAACGACCGCTTTTATAGGTACCGATTGCGAAACGGGATCGTGTTGGCCGTACTGCTGTTCGTCGCGATCGCCAGTCCGGTCATCATCTACAACATTCAGCTCTACCGGGACTTCGGGCATTTTGATTTCCAGTTCTCCCAGCTTTTCCATCAGGATGTTGCCGCATGGCAGGCGCGGCCGGGCCAGGAAGTACTCGGCTCCTATCCGGAGCGCATTCGGACGTTTGTGCCCCGCCTCATCGAGGCAAATTCGCCATATTTCTTGATGCTCTCCGCCATCGGTCTTGCACTCATCCTTTGGCAACTCCTCCACCGTTACGCGTTCAACCGCGCCTTAGTCATTAGTCATTCGTCGTTAGTCATTGTACTCGCCTGGTTTCTCTTACTCCTCGTTTTCATCGGCCCGGCCCACCGCTTTTTAACGCTTCTTACGCCATGGCTTGCCATTGTTGCGGGTTACTTTATTAGTCAGACCTATTCTCAAATTCTTAAGAATTTGAGAATAGGTTGGACCGTTGTCTTTGCGGCGTTTGCGCTCTTTATTGTTTTTGAGGCCTGGTATTCCTATAACAGCGTTATCGCGCTTGACCCGGTGGGTGCGCGGCCGTGGGCGTATTCATATCTCCATCGCCAGGCGGGGAGTTGGGGCTTCAACGAACTAAATACCTATCTCGATGGCGAGCTCAAGGATAAAATGCCGGACCCGGCCATCACATTCCAATTCCCGTTCGCGCGTGAGATTTTGAATACGGCTCTGGCTGAATATAGTACCCGTGGCGCCGAGCCCACCGCGGCAGGCATCGTCTATAACGACAACATCAATCTCTCGTCCCAGCTCTGGGTATTCCTGCGGCGCATTATCTATGACGGCTGGCCGGTGGTGAGCGCCGAGAACTTCCGGAGCGGGGGAGCGGAACAATTTTTCCGCGAGGCCGGCATCAAACGCGTTTATTTCATCAATCCCACCAGTGCGGCATTGCAGGACCGCACCCGTCTTCCTACGCCCGACGGCGATATCATCGAGGCGGAGCTGAAGGCCGAGGGGCTAACGCCGGAAGAAATAAAAAACGCGAGGGGCGAAGTCGCATTTCGGGTCTATCAATTTGAGTTGCCTCAGTCCTGATCAGCGTATGATTTCCGCGCAGAGGACGGAGCCGCCGGCGTATTTGCGGCAGTCATCGGCCATTTGCTCCTTCGTTTTCGCGTACGTTGTCTGGAGGTAGGCCTGGCTGATGCCGAAGCAATAGTTGAGGTCATCGCCGTTTTTGAAAGAGGCGCAGAACGGAAAGGCGTAGCGGCCGTCCCAGGTATTGTCGAGAAGCGCGTAGGCCACGCCCCTGGTGCAGGCGCGGCGCTCATCGCCGGTGCCGAGTTCGCATTTTCCTGCCACGGCCTTAGGGTCGCCGATGCGGGCGTCATTGGAAAGGTCGCGGCCGATTGATTGCATGCAGGTGTGCTGGTAATTTCCCGCTTTCCGGCATTCATCAAACAACTGGGTCGTATTCAGCCCCATTTCGGACATGCGTGTGGTCTGCATCATGTAGCAGTCGGATCGGTACTGGGCATCGAGCGAATTGCAGGGGTAGTGATAGTCGGTAGGGGAGAGATCGCGTTTTTCAGGCGTGGCCGAGAAAACATTTTCCATGAATAGGCCGCCGTAGCAAGAACTGCGGCTCCAGTTGTCGGCCAGCACATCGCAGGAAGAAAGCGCTTCGGTTAGCCGGTAATCCGAAAAGAACATGAGGGCGTGCCCCAGGCCGTGCAGGCACTGGAAACGAAAGCGCGTTGGTTCATTGGTGTCGCAGGCCATTTTTGTTTTCTCTCGCAATTCTTCCAAACTGATATGCCCGGCATCGTCGTCCCCGGCGGCATTGCCACGAAGAAATCGCTCCATCGCGCCATGGTAACAGCCGGAGTGACAGGTCTGGTCGCAGGCGGTGAAGGCATCGTGCACCGTGCCCTTCTGGCGGAACGTTTCGCGGCCAATGGCGTGCACTACGGGATGGCAGGAAAGTCGCAGGCCGGTATCGGCATCCTCGTATTTTTGGACGACGGCGAGGGCTTCGGTAGTGCTATGGGTTTTCAAAAACTCCTGGAAGAGTCCATTGAGGCAGGTTCCGCTCGCGCCGGCGCGGGCGAGGCAATTCTTGACGGCGGCGAGCGGAAGACCCTGCGGCGCGGCGGTAGCGGCACTCGTGCTGCCACTCGGCATGATGGGCGGTGGTACGGCATCAGATACGTTCGCGGTTAGAACCACCGGCTCGCCTCGCTGGAGCTCGAGCGAAGCGGGCAGGAGTACCGTCTCGTAGTGTGGAAATGAAAAAAACGCCGCAATCGGCATGATGATGACCAACAGGAATTTTTTTACCACAGACAACATCGTATTACTCTGTTTTCCTATAGCATGCGTCCGTGTCGTACACAACCGTAGCTTCCAAAATCATAGAAACCGTGGTACATTACGTCCGTTTCCGCCCGTAGCTCAATGGTAGAGCAGGGGCCTTTTAAGCCCAAGGTTGGAGGTTCGAGTCCTCCCGGGCGGACACTATTGGATTTCGAGCGTACAAACGCTCGATTTCCTCTTTATCTGTCGGCTTATTGAGCGGTTCTAACTCTTTATGAATTTGTTGCACGACACCAGCGAGTTTTTGTGCGGGAACAAGCGAATTTTCCCAATCAATGCCCAATTTTCTGTCTTTTACGAGGAGGTTCGAACCCAGAGCCGAAAGTATCTGCCTTCTTGTCTCCATTGTGCCAGTTTTGAATTTCTCGACTACGTCTCGAATAAAGGTAAACATTTCTTCGGCAGTTTCAACCCACTTGCTTACCCGATGATCCGTATCGTTGAGATACTCGCGATATAGGGTGGCGCAAGCCATCGCTGGCGGGGAGCTTTGTGTTTATTCGCTTATTTAGTAATTATATTGTATAATATAGATATCATATGTTTTCGTTTTTTGGATCAGTTTTTACCAAAATTACATCACTTGTCGCAAGTGCCTTTATTGCAGTTGGGTTAATTCCTACACCAGCTCATCCAATAATTGAACAGCCGGCCGCAGTAATACAAACTCAAAATGAGCCCACATCTACTCCCGAATTGTCCGAAATAGAAAGGTTACGGAAAGAAAACGCTGAATTGAAAAAAGTTAAACCCACCATACAAAAACCTGAAAAGTTGGTTAATCCTCAAAGCAACCACGAGAACCCAAAACCACAGACATTTAAGTTACCCAACGGAGCAATTGTTGATGAACAAGGCAATATACTTAATAAAGTGGAAATGGACAGGGCGAATGTCGCAGAGGAACAGAATCGTATTATCAACGATATTATTAAGCAAAAAGAAGAAGCAAGAATCGCTCAAGAACAAGAAAATATTAAACGCCGAGCTGAATTACAAAGACTACAGGAAGAAGCGAGAATTGCCCAAGAACAAGAAAGTCTTAGACGACAAGCCGAATTACAAAGGCTGCAAGAAGAGCAGAATAAAACAAATCAAATTAACTCACTGCTGGCTGAATATCAACAAAAGGTAAGTGACATAGACGCACAAATACTAACAATTAAACAGCAATATTATAGAGACGTTGAAAACGAAAAACAGCGTGCTGTCTCACAACCTTTTCTCGATGGAATGATTAACAAATTGACTAATGCTGCGAACTGGAAAATTGATCAACTTCAACTTGAAAAAGAATCATTAAGGCTTCAATACCTTAGTAAAGTAAATTCCATTCGATAATATGCCTAATTCTTATTTACCGAATAAAATAGCCGTTAGTATCATCGCAGTTGCAGTTGTTCTCGGTGGGTTTCTTTATTTTCTAAGTTCTGGCGGTAATACAGATAGGCAGCAGGCGACCTCGTTACTAGCACCCCAAAAAACAGTTTCCAGCGGGTCTGTCATAAATTTTCTGGAAGCACCAGATCATATTGACGAGTATGTTGTGATCAGAGGCCGAGTAGATAATGTATTTATGTCCAGCAAGGGAACGAATTTTCTGAATTTCTGCCCTGATTATAGAACCTGCCCATTTTCTGCTGTTATTTTTGCTTCTGATTCCCATAGATTTTCAAATGTTCGTGCTTACGAAGATAGGACTGTGGAAATATCTGGCACAATAACTACATATCGGGGTCGAGCACAAATCATTATAAAAGACCCATCTCAAATCAAATTCAAATAACTATGCCTTGGTTAATCGGCATTTTAATACTTGTCGGAGTAATTTACGGCTTCTCTGGCGATTCGAACGAAGAATCTTTCGAGCCAGCATCTGTATACTCTAGCTTGAATGAGGAATCTTCCGACTACTCCCTATTCAGTAATAGCTACGATGATGATAGCTATGAAGAACATAATGGAGACGTGAATCGGTATGAAAACTTAGGTGGCGCTTATACGGTTGAGGCTTGTAGTTCAAATAGCGGAAATTGCTACAATCTTGACGCAGATATTGAGGGTGGTAACATTGAAAGGATATATTTCCCAAACGGTGGCCACCTTGATTTAGATGGTGCTGAGCTAGACGAAGATGGTTACGCGACTGGAGAAAGCTACACATGGAGTGAGGGTTATAATGGCGACGAATGGGAAATAAATTGCTATGATTGTGAGTAAGATAATCTCAAAAATTATGAAAAATACAATTCTTATTACGTTTATAATACTGTTTGCTTCCGCTTTTGTAGCGTTCGGTGCTGGGGCCGCTACACGCGTAAAGGGCTATTACAAACCGCGAAGCGGGACTTACGTCCAACCCCATTACCGCTCAAGTCCAAACAGCACAAGGTGGGACAATTACTCAACTCGCGGGAACTATAATCCCTATACGGGCAAGAGAGGCAACGCGAGTCCGTATAAGAGCTACAGGGGTTGGTAATAAATTGAATTTTCACAAAGAACTCCCGATACAGGAGTTTTTTGTTTCCAAACAATAGTGAGTGGCCAAGTGGGGTAAAATCTGCTACGATTAACCTATGTCCCAGAGAGCCAAGATTTTTTACGAAGTGCTCGGTGGCATTTTGCTTATTTCGACGATCATATTTATTGCGTTATACATTTTGGGATTCCGTATCAATCCGTACTTTTTCATCTGGTCAGAAGAAAGATACTGCGTTGGTAAATTTGGCAACATTGACTGTGAACGACCACCATTACTGCGGCCACTCAATTAGTATTTCTTGCACCTCTTTTACTAAGGTGGCACTTACCAGTTTCTCACGAATGCAAACGGCGAAGCCCCAGTTATTGTCATTAAAGCGGTTCTGACTTCGTCCAATAGGGCGGACTCGGCAGGACAAATCGAACAAGAGCGCTGGATAGTCATCCTGTTTTTGATTAAGTAAGAAGGAAAACGTCGGGCCCGTAGCATAGTGGCAGTGCGTCCGGTTTGCATCCGGATGGCGGGAGTTCGATTCTCCCCGGGTCCATCGAGCTCAGCTCGATCCATCGAGCTGCAAACTGCGAAGCTCAGCTTCGCACCTATGTATTACATGTATGTTTTATTCAGCAAGAAAGACAACCGGCTTTATAAGTGTGAATGTACTAGCATGGCAAAGAGAAGGAAACCGATGAACATTGAGGAGCTCGCACGGATTACATCCGAAGATTTTTCTGAGCTCCGCAAGCTTAATCACCGTATGGTCCAGATCCTCGACGGCATGCAGGCTGACTTGAAATACGTGAAGCTCTCGACACGCAGTCTCCCGATACTCGAACGCGAAGTCGAGGACCTTGCACATCGCGTTTCTCGTCTCGAGCGCCGCACGGGCGTGGCGCGGTAAGGGAGGAATCGACACCAAAGCCTACCCTGTCATAATTTGTAATAATTCTTCATAACCGACATCAGATGAAAATAGGCATTGTTGGCAGTATGCAATATACGGAGAAGATGATTGAAGCTCGCGACGAGCTTATTAAGCGTGGGTACGAAGCATTTGTCACAAATCTTGCCGACCCGTTTGTTGGCAAAACCGATGATGAGAAAGAAGCAATAAAACTCCACCAGAAGTATAATCTTGACGCCATTCGCGAATTTTGGAAATTGATGCAAGGAGGAGATGCTATTCTGGTGATGAATTTTGATAAGCACGGTATTAAGAATTACATCGGAGGTAATACGCTTATGGAGATTGGTTTTGCTCACGTTCTTAATCAGAAGATATATCTATTAAATCCAATTCCAGACATTCCATACTACAAGTCAGAAATAGAGGCAGTTAAGCCATCTGTAATCAATGGCGACCTTTCGTTGATTAAATAGACGGATTCCAAGACATGGTTCCAATTAGCACGGATGTAGTCCACTGATGGATTCGGATTTTGTCGTATAATGACCACATTGAGCCAGCTCGATCCTTTTGAGCTAAAAACAGCGAAGCTTAGCTTCCCCGCGCTAAGGAGAGCCTGATCGGTGTGGATAACCCGAACTAGCCCATCGGGCGCGGCAGGTTAGGATAAGGGCAGAAGCAGAGCAGTACCACCCCACATCCGGAGGTGCGACAATGCGGCCGAAAGCGTTGGTTTCCGTGGTGATTCTCATCGCCTTCGCGGCCATCCTGGCCGCCCCACCCCCAGCTCAGGCCTTCTCTCTCGAGAAGTGGGGGGCCAAGCTCGTCGGCACCGTCGTGGACACGGTGCTCACGCCGCTCGAGTGCCCCAAGGCCGTCTGGCAGGAGGTGACGCGCTGGCGGGAACGCTTCGTGGTCGGCGTACCCGTGACCGCCGCCCTCGGATGCGCCATCAGCACCGGCATCCGCGCAACCACGACCGCGGGCGACTGGGTAACCACCGCGGTTCCCGTTACCGACAAGTACCTGGTGCAGAAACCCAGAACCTGGGAGACCACCGACCCGCTCGTCAGCATCCCGAAGTAGGGAGAGCCGCATGGAGCAGGGTTCATAGTCATCGCTCCCCTCCGTCAGCAGTCGCTGCTGACGGAGCTTTTTTAGAATTAACATTAACGGGCGGTGACCAAACTAAAAACCGCCGTCGCGTACGCGGCGGCGGTTTTTAGCGGAGAGCTTTTTTCAGCGAGTGCTTGCGGCGCTTTTTTAACAGCGTGCCGAGCTGCCAGGAGCCGTGGCCGGCAAATTTCCGGTGGTACTGCTTCTGGAGGGTTGCGACCTTGGTGTCGCCCCGTTTTTTCCGGAGCCGGCCGGAGGTTTTCATGCGCGCTCTCCAGCCGCGCATCTTGGGTGCATCTTTGGCCATAGGTTTTCCGCGACCCATAATGGTCAAACCCAGTATACCGCGCTCTTGACTCTGCCCACAATCTATGCAAGGATTCCGGCTAGAATACGAGCTCCGTGAAAGGAGGCGAGGATCATGCGTCGACTGGTCATATCCGCAGTGATATTGGCCGTCGTGATCGCGCTGGCTGCGCCTGCTGATGCCAGCGACCGGAGGCACCGCTACCATCATCACCACACCGGCGCCGACATCGCCCTTGGGCTAGCCACATTCGCAGTGGCCAACCAGCTGTTGGCCGGACCATTCCTCTACGACCGGCGCGGGGTGGTTATATACGAGCAGGTGTATGCGCCGCCGCCCGTCGTGTACTACGCCCCGCCGCTCGTCCTCGCGCCGCCGCAGCCCGTGTTTTACCCCCACGGCCGGTACGAGTTCATGGGCCAGCGGTGGGTGTGGATCCCGAACGCGCCGCCCCCGCCGCCCTCGGTGGAGCCCTGCGTCCCCACGGGAGAACTAGCGAAGACGCCCCTCGGGTACGTAGCGGTGTGCCGGTAGTCGGCCGGCCGCCCCTCCGGACAGGTCCGTACCTGTCCGGCTTTTTCATGCGCTTGGACCCGTGGCATACTGAATACATCATGTCCGGGACGTTCGCCCCCATTATTATTATCTCTGCTGCCGTGTTCCTCGCGGTGCTTTGGGTACGCACGAGCCGGAGAGCAGTAAGAGCGGAGAGAAAAATCCGGGAACTCAACGCCGAAATCAAACGCTTAGGCGACCGGGCCGGAGAGCGCGATGCCCTAAAATCCGAGGTCATCACCATCATCGCCCATCAGCTCCGGGCGCCGCTTTCAATCGTTCGGGATTATGCCGCGCTGTTTCTTGAAGGAGCGCTCGGTCCTTCCTCGGCGCTGGCCCGGCAGTCGATGCAAAAGGTACACGCCGCCACCGAACAGCTACTCGGCGTGGTAACCGCCCTCTTTGAATTTTCCCGGCTGGAGGGAGAGGGCGGCGCCCCGTCGACCGAGAACATTGCCGTGGATACCATTGTGGCCGACGCCATGCAGGAGCTCGAGGCCGTCGCCAAAGCAAAACGCATTGCCCTGAATTTCCAGAACCGCACCGGCGGCCGCCGTGCCGTGCGGGCTGATGCCACAAAGATCCGCCAGGCCGTGCATCACCTCATCGATAACGCACTCCGTTATACTTCGGCCGGCCGGGTGCATGTGGCGCTCGGGCCCGAAACCGTCGGGGCTCGCCCGTGGCTCCGGCTGGACGTTATCGATACCGGTATCGGCATCCAGGCGTCTGACATTAATGGCCTGTTCTCGAAGTTCAACCGCACCGAAGAAGCGCGGCGTATCCGTCCGGACGGCCTTGGCCTTGGGCTCTACACAGTAAAAAAAATCATCGAGGCGCATGGCGGCGAGGTGGGGGCCGAGTCGGCCGGCCTGGGACACGGCAGTACGTTTTGGATGCGGTTGCCGATAGCCATATAGAGACCCGCGCAATGCATGGTTTTTCCTGTGGCAAAGGCGTGTTAGAGTTGAAAAATGCAGCGCATATCCATTGATGAGACCGGAGGAAAAGCCGGGGAACGGGTGCGGGTGGCGGGCTGGGTTTCGGTCCGGCGCGACCATGGCAAACTGGTCTTTATAGACCTCCGGGACTCCTCGGGGATCTTGCAGGTGGTATTCAAGCCGGGTGAGGGTACGCTCTATGACGAGGCCCAAAAGCTCCGCCCGGAATGGGTCATTGCGGTGGAAGGAGCGCTTCGAGAGCGTCCGAAAGGCATGGAGAATGCCGATCTTACCACCGGGAACGTAGAGCTTGCGGCCGAGCGACTCGAGGTGCTGAACGAAGCCAGGACCCCGCCCTTCCCGCTCGATACGCCGGGCCTCGATATCGAGGAGGAGCTGCGCCTCGCGTACCGCTACCTTGATCTTCGCCGGCCGCGCCTGCAAAAAAACATGCGCCGCCGCCACGCGATGATGCAATTCATCCGCCAATACCTCTCCGAGCGGCGCTTCGTCGAGATCGAAACGCCTATTTTAACGAAGACCACGCCGGAAGGCGCGCGCGATTTCCTGGTGCCGTCACGCCTGCAACCGGGAAAATTCTATGCCCTGCCGCAGTCCCCCCAACAATACAAACAGCTGCTGATGGTAGCCGGGTTCGAGCGCTACTTCCAAATAGCGCGCTGTTTCCGGGATGAGGATCCGCGAGCTGATCGCGCCTACGGTGAATTTACGCAGCTCGACATCGAAATGTCATTCGTGACCGAGGAGGATATCCTCGAGCTGGCTGAAGACCTTTTTACGAAACTCGTTAACGCCGTGTTTCCGGAGAAGCGGCTTACCCAGACCCCTTGGCCGCGGCTGTCCCATCGCGAGGCAATGGAAAAATACGGTACCGATAAGCCGGATCTCCGGCAGGACCAAAATGACCCTGACGAGCTCGCATTCGCCTGGGTGCTCGATTTCCCGTTATTCAGCGCGCAAAAGACAACTGATTTCTTCCACGGCTCCGGCGCATCTGCGTTCGCGCCCTCGCACCACATGTTCACCGCGCCGCATCCGGACGATATTTCGCTCCTCGATACCGACCCGATAAAGGTTCGGGGCCTGCAGCACGATATGGTGCTGAACGGATTTGAAGTCGGCGGGGGGAGCATACGAATTCACCAGGCCGACGTGCAGGAGAAGGTTTTTGGCCTCATTGGATTCAGCGACGGCGAGAAGCAACGATTCTCCCATCTGCTTAGGGCCTTTGCCTACGGCGTGCCGCCGCACGGCGGCATTGCCCCCGGTATCGACCGCTTCCTCATGGCAGCGCTCGGCGAAGCAAACGTGCGGGAGGTTATCGCCTTCCCGGCCTCATCGGGCGGGAAGACCGCGGTGATGGATGCTCCATCCGAAGCGGACCCGAAACAGTTGGCCGAACTTAGCCTCGAGATCAGGAAACCGCAAAAATAGCAAAAATTCATCTATATCAATAGCACATGCTATTGATATAGATGAATTAGTACTGGGGCGCATGCCATACACCATCCAGCAGGAAAAATTTGAGGGGCCATTGGAACTACTACTGGAACTCATCCAGGAGCAAAAGCTTTCCATTAATGAAATTTCGCTCGGCCGCGTTACCGATGAGTTCATCACGTATTTAAAACGGCTCGGGGCCGACGGCACAGCCCGCCTGCCGGACGGGCAGGCAGACCAGGAGGTGCTGGCGGAGTTTTTGGTAGTGGCGGCGACGCTCCTCCTCATCAAGTCGCGAAGCTTGCTCCCGCAATTCCAGGTCAGCCCCGAAGAGGAGGAATCCATCGCCGAGCTGGAGAAACGCCTGGCCGAGTATCAGCGCCTAAAAGCGCTTTCCGAAGAACTGGGACGACTGGCCAAAGGCGGTCCCCGGTCATTCTCCCGCGAGGCCTATGCCGGGGGCGCGCCGGTATTCTACCCGCCCCAGCACTTCAGCATTGCCGTACTTGCCCAGGCATTCGAGGGTATTTTGCAGGCGCTTCCAAAGATAGAAAAACTGGTTGAGGAAAAACTGAAACGGGTCATCTCGCTCGAGGAGAAGATCCGGGAACTGCAGTCGTTCCTGCAGGAGCGGGTGGAGCGCGCTTTCTCGGAGCTCGTTTCGGGTGCCAGAGAAAAAGTCGAGGTCATCGTGAGCTTCCTTGCGCTTCTTGAGCTCACCAAACAAAAACTGGTTTCGGTTGAGCAAAAACAGCTCTTCGGCGATATTCGGATGCGTAAAATGAACTAGCGTGAACCCCGTTACAACCCGGCCGAAAGGCCGGGGTATCCAATGCGCA
>CAYIQX010000005.1:0-22035 GCA_964365675.1 uncultured Candidatus Saccharibacteria bacterium | reverse complement strand
ACGGCGATCTCGTCAAAATATTTTCCTGGTACGACAACGAGGCCGGCTACACCGCCACCCTCGTCGAGCACGTGCGGCGCATTGCGGCGGTTTTGTAGCGTCCCCGGTACCCGATGGGCGGGGGCGAACCCCGAAGATTGTTGTACAATTTATGACGACCGTCTCAAAGTGTAACACTCGATTTTTAATGTAATCTATGCGCCGCATTACCACATACCGGCCGACACTTGGTGAAACAGCGCTTCTCGTTCTTGGTGAGTTGGCGACGGCGGCCATCTCAAGCTTCTACCCGCACCCGTACTATCACGCCTTCTGTAGTCACACCCAGCGGCGGTCGCTTCGGGTGGCGTTGCAACGGCTGGAACGGAGGCATCTTGTCGGTATGAGGCGGCGGGGCAAGTCCGAAAAATGGTGTCTCACCGAGGAGGGGGAGCGGCTCGTGCACCGTCTGCGGTTAAAGATGGAGTATGCTCGCCAGCAACGGTGGGATGGTAAGTGGAGAGCGGTAACTTTCGATATCCCGGAGCAGGTTCGTGGGCGGAGGGCGTTTTTACGCAGAGAGCTGGTAGAGCTCGGTTTCTACCCATTGCAGAAGAGCGTGTGGATTACACCATACCCACTGCCGGAGATGTTTTTTGAGATCGTCGCCGAGCTCGGTATAGGGGAGCACCTGCGGGTGATTACTGCCGAGCGGATCCGTGATGATCATGACCTCCGCTCTTTTTTCTTTCCCCCGGCGCGGTGAATTATATCTGTACAGATTGGAACGGTCGTCTCATGTTGTGCTCGGGCGTGGGGTTCTTTTCAGCAGCAAACTAGTTTAGTATATCTAGGCATGCGTCAGAGTGGACTTTTTGGAAAAACGCTCCGGGAGGACCCCAAAGATGAGATTTCGGCAAACGCCCGTTTGCTGGAGCGGGGCGGTTTTGTATATAAAACAATGGCCGGGGCGTATGACTATTTGCCGCTCGGATACCGGGTTCTTTCAAACGTGAATACCATCATTCGCAGGGAAATAAATGCCATCGGCGGGCAGGAATTGCTCTTAACATCGCTCCAACCCAAAGAGCGTTGGGCGAGATCGGGTCGGTGGGAAACGCTCGGGGAAATCATGTACCAGTTCAAGGATCATTCCGGGCGCGAGGTGGGTTTGGCGGCCACGCATGAGGAAGCGCTGGCCGAGATCGCCACGCGTTCCATCTTTTCCTATAAAGACCTGCCGCTGTTTGTCTACCAGATCCAGACCAAATTCCGCGATGAACCCCGCGCCAAGTCCGGCCTTATCCGCGGCCGTGAGTTTCTCATGAAGGACCTCTATAGTTTCCATCGTGGTGAGCGCGACCTTGACCGATTTTATGCCAAGGCCGACCGGGCCTACCAGAATATTTTCAAGCGTCTGGGGCTGTCGTTTTTCGTTACCGAGGCCTCGGGGGGGACGTTTACGAGGGAGTTCACCCATGAGTATCAGGTACTCTCCGATGCCGGCGAGGATCATATTTTGTATTGCAAGCGTTGCCGCTATGCCCAGAATCAGGAAATAACGACCATGCGCATCGGCACGAAATGCCCGAAATGCGGCCGGGGCGAGATCGAAGCGGGTAAATCTATTGAGGTCGGAAATATTTTCAAACTGGGCACGAAATTTTCCTCCGCCTTCGGCCTCCACTACGCCGACGAACACGGGGTGAAGAAGCCCGTGGTCATGGGCTCCTATGGCATTGGCCCCGGCCGACTTATGGCGACTATTGCGGAGGCAAGTCATGATGAGCGCGGCATCATCTGGCCGGATACGGCCGCGCCGTTTTGCGCGCATCTCATTGAGGTGAAGAGCGCAAAGCCGAACATCAAAAGCGCGGCAGAAAAGCTCTATAAAAAATTACTTGCCCGGGGGGTTGAGGTCTTGTATGACGAGCGCGATGATAAAAGTGCGGGCGAGAAGTTCGCCGATGCCGATCTTATCGGCATCCCGTGGCGCATTGTGGTATCGGAGCGCTCACTCCATAAAAAGGGCGTTGAGGTGAAACGGCGAAGCGAGTTCAAGGCAAGGGTTGTTTCGGCCGCGGCCGCGTCAAAACTGGTCGGGAAGAGGGTTCAAAAGTTCGGCTAAGCAGCTGATTTTACCGGCGGGGCAATCCTACCGCTTATTCAGTTTGTCTTTGCCATGGACGGGTGCTATAGCTAATATACTAACCGAAGCGCTACGCCATTATTTGGCGTTCTTACTGTCGGAATAGTGAAGTAGATATCTGCATGTTAAATAAGTTTTTCGGACTTTTTTCAAAAGATATTGGCATAGATCTCGGTACGGCCAACTCCCTCGTCTACGTGCGGGGCCGGGGTATTGTGATTAATGAGCCCTCGGTGGTCGCGGTGAACCAGAAGACGGGGCAGGTGGTGGCCATTGGCACTGAAGCCAAAAAAATGGTCGGCCGCACCCCCGGGCATATCTCGGCCATCCGACCCTTGGTCGAAGGCATAATCTCGGACTTCGAAGTTACCGAGGAGATGCTCCGCTATTTCATTGCCAAGGTCCATAATGGTTCGATGAGTGTGCTCCCGCGCCCGCGGGTGGTCATCGGCATTCCCTCGGAAGTAACGGAAGTCGAGCGAAGAGCGGTGGAGGATGCCGTCAAGAACGCCGGTGCGCGCGAAGTATTCCTGGTGGAGGAACCGATGGCCGCGGCTATTGGCGTGCGGCTCCCGGTGCAGGATGCGGTTGGCTCAATGATCGTGGATATCGGCGGCGGCACGTCGGATATCGCGGTTATTTCTCTGGGCGGCATCGTGGTCTCAAAAAATCTTCGTATCGCCGGCGACCGCTTAAATGAGGATATTATCAGGTTCGCGCGGGACGAATACAAACTTCTCTTGGGCGAGCGCACCGCCGAGGACCTGAAAATAGCCGTCGGTTCGGCTACCCAGCTCGAAGAACCCATGGAAGCGACGATGCGCGGGCGCGATCTTGTGACTGGCCTCCCGAAGGAAGTCGTCGTGGACGATTCGGAGATCCGCCGCGCCATGAAGCATTCGTTGAACGCGCTCATCTCCGCCATCAAGTCCACCATTGAATCCACTCCGCCCGAACTCGTGGCCGATATCATGCATCGCGGCATTGTGCTTGTTGGCGGCGGATCGCTTCTTCGCGGGCTCGACCAGGTCATTGCCGAGGAGACCCATATTCCGGTGGAAGTGGCCGAGGACCCACTTTCGGCCGTGGTGCGGGGGACCGGTATTATTCTCGAAGACCTGGATGGCCTGACCGAAGTACTCATCAGTCCGGAATATCAAAAAGCGCCTACTATCTGATCTCGTCCACGCGTCCGCAGTATGGGGAATAAACTCGTCAAGTTCTTTTTGCTTTCGGTAACCCTCGGGTTGCTCGTTTTTTTCAGTGCGGCTCCCGTGGCGCGTCCCGGACGGGCGGCACTGTTACGGATGATCGCGCCGGTCTTCTCGGCAGCGGGCCAGAGTACCGGGACCGTCCGCGACTGGTTTATGGGATTTTCCCGCGGGGAACTCCGTTCGTTTGAGGAGGAGCGTGCCGGATTTTTGGCGCGGATCGCAAAGTTAGAGGCAGTCAGTCGGGAAAACGAAACGCTTCGCGCCGTATTGGCATTGCGGGGCGACGGCGAAGAAGGAGCGATCCCGGCCGAAGCCATTGCGTTTTATCGGGAAGGACAGGACGAGTATCTTTTGTTGAATCGCGGTACGGCTGATGGCATCGGCATCGGGGACATTGTAGTGAATAAGGAACGTATGCTCGGCGGGGTGGTTTCCTCGGTGGATTTAAAAAGCGCTCGCGTGGTTCTTTTTTCAAGCCCCTCGCGGGTCATTGACGTGTTTCTGCCGGAGCGCGGCCTCCGGGCTATCGCCCGCGGTTCGAATGCCCGTGAGCTTGCCATTGAGCTCATTCCCTCGGATGTGAATATTGAGAAAGGGGATCTTATCCTTGCTTCCCCCCGCGCCACCGGAGGGCGAAGGGCGCTCCTCCTGGGAGAGGTGCGCGAAGCGCGCCAAGCCGAGCACGAAGTTTTTAAAATGGTCCGAGCGCTCCATCTTTTTGATCCAGCCGAGAGTTCCGTGATCGTTCTTCTTGCTCCATGAGCGTGTTACTTTGGTTCGTCTCTTTTGCGGTGACGCTGGTTGTTGAAATATCCCTGTTGCCGCGCCTGGCCGGCGGGTGGATCCCGGCGCTGACCACGATACCGCTTCTCGCCGGCATTGCGACACAAAGTTTTTCCACGGGCCTCCTCTTCGTGGTTTTTGCCGGTATCCTCAAGGATGTAATTACCGGCGGCGGGATCCACCTTCTCACCGCCCTCAGCACGTTCTTGGCCATGCAATTCTTCCTTCGCCTGACCCAATGGGAGAGACCGCTTGGGACAATAGCCGCAGTAGCCGTAGGACTTCTCCTCCAGCCCGTTATCTGGTTCTTTGCGGCCAAGGTTTTATCCTTCTTTTTCCCTGTTGCGGCGCCGGCCTTCGGGGTGAGCAATTTTACCCGCACGGAAGTACTGAAGGACGCATTATTTATACTCGTATGGTTTACTCTTTTTTCCTGGTCTCTCATCCGTATGGCTCGGTGGCGCGGTGAACGGCGCCTTCGGCATCTTTAAATGATCCGTTTCCGCAGGAATATTTTTCAGGAACGCGAGCGCTCCGAGATCCATCCGGAGGAGATTTTTATGGATGCCGTGAATATCCACGGCTTCCGCCACGAAATGCAGGAGGGTCGTATAGAGCGTCCCATCGAGCGTTCTTCGCTTGTGGCCTTTGGGGGTCTTATTGCGCTTGGCCTCGTGATACTGGTCGGCCGGATTGGCGACCTTTCGATTTTGAACGGCGGGGCGTTTTATGCCCGGGCGCAGGCCAATAAAACGTATCCTATCCATATCGCTCCGCCGCGGGGGATTTTTTATGATCGTAATTTCGAGAAGCTGGTCGAGAATATACCCACGTTTCAAATAGTACTGCAGCCGGCCGATACCGCCCATGACGAGGAATTCACCCGCGGCCTGCGGGCAGTGGCTGGCCTCGCCGGGAAAACGATAGTCCAACTTGCCGATGTAAACAGCGTGGACCCGAGGACATTAGAGCGGGAGCCATTCTACCGACGCGAAGATTGGCCGCGCGAAGTATTCGTGGCATCAGGAGAGCTTCGTGCCGAAGTGCTCGAGATCCAGTCGCGGTCCGATGATTTCCCCGGCATTCTCGTTCGAGAATCGGGCGAGCGGAACTATCTCTTGGGGGGAGGGGCTTCGCATCTGCTCGGCTACGTAGGGCGGCCGAGCCGGGAGGACCTCGGGGCGTATCCTGAAATAACATCGGCTGATGTTCTCGGAAAGGATGGTTTGGAACTCGCGTATGAAACGGAGATCCGTGGGGAAGCCGGAGAGAAATTGATCGAAGTCAATGCGTCCGGAGAGCGATTACGCGAGCGCTTTATCGTCAAAGCAAAACCCGGGCACGACGTCCTCCTCGAGATAGACGGAGAACTCCAGCGTTTTGCCGCCGAGACCATGAAGCGTCATATCACGGCCCTCGGCAAGCGCGCCGGAGCGCTTGTGGCCATTGACCCCCGCGACGGGGCAGTAAGGGCACTTATTAGCTATCCGGGATACGATGCCAATCTCCTCGGGAAAGGGTCGCGGGAGGAGGTCCGGCGACTGCTTACCGATACGGCAAAGCCATTCTTCAACCGGGCCATTGCCGGGGGCTATCCGTCGGCCTCGACCATCAAGCCGTTCCTGGCTGCGGCGGCTCTTGAGGAAAAACTTATTGATCCGACTAGGCAGATATTCGACCCCGGATATATTTCAGTGCCGAATCCGTATGATCCGTCCAATCCCACTATTTTCAAGGATTGGAAGGCGCTCGGGTGGATAGACATGCGCCATGCCATCGCCCTGTCCGCAAACGTTTACTTTTACACCATCGGCGGAGGATACGGCGGCATCCCCGGACTTGGCATTGAGCGCATCAAGCAGGTGCTGGAACGCTTCGGCTGGGGCAGTCCCTTACGCATTGATCTTCCCGGCGAATATGCCGGACTCATCCCCGATCCGGAGAAAAAGAAAAGAATCCAGCCCAAAAATCCTATTTGGCGTATCGGCGACACGTACATCACTGCCATCGGCCAGGGGGATCTGCAAGTCACGCCGCTGCAGCTTGCGGCCGCGACTGCGGCCATTGCCAACGGCGGTACGCTTTGGAAGCCGAGGATTGCCAAAGCGGTGGTAGATGAAGCGCGGGATGTTATGGCCGCATTTAAACCCGTAGCGCTGCGGGAGAACATCATGAGCCCGGAGTCGCTCCGGGTGGTGCGGGAGGGAATGCGTCTTGCCGTCACCGAGGGCTCGGCCATTGGACTTGCCGAGCTCTTCTTTCCGGTCGCGGGGAAAACTGGAACTGCCGAAACCGGCGTGTACGGAAAAAATCACGGCTGGTTTACCGGTTTTGCGCCCTATGACGCGCCTGAGCTCGTCATCTCCGTGCTGGTCGAGGAGGGGACCGGCGGCTCCACGGATGCCGTGCCGATCGCCCGGGAAGTGCTGTATCATTACTTCACCCAGAGCCATAATCCCCAGTTGACCCCGTTAGAGAATACCCAATAATTTTGGAGTTATGACGCGGCGCCTCTCCCCGTTGTAACACCCTGGAGAAAAGAGAATTTACGGATTCTCTAACGGGGTTGACCCCGTTAGAGCGTCTCTTGCACTGTTGCTTTGTTTAGTGTTACCCCGTGCTTCTTACCAGGGCCGCTCTAACGGGGTTGACAGGCGAGGAGCAGCCGCTATAATCTACGAGACCCTTGGGTAAAATAAAAAATAAAAATGTAAAATTTTGGAAGCCGCTGCGAGCGGCCACTTGTATTTTACTCTTTGATGTTTAATTTTTGATTGCATACGCCTATGCCCGAATACATCAGTCCGGAGGGATTGGAAAAGCTGAAGCGAGAATTGGAACAGCTAAAGACCGTACGGCGTCGTGAGATAGCCAGTCGCCTTGAGTCCGCCAAGGCCTTAGGTGATCTCTCCGAGAACGCGGAGTACCAGGAGGCCAAGGAGGCGCAGTCCCTGAACGAAGCGAACATTCAGGAGCTTGAGGAGGTGCTCCGGGACGTCATTGTCATCACGAAACCTGTTCACACCTCGAGTATCCAGATCGGCTCGACCATTGAGGTCGAATCCGAGCATGGTCGGGAAACATTCACCATCGTCGGTTCGGAGGAGGCCGATCCCATCCTCGGCAAGATCTCGAACGAATCGCCGATGGGTCGTTCGTTCCTCGGCAAAAGCGCGGGCGAGACCGTGGCCATCAAAACGCCCCGCGGCAACGAGACGTACAAGGTTCGGAAGATCATGTAGGGGAGAAGGTAGAGAGTAGCGGGTCGTTGATAGTGCAGTGCTGATAAGATTTTCCGAAACTACATTCTACCCCCTACCTTCCACGCTCAGCGTTCCCCCCGCGGCGGGGAGCGTTTTGTTTTTGTAACGGGCGCTGTATAGTAGTGCATATGGCTCTCGAGGATATTCGCCGCGATCGCATTCGCAAGATTGCGCGCTATGAGGCCGCGGGCCACGACCCCTATCCGGCATCGGTCCGGAGGAATTTTTTGATTGGCGAGGTGGTGAGACGCTTCGCCACGCTTTCGCGGGGAAAGAAAAAGGCCTCCATCGCCGGGCGCCTTACTGCCTGGCGGGAGCACGGCGGCGTTACGTTCGCTGACCTCGCCGACGCATCAGGCGCCATCCAGCTGGCTTTTCATAAAAATGAGCTTGGCGAGGAGTATGAGCTTGCCCTTACGGTCGTGGATATCGGGGACTTCCTTGAAATTACCGGACTGCCGTTCAAAACCAAGCGCGGCGAGCCGACACTCGATGTGCTATCCTGGCGCATTATCTCTAAAGCCCTTCTGCCGCTTCCGAAAAAATGGCACGGCCTGAAGGACGTGGAGGAGCGTTTCCGCAAGCGCTACCTCGACTTATTGATGAATCCCGAAGTGCGGGAGCGATTTTTTGTCCGTTCCTGGATCATCCGGGCGCTCCGCGAATTTTTTGACCGTGAAGGATTTTTGGAGGTGGAGACCCCAATGCTCCAGCACTTGCCCGGCGGGGCGCTCGCCAAACCCTTCAAAACCCACCATAACGCCCTTGGCATCGACTTACATCTCCGTATTGCCCCGGAACTCTATTTAAAGGAGCTTCTGGTGGGCGGATTCGAAAAGGTCTACGAACTCGGCAAGAGTTTCCGGAACGAGGGCATTGACGTTACCCATAATCCAGAATTTACGACCATTGAATGGTATTCTGCCTATTGGGACGAGGAGCAGATGATGACGTGCGTGGAACAATGCTTCTTCCATATCCTGAAATGCATCGGTGTGAAAAATGGGAAAATATCGTTTGGTGGTAAGTCCGTATCTTTCGGGAAAAAGTTTTCACGCATTCAATTCGAGGATGTTCTCAAGCGCTATGCACTCATTGTGAGCTACGAAACCGAAACGGCCGATTCCCTCCGCATGTCGGCGCGGCGTTTCGGCATCGAGGTTCCCCCGCACGCATCCAAAGGCAAGATAGCCGACGAGATATTCAAGAAGATCTGCCGCCCGCATCTGGTGAACCCGACATTTGTTACCTACCACCCCATGGATATCTCGCCGCTGGCAAAAAAGCGCGACGCCGATGGCCAGACCGTCCGGCGGCTACAGCTGATAGTTGGCGGAACGGAGGTGGTGAATGGTTATTCAGAGCTGAATGACCCCATTGATCAAAAACAGCGATTCGAAGCCCAGCAGAAAATGAAGTCCGGAGGCGAGGAGGAGTCGCATCCCTTCGATGAAGGATTCATCGAGGCACTCGAATACGGCATGCCGCCGGCGGCCGGCTGCGCCATCGGTATTGACCGCTTGGTCATGTTACTGACCGATACCCGTAATATCAGGGAGGTCGTACTTTTTCCGACCCTTCGGCCCAAGTAATTTGCTTTACGGATTACTGATCATTACGGATATACGGATCCGTATATTGGTAACAATCCGTAATCTGTAAAAATTATGCTCGACATCAAATTCATCCGCGAACATCCCGAAGAAGTAAAGGGGGGTCTCCAAAAGAAAGGAGTAAATATTGGCGTTCATAACTTTCTGGAGAACGATGAGGCGCGGCGGGCAAAGATAAAAGAGGTTGACGAGTTGCGCGCCAAGCTCAATCAGCATACGGCGGGAGTCTCAAACGCGGAAGGTGCGGAGCGGGATCGAAAGGTAGAGGCAGCGAGGGCTTTGAAGGCGACCCTCGCGAAGCAGGAAGCAGAACTTGAAAACCTTGAGAATTCCATACGGCATGTGCTCTTCGCAATGCCGAACCTCCCTCTCCCGGACGTTCCTGTCGGCGGTGCCGAGGCAAACCGGGTCGTCCGCGAGGCAGGGGAGAAGCCGCAATTTGACTTCAAGCCGAAAGATTACCTCGCCCTCGCCGAGGCGTTTGATCTCATTGACACGAAGCGAGCCGCCAAGGTGGCTGGCTCGCGGTTCGGCTACTTGAAGCGCGAAGCTGCGCTCCTGGAGTTTGCCCTCGTGCGCTACGCCTTTGACGCCCTCTTGCCGGAGGGATTTATCCCCATCGTCCCGCCGGTGATGCTCCGGCCGGAGCACTTCCGCGCCATCGGCCGCATCCCGCCCGGCCAGGAAAAGGAGCGCTATCTCATTCCGTCGGACAACCTCTATCTTGCCGGCAGTGCCGAGCATACCATTGCCCCTATGCACGCCGATGAAATTTTGGAGGAGGGCTCACTGCCGCTTCGCTACCTGGCTTTTTCAAGTTGCTTCCGCCGCGAGGCCGGTTCCTACGGCAAAGACACCCGCGGCATCCTCCGCGTGCATCAGTTCGACAAGCTCGAGATGTTTTCGTTCGTCCGGCCGGAGGATGATGCGACGGAACTTGAATGGCTCCTTGGCTGGCAGGAAAAGCTCATGCAGGGACTCGGGCTCCCGTACCGCGTGGTGCTGATTGCGGCCGGCGATATGGGTTGGCCCGAAGCTAAGCTCTATGACATCGAGACCTGGCTGCCCGGCGAGGGGGTGTATCGCGAGACGCACTCGGCTTCCACCACCACCGATTTTCAATCGCGGGGCACGAACACCCGCTACCGGGCCAAGGGCGGCGAGCTCGCCTTCGTCCATACGCTGAACGCCACGGCCTTTGCTGTAGGCAGGACGCTGATTGCGATTTTAGAGAATTATCAGCAGTCTGACGGCTCGGTCCGCGTGCCGGATGCGCTCTTGCCTTATATGCACGGCATCCGGGAGATCAAGCGATAGAATGATCCATCCTCGGAGAGATGTCCGTACGTGGATAGAGATCGATCGGCGTTCCTTACTTTTCAACTACGAATATTTTCGAAAGTTGTCCAGCGTGCCGGTCATGGCGGTCGTAAAATCGAACGCCTACGGCCACGGACTGACGCTCGTTGCTCGTCTCCTTGCGACCCGAGACTCTAACCCCTATTCCCTAAACCCTCGTCTCTGGTTCGGCGTGGATTCCATAGTTGAGGCCCTGCGCTTGCGCCGGGAAGGCATCGGTCAGCCGATCCTCGTGCTCGGCTACACCTTGCCCGGCCGTTATGCCAATGCCGCCCGCCATAATATTATTCTGACCGTTTCGAGCTTTGACGGGCTGCGGTCCCTTGCCCGCGCCCGACAGAGGCCGGCATTCCATTTAAAACTCGATACCGGCATGCACCGGCAGGGTTTTCAGTCCGGAGAAGTACCCGAGCTTATCCGGCAACTTCGGCGCTACGGTCTCGAGCCGCAGGGCGTTTATTCGCATTTCGCCGCCGCGGAAAACCAAACTGCCTCTGGCACGCAATACGGTATTTTCCAGCAGTGTCTCAATAAATTTCGCGACGCAGGATTCCCTTTGCCCTCCGTACACATGGCCGCCACCGGAGGCGCGTTCCTTCACCGTGCGCCGGCGGCAACTATGGTCCGGATCGGCCTGGGGCTCTACGGCTATCTTCCGAATGGCCGGCGTGGTCTCCTCCGCCCAGTGGCAACGTGGAAAACGCTTGTCGGCGAACTGAAAATCGTCGCCACGGGCGAGTATGTCGGCTACGATCGGACCGAGCGCCTGCGGCGAAAGACCGTCATCGCCATTCTCCCCGTTGGCTATTGGCACGGTTTTGACCGCGGGCTTTCCTCCATCGGCGCAGTCCTTATCCGAGGCCGGCGCGCCAAAGTGCTCGGGCGCGTCTCAATGGATATGACCGCCGTAGGTGTTACCAATATTTCGGGCGTTCGCATCGGCGATGAAGCCGTGCTCATCGGTCGGCAAAGAAGGGAGTTCATCGGCGCCGACGAAGTAGCGAAAAAAATCGGCACCACCGCGTACGAAGTGTTGACGCGGATCAATCCGCTCATCCGAAGGATCATTCGGTAAACTATTTTTAAACAGGTCAGTTCGTGGTATTTCATCACTATGCTTGTCATAGTGTATTCATACATGTATCCCATCTGTATCAATAGTATATACTATTGATACAGATGGGATGGGATACAGAATCCTCTCTTTTCCTCCCTTGTTGCGACGCTGGATGGCATACTCAATGCTCAAAACCTTTTAATGAAAACACGGCATATGGGTTCGATCTACCGATGTCCCGGAAGAATCGAATTACCACATGCCGTTGGGGAAGGCGCCTCGCTTCGATGCGGCGCACGAGGGGGTCAATCCCGTGTTTGAGCTGGGGCGCTCTCGCCGAGCAGATCGAGCGGGACGGCGGCCCTTGCTAGCTGGCCGCCGTCCCTCCGCGCAGAGCTTCAGGCCTGGGTCGTGGCCGTACTCACGCGGGGTGCTTCGCCTTGATGGTGCGCACCTGCCTCTCTTCCGGGGTGGTGGCCGTCTGGCCGCGAATCGTCGCCATGTCGTGCTCCTTCGTTGGTCCGCCGAGGTGAGCTTCGAGCGAACTGTCGCTACCGCTCCTTGTGCGGTTGCGGCTCTTCGCCGCTTTTACCTCCTTTCCCCGCTGTTTGGACTGCCGATTTAATGATACGGCCATTGAGAGAGGTGGTAAAATCACTTATCCACATGAAAAAATGAGCCCGCCGGGGTCTCGGGCACCGAGTGCCGTTGACCCCGACGGGTACTGTCTACTTTGAAGTGCTCCGCCCAGAAGGCGCGGAGCTCACTGCGGCCGGGTCATGCCCGGCCGCCGGCCCGGGAGCCCTAGTTGTGGTCGGTGCCGCCGTCCTGGACGTTGATCAGCGAATCCATGGTGTGAGCGAACTGCGGAGGCGATCTCATGAGCTGGCTCCTCTCTCCTGCCCGGTCCCGCCGGGCTACGGCCGCCAAAGCAGGCATTCGAGCATCTGCTCGGCGATGAAGTGGAGAACCCTCTATCCTGCCCGATGTTAGCATCTTACCAGACCTTAGCAATCTTGTCAAATGCCTTGGGATGTTGCCTAGTATTTTATGCTAAAATAAGGCAATTATGCTCCGCGAGAGCCGTATCGTATATCCGGGGAAAACCACCAAGCCGGGGCGTTCCTTTCCGAAGCGTCAAGTATTCGTCCTTTCGGGTGTGCTTGGCATTTTGGGGCTCGGCATCGGCGTCTGGTACGTCGCTGGTTTGCCGGCGCTCTCGGTAAACCAAATTGAGGTTTCGGGCACTACTGCGGTGCCTATTGAGGGGATCCGGCAAGCAACTGCCGAGCTTATTTCAGGAAAGTTGTGGCTCCTGCTCCCGCGGAATAATTTTTTCGTCGTATCCGGCAAAAGAATCGAGCGAGAGCTCCGCCAGCACTTCCCGGAGATCTCGGCCGTGGAGGTTAAGAAAAATTTCCCGCACCGGCTTTTAGTGCATGCTTCCGGCCGACAGCTTTGGGGCGTGTATTGCGAGCGGCCACCGGCTCCGCCCGCTGGCGGATGCGCGTACCTTGATGTTAATGGCCTGGCCTATGAGGAGCTTTCCGGTTTTAGCGGGTGGCTTTTACCGGTCCTGTATGGTCCGTCAGCCGTTCGGCTCGGCGAGGCGGTCATTCCGTCCGGCCGTCTCCAGTTTTTCGATCGCTCCAAAGAGGCGCTGGCCTCGCTCGGCGGCAATCTACTTTGGCTTTCTTCGGCTTCAAGTACGCCTGAAGACGCGCGCCTGGGCCTGGCCGAAGGATGGCAGTTGTGGGTTACGGCATCGCGGCCGGTGGAGGAGTGGGCAGATGTTTTAAAGACGCTTTTAGAAAAAGAGATAGGGGCCGAGCGCGCCCGGCTCGAATATATTGATCTCCGGTTTGGGAATAAAGTGTTTTATAAGTTGAGAAATTAGAGGCAGAGAGTAAATCTGGTGAACTGCCGCACCGCAAGCGCGCGGTATCCGCTTAAACGAGACCCCGGGAAGGGTTTGGATCCAAGGGGTGCATCAATTTATGACGATCGTCCGAAATTGATGCACCCCTGACGACGCGTTCTCGGTTGTGATCGCAAAACGGGCACTGCATCCGGCGCCTCCTTTCTCCTGGACTGACCCCGGTATATCGTGCCGGCCACCCGGTGTCAAACATCAGAGCGCGTTGATCCCCGGCGGCGGTTTTTCGGGCAGATGGTAGATGAATATCGATTTCCCGGCCCGCGCCACGGGCCGGAACGGTTTCAGCCATTCATAGGAGTCCTCGGGTTTGCGCTGGAAGTTTTTCACCGGCGTGCCGTAGGCGCTCATCTGAAAACTCGCCGAGATGGCGAACCATCCGCCACCGGAAGGAACTTGTCCCGAGCTTGTCGAGGGATAACCCCTGGCTGACCACCACGGCTCATAACCATCCCCGAAGTAATAGCCGGGGTCCCCGCCGCCGAAGTAATCGAGCCGGAGCCTGCCGATGTCGTTTTCCTCGGTGAACAGGACAAGCCGTTTTAAGTCCTGTCCCCAGTCATAGTTGGAATCCACTCCGATGAGATAACCGACATCCGTACCGCCGGCCTGCCCCGTGAGCGGCAAGCCGCCATCTGCGGTTGCCGCGCTTACGGCGCGGGCCGCTAACGGGGCAAGAATGTTGTAGTAGGAAAGATAATGCGGAAAAGTCGAGAGCACGGATACCGCCATCCAGACGAGGAGGGCCGAGACGATTAAATAGCGGGGGAGCGAAGCCACGTATTTCTGGTAGACATGAAAAAGCCATCTCCCCCAGGTATGTGTTTCCGATCGGGGCCAGGAGCGGAGCCATGCGGTTATTTCTCCGGCTACCAGCATATATATGAAGGGGAAGGTCGGGAGCACATGACGCACGCCGATGTTCAGCGTTGAAGATAAAGTGGTCGCCCAATAAACGGCGATGAACGAGAAGGCGGCGAACTGGGGGAAGTGCTCGCGTATCCAGGCGAGGACTGCGGCCAATGATTTTTGCGGCGCTCCGGCAACGCGCCGGCAGGCAAACCAAAGGGCAATGAGCGTCAGCAGGTGTAATGCCAGCGGCTCCTTGAGAAGGTAGAGCATGGGGAAATATCGGATATCGCCGAGTGCCGATACCTCGCCGAGGAAATATTGGGTATTGCCGCCCTCTGCCCTCTGTATGACCATGAGCAGTCCAAGCAAATACTGGCCGAGCGGGCGGGTGAGGCGGTGGCGGGTCAGCCAAAGGTCGAGCTCGGCCGCCGGCCGGGAGCCGAACGACGAAAGAATAGATTCCGTGTCGCGATACTGCCGCTCGGGCGGGTAATTCCATACGGCATACGCATAGACGAGCCAGACGGCAACGAGGGCGAAGAGACCGATAAGTATTGTTTTGCCGGCCAGCCGCAAACATAACCACAGCCGCTCGGGCCATGCCAGTTCCATCCGGCTGATGAGCCAGCCGACCAGAAGGATGCCGTAGATAGGGACGAGCAGGATGAGGGAGAACTTTAAAAGCTCGGCAACGCCGAGGGCGAGGCCGGCGATGAGGATGTTTTTTGCCGTGGGGGACTTAAGAAAGCGGAGGAAGGCGACAATGCCGATGAAAAATCCGAACGCCGCGGCAAGGTCGGTCGTAACAAAGCGCGAATGGGCGATGAAGGTCGGCGAGAGGGTATAGAAAAAGAGCGCGAGGTTGGCCGTGCGGATATCCAAATGCCGCCGCGTCCAGGCCCAGAGCATTGCCCCAAAGAGAATGGCCAGGAGCATTTCGGGCAGGCGCATCAGGCCAAGTATGCGTTCGGCATCGTTACCCGTTCCATAGAGGAAGAGCCGCCCTTGCTCCCACTGGCCGTTCACGTCGTCCGTCCAGCTTCTTGCGTCCGTCGGGAACTGAACGTCGGTGAACGCGAGCGGCAGGGCGGCCAGCATTTTCAGGAGCGGCGGGTGTTCGGGATTCAGGCGGTAGTCCCGAAGAAAGACATAGGAATATCCGGCCGGCACATGCGCAAGCTCATCCATAATGGCCGAGTCCGACCATGAAGAGGCGAGCATCAGGGTGAACATGATGCCGAGGAGCCCGAGCGGGATGATGGATGATTTCCGGGTTAAAGCCATTCTCTCAGTATAGCCAAGGCCGGCAAAGAAAAAACGGGCGCGGATTTATTTTATCCGCGCCCGGTCAGTTCCGCTGGTTCGGCTTGCGGTTCACCAGCCGGAGCACAACTTTTCCGCCCTGCCAGGCAAAGCCGGCGAAGACCGAGACCCCGATGCCGATGCCGATGAGTTTCTTCAGCGGGCGCCGGTGGCGTACCAAAGAGCGGCCGCCCCCATCGATCTCGACACTAAGCTCGGCGTAGAGAAGCCCGCGCCGCCGCAAGATCTCGGCGAGAATATCAGCCGTTACCCCAAGCGCGGTCATCCCCCTGCATTCCCCGCAGCGGTCGGCCAGGATGTTGTGCTTACAGAGGAAAAGGTGCGTGATCTCGCGCTGCATCCTGGCTTCGAGGCCGTCCACCCGTTCGTTCACGAACTTCAGCGTATCTGCCGGCAGGCCGAGATCTTCGTCGGCCATCGGTTTCACCTCCCTTCGGCTCAGTTTTGAAAGATCACGATGGCTCCAGCGCTCCTGGTTCTCAATTCCGGAAAGCGCTCTTTGATTTCCGCCGCAACCGCCGCGTCCCGCGGATTTAGCGGTATGATAGCAACCTTTGGCGTATCGTCAATCCCGTTGGAAGCGGGATCAATACGGATGTCTTTGACCCGGGTAACGTAGGTGATGCGTTTGGCCTGCCGGCGGGCGCCATCGAACGTGTCGGTGGCCAGCATCACCGTTTGGGCCGGCGCGGGGACGCCGCGGATATCCTCGCCCGGCACATTCACGATGACGAACTTTTGGATGTCGTCGGGGAGTTTAGATAGGTAGACGCCGGTTTCCCAAAGGCCGCTGGCAAAGGCATCGGCCGTGGCCGGCGAATAGGCGAAGCGGATGAAATAGTCGCGGTATGTGTGCGCGGGTATCCATATAAGGAAGAGCACGCCCGCAATGATGAGTTCTTTCTTGATGCGCGCGAGCTGGCCATGGTACACGGCATATTTCGGGTTGGCTGACGCGCGCTCGAAGTACGTTGCGATCGCCTGCCACAATGCCGCGCCGCCCAGGCCGGCGAACAGCATAACCGGAGGTAGCATGCCGATGGCGCGGAGCGCGTGCGGCAGGCCCTCGCGGGTCAAGGTTGCCGGCAGGGACATGAAAAAAATCCAGGCGAATAGGATGTAGGGCGCGGGGGATAGGGGTTTCAAGAAAAGATCGCGGGCGGTGAGGGCTGCCCCAATTAGGAATAGTATTCCGACGGGCCAGAAGAGCTGCGGCTGGCAATCCAGGTTATGCCGGGGATTGCAGTCCCCGCGGATGTTCAGCATGCCGAAGGTCAGAAGGTTTGATTTCGCAAATTCGGCGAGCGGCGATCCGGCCGAGAAGATCGATACTTGTCCCGAACGGCCGACGAAATCGGCCGGATGCTCAAGGAAGTAGAGGCCGATCGGCAGGGCGACGACGAGCGCCACGAAGAGGAAAAGTGCGGTGATGCAGGGGATGCAGGGAGTGGCGGCCGTATCAGCGGACCGGCCTCTGGAAGTCGTCGGCAACCCATCTATATCAATGGTATATACCATTGATATAGATGGTTCCCGACGTGAGCGAACCCACCGCACGAGTGCGTAGACGAGCGGTACGGCGAGTACGAAGGGCATGAAGCGAAAGCCAAGATAGGTGTAGAAACCGAGGCCGGTGGCAATGCCCGCGGCAAGGGTGCTCGAGATCTTTCCGGTGCGGAGCGCCTTCAGAAGCCAGTACATGCCGAATACCGCGAGGAACGGCAGCATGATGGCGCGAAACCCGATGCGGGAGAAATTGATGTGCCAGAATGATGTCGCGAGAAAGAACGAAGAAAGGAGGGCGACCGGCGTTCGCCCGGTAATTTCTTTCCCCGCCAGGTAGATCCCTAGTACGCTCAGCGTCCCGATGATCGCCGATACCACCCGCAATGCCCAGGGCTTGGCCCCGAATAGCTGAATGGCTCCCGCCTGGAGATTGATGAAAAGGCCTTCGCGGCCGTTGTTCTCCGGATAAAATACTTTGAACCCTCCGGTGCGGAGGGCTTCGACCGCGTTATTACCGTTGGCGGCCTCATCCGGATAGAGGCCGGGCGGGATGTCGGGGATGAGGTAGAAGCGGAAAAAGGCCGCGAGGGCGAGAATTGCCACCAGCGCGGCGAGAGGCCGCTTTCTTTCCAGGGCGCTCATGTCACCAGCATAACACCAACCCACAATTCGACGCCAGCTTGGCGTCTTCGTGTCTAGAAGCGTAGCATGCGGTGAACGACCGGACTGAGATGGAGGAGACGAATGCTGCGTTGCATCGCGACCACCAAATCGCTCCAGCCCTGGCAGGTCCTCCTGGCCGCGCTAGCCGTTCTGGCCCTCGCGGCCGGCTGTAGCAGCGTCGAGCGCGGGATCCTTCGGCACACCACCGCCCAGATCGACACGTTGGCCACCAAGGTCGACGCCATCGAGAAGGGCAAGGCCGACAACGCCCGGGTGGAGAAGGTCGAAGGCCAGGTCACGGCGCTCAGCGCCAGCCAGGCCGAGACCGCGAAGAACCTCGCCAAGGCGTCCGAGGCCCTGGCCGAGGTGAAGAAGACCGTCGACAGCCACGGCACGGCCATCGTCGGGCTGACCGAGCGAATGGGCAAGGCCGAGCAGTGGGCCGCGGCGGTGGTTACGGCCCTCGAGAAGAAGGCCGATAAGGCCGACGTCCAGCGGCTCGGCGGCCAGGTCGCGGCTACCCGCGGCCAGCTCGTGCAGATCAGGCACATCACCTCGGCGGGTATCGACGAGACGCTCGTCCTGATCGAGGGGTTCCCCCTGGCTCAGTACGACGCCGACAAGGACGTGCTCACCTCAGGCTGTGCTTCGCTCACCGACGCGCAAAAGAAGGAGCTGGAGGCGAAGGTCGTCAAGGCCTTTTCCGACCACGGCATCAAGGCCGTTCGCGGTCTGGCGAGCGTCGAGAAGTTCGTGGACAAGAAGTCGGGCAAGTCGCTCGCCGAGAGCGACGAGCTCAATCGCCGCTGCGCGGTCTCTCGTGCCGAAGCGGTGGCGAAGTACCTGGCCGAGCGTCTCAAGGTGGACGTCGCCTACGCCGGTCTCGGTGCCACGGGCGACTTCGGCCCTCACGCCAAGAACCGAGCGGTGGTGGTGATCCTGACCAAGGACACGTCGCTCGCTGGCGTCGCAGCCAAGCCTGCATCGCCGGCCGCTCCGCCTGCCACTCCGGCTCCCGCTCGGCCCGCCGCTCCTGCGGCACCGGCGCCCGCGCCGGTCAAGTAGGAGGCTAGCCGCTAGGGTGATGCCTCATGGGGAGGTTCGAGCAGTGCTCGGACCTCCCCAAATTCTTTTTACGAACTTTTATCACTCACTATTTGTCAAAAAGAATCCACAAGGCAGAATAAGGGCAATTACACATATGCCGAAAAAAGAAGAAGGGCCACAACCAGATCCTGGGCAGGAAGGATCGCAACCTGATGCGGCGCCAAAGCGCGAAAGCGCCCCGTTTGATCTTGCTATGGCGCGCACCATTCTCCTCGCCACGGAGAAGGAGAAAGCCGAGAACCCGGGGGCCTATGAGCAGGCCAAAGCCACGTATGGGGCAGAACGCGCGGAGCACGTTGCCGGGAGCGTTGAGCGCATGCTCGATGAGCGCGAGCGGCTCGTTGAAGAGGAGATTGCCGCCAATCCTCGCAAAGCCGGAGCGATCGAGCGGGCTTGGCGCAAAACCGGAGACGTTTCGCTTATCCCGAAATCGTGGCGCGAGTCGTTCGATAGCACCGACTTTGGCAAGACGCGGGTTGGGCAAATTTTCATCCGTTCTCTCAACATGCGTACCGCCATCAGCTTATCGCTGCTGGGCGTAGGCTTCGGCGTGGGTTTTGGTTCAATCGTCGGTATGGGTACCCTGATCGCGCGAATTGGCATCGGTACGCTCGGCACCTACTTCGGCTCCCAGGCGCTGATGGAGGGCATCGCCCAAAAATCGCGATTCGTCATCAACCAAAAGAAACTCAACAAAGCCGCGGAGTTTAATTTCAACGATGTGAGCGAGGCGGGCGTCAAGCAACGGGAGGCCAATTCGGAATTTCTCGAAGAGGAGACCGCGCGCCTCGAAGCGGCGGCGCTCCTCGCCGGGAAGAGATTAGATGATATCCCTGGCTACGAGCGGATTAAGGCGCTCTTCATTCGCTACGCCGAGCAGGGCCAAGTGGAAGCGGGCGCGCAGGCCGCTGACCAGCGCAGAAAAGAGTCAGCACGGCGGGGGCGCCTTGCGGAGATAATGGACATTCTCGAGGATGCGACCCGCCGGAAGGAACGTGATTTTGAATTAAATACGCGCGGGCGAAAAGCTATCGCCGTTGCCGTGGCGATGCTCTTCCCAATAGGTCGCCTGATGGCTCTGACCGAAGCTGAGATGGCGGCAATAGAGGGACGGTCGGTCGCAGGACAGCTCCGGCTGGTATCGGCGGCCGACGCCATGCCCAGTCGGCCGCCGGCGGCTGTTGAGATGGCGCCGCGCGGCCCATCCGTTCCACCAGCCCCCGAAGTAGCCCCGGTCGGTCCAGATTCCAGCATCGTCAAGCCGAGCCCCGAGACCGTGGCGGCGGTGCTTCGGGAAGCGGTCGCCGCCAAGGCGGCGACAGTTCCGGAAGCGCTCGCTGACGCCGAGCAGGCGCTCGGCGCGGTTATGACCATTGAGTCGGGTGGCAATATCTGGAAGTCGGCCATGCGGCTTGTTGAGACCGGACAGGTGAGCCGGCCGCAGTTTGAGAAGGCCTGGGCAAATTCGTATGTCGAGATTGCGGGGCAGGGGAAGATTCCTATTAGCAAAGTGGGGCTGGTGCACGCGGGCGATGTTGTTCGCTTCAACCGCGAGGCCGGCGTGTTCGAGGTTATCCCCAAGAGCGGCATGCCGGTCGGCTCGGATAAGAACCTTTTTGCGGCCTATGAGCGGCTCGGCAAGGAAGCGCCGGAATGGCTGAAGAAGTCGGTCGGCGCGCCGTTGAAGCCGCATGAAGCGCTGAATACCCTTTTTCCAACAGAGATTGACGAACTGGCGAGAGTGAAGCAGTTCGAAGAAGATATGGCAGCCCAGGCCGGAGTAAAAGGGCCTGGCTTGGATACGGAAGCAAAGATAGCGGCTGGCCACGGCGGCGAGACGGTTGCGGGAGCGGAGAAGTCGCCGCCCTCGCCGGAAGCGCTTGCCAAAATTCAGAAATCTCTCGAGTACTTCGCAAACTCCAACCTTGCCGATCAAGAGGAGATGATGCGCGCGCTTGCCAAGCGCGCCGAGGCGGACCCGATGGTCAAAACACTTCTTGACCAGCTCCGGGAGAGTCCGGCCTATGCCGAAAACAAGCAGGCCTACGTGCGCCTGATCAACCGGTTGATTGACTTTGAGATGTATGAGAAAATACGAGGAATGTCGCTCCGCGAGGTCATCGTGGAGGGAGTAAAAGCGCAGATAGCCGTTCAGGATGCCCGCGCTGACGGCGCGGCGATTGAACTTGATGCCCGGGGACGGGCACTGCGGCGGCTCACCCGGCTGATCGACCAGGTTGGCCCCGATGTTGCGGCGCGCGCCATGAGCGTGGAGACGTTTTTGAAGATTGCGCCGAAGCGCCTGCTCGAACTTATTACCGAACTCAAGTTTTAAAGCATGGCTGACCCGAAACTTTCCGAGAACATCATTAAACTCCTCGGCCTCGAAGCTCTTCCCGACGAGGAGAAGGTGCGTCTTGTCGAGCGCATGGCCGCGCTCGTTGAGCGGCGGCTCACCGTGCGGCTCGCCAAGGACCTCTCCGATGAGGATGTCAATCGCCTGGAGTCCCTGGGCGATGGTAGCGAGGCCGCGACGGCGTTTCTGCGCGAAAAATTCTCGAACCTCGATGTGATAGCGCTTGAGGAGATTGAGAGTGTGAAGCGCGAGGCGCTTGAGGCGGCAAAAGCCATAGAGGCCCAGTAGCCATTCTCCGTAATATCAAAAACGACGCCCCGTTGGAGCGGTATTTTTGTCGTGCTATAGTAAAAAGTATCATGCCCGAGATCATCCCCGGCGGCGAGAAGACGCCGCACCAAGAAATCGCCGAACTTGAGCGTCTGCTGGCCGAGAAGAAGCAGGCCCTTGTTACCGAGAACGAGCCGAAGCCGGAACGCGAACTTTTCCGCGAGACGTTCCGCGAGGCGCATGCCGAATCCTTTTCGCCGCCCTCGTCTACTCCGCCATCCCAGCCCACATCGGTCCTTCCGCCGGATGAAGTCGCCAAACACGCTTCCGACCTCGCCGCGCTTGAGCGCGAGGAACAGCTGGAGTCCTTGATCGCGCTCGCCTTCTCGAAAGGCATTACTGCGGCCGCGGCCGTAGCGCGGCGCGCCACGCCGTGGCTCATGGACGAACTTCATGACCGCCTTGCCGATCGCTACTATCAGCATTTGCTCGCCTCGCGGCAGTTAAAGGCCCTGTGATCAGTCCCGCCCTCCTCCTCTATATGTATCTCGCCGCCGTGCTTTCCCTTGGCAGCGGGGTGGCGCTTTTCCTATTCCTCCAGCGCC
>CAYIQX010000004.1:0-25387 GCA_964365675.1 uncultured Candidatus Saccharibacteria bacterium | reverse complement strand
CCGACGCCAAACGCCTGATCGATGCCGCCATGAAGCTCGAGGGCGTGGCGCGCCATGCCTCAACACACGCCTGCGGCGTGGTCATTGCCCCCGGACCACTCACAAATTACGTACCGTTGCAGCTTGCCCGCCCAAGTTTTGCCGGACAAAATTTGGGCGGGCTGGCCACCCGCTCTGGCTCGAAGGCGTCGCCCGGCGAGGAATCCAAAGTGGTCGTTACGCAGTACGAGATGCACGCCGTTGAGGACCTAGGCCTCCTAAAAATGGATTTTCTCGGCCTGCGGAACCTGACCATCATTGAGGACGCAGTAACGATCATCCAGCGGGATCACGGCACCAAGGTGGATATCGACGCTATCCCGCTCGACGACCAGAAAACCTTCCGCATCTTTCGTGAGGGCAAGACGAACGGCATTTTCCAGTTCGAATCATCCGGCATGAAGCGCTACCTGAAAGAACTCAAGCCAACCGAGCTTGAAGATCTCATTTCCATGGTCGCACTCTACCGTCCGGGTCCTATAGAGCTTATCCCCTCCTTCATCGCGCGCAAACACGGCCGTGAGCGGGTCGCCTATCTTCATCCCAAACTCGAACCAATCCTGAAAAACACCTACGGCATCGGCGTCTACCAGGAACAAATGATGCAGATCGCGAGAGACCTCGCCGGCTACACCCTGCCCGAGGCCGACACGCTCCGAAAAGCCATCGGCAAAAAAATAAAATCCCTGCTCAATGAGCAGAAGGACAAACTGCTTGCCGGCATGACCAAAGACGGCATTGACCGAAGAACAGCCGAGACTATCTGGGAGCTATTCCCCCCGTTTGCTCGATACGGTTTCCCACGGGCTCACGCCGCCTGCTACGCGCTCATCGCCTACCAAACCGCCTACCTGAAGGTGCACTGGCCGGCTGAATTCATGGCCTCGCTCATGACCGCGGAGGGTTCCGAGGTCGAGCGCGTCTCGTTCCTAGTAGAGGAAGCGCAAGCACTCGGCATTGCCATTCTCCCGCCATCGGTCAATGCCTCAAACGCCACGTTTACCGTGGTCTCCCCCAAAGAGATCCGTTTCGGACTCGGTTCGGTAAAAAACGTCGGGACGAACGTAGTGGAGGCCATTGTCGCCGCGCGCGAGGCAAACGGACCGTTCGCTTCCATCGACGATCTGGTCGAGCGCGTCCAGTCAAAGGACTTGAATAAAAAATCCATGGAATCGCTCATCAGGTGCGGGGCCCTCGATGAGCTGGGGGAGCGCGGCGAACTTTTAGCTAACCTTGACCGCGTGCTCGAATACGCGCGCGAAGCACAGAAAACGCGCGCCGCCGGCCAGAGCTCCCTTTTTGCCAGCGTGGATACCGGCAAGCGCGCTCTGCTCCGGCTTGAGCCAGCAGCCCCGGCCGAAAAGAAGGATCGCCTGGCCTGGGAAAAGGAACTCCTCGGCCTGTATGTCACCGAGCACCCGCTTGAGGAATACCGCGAGCGCCTCGCCGGAAAGGCCACCGCCGTAGCGCGTCTGGGAGAACATCCAAAAGATGCCGTAGTATCCGTGGCCGGGCTCGTCTCGGGAGTGGACCGCATCGTGACCAAAGCCGGCACGCCCATGCTCTTCGTCAAGCTTGAGGACTTGACCGGCAGGGCCGAGGTGCTTGTTTTCCCGCGCGTGCTGGAACGGACAGCCGAATTCTGGCAACTCTCCAAAATACTGCTGGTCAAAGGCCGTATCTCACACGACCGCGATAAGCCGAAGGTGCTGGCCGATGAAGTCATAGAAGTGGCGTGACACGAGGATGCTGAGACCACATGAGCATTGCTAACTATGCACGAACTGACAGATTCATTGGACGAGGCCTAGATGCGTTTGCGCTGAGATCTCGACTGCTGAGAGAAATTGATAAACGAAAATCTCAGCGAGCAACAAGGCTGCTGGAAATCGGATGCGGCAAAGGTAACCTCTTGATCGACCTCCTGCGGCGTTACCCGGCTCTGGTCCTTGCCGGCATCAACAAAAATTCTGCGCACGGGATCAGAAGCAACCGATCGTTCCAGAGGAGAATACAAGCGACCGAAGGGCACAAATTTATCCGCCGAAGGCTGCCAACCATCTACTTTGCAGATGCCGCAAAACTCCCGTTTGCTTCCGAATCGTTCGATATTGTTATCAGCCAGGTAACATTCCTGCATGTCCCGAACAAGGCGCGAGCGATCGAAGAAGTGTACCGCGTGCTAAAACCACGCGGCATTGCCATCGTAAGCCTCGGCCCGTATTCGCTACGGAGGAGACAGGGGCACGCAATGCTCGGCTTCTATCGGGACCTCCGGAAGACTCTCGGCACTGATTTCAATCCTCGCTTCCTTATTCGTGAGGACCGTAGGTTTCTGCGCGCTTCTGAATTTTTCCAAAAATTCCGCAAGTATGGGCTCCAGTTGCAAACATATCCCTTCGTCTCTGAATCACAGCGAGGAGTGGCTCATTGGCTCATAATTACGAAGCGAATGGGGGAGCTCTCTCTCGGACTCAAATATCTGAGTCGAGAGAGCCGGAAACTGACCGAGGCATTCGCTGGAAAAAATCCTGTCAACTGGGGCGTAATAGATGCATACCGCCTAATCAGATGAGGTAGTGGAAGTCGCTTGACACGTTCTGAAGTCATCGGATGCGGTTCCCCATTGACACCTTAAATTCCTTCCTGTATATTGCGCTTAACCTATGAAACGGCCCATTTCTGGCCCGCGAACAACCTGTAACCGGTGCTGGCATTTCGTCCGACAACTGCGGGCCGGCTGTTTTTGCGCATCATAGGTTCTTCCTAATCATCCCAGGCAGGAACCACGAAAGCCGGCTCGCACGAGTCGGCTTTTTCGATGGTTGAGTCCTGAAATCTGGGTGCGCCGTGCGGCAAAAAGTTTTCAGGCCTCAATGAGAGGCCTGAGTGCTGTTTGACACCCTGACACGAAAAGGAGGAGACGAGGATGATGTACACGGTTGATGAACTCCGGCGGGAGATCGAGCGGCGACGCAATGATAGCGAGCGTCTGAGAGGCGCGGTGGTTGATTTCTGCTACCGCGAGTATGGCCTCCGCCGCTTCACGAGCCGCGTGGCTGCCATCATGGGCGAAAACGAGGTGTTCCAGGTATGCCTTGCCCGGCAGATTCCTACCGCCAACATCGAACACTTGGCCGCTCGCGCGCTCGCAGGATGGCTTGAGGACGTTATGGGCATGCCCGTCCAAGCCGTGGCGCTCGGCTTGCGGCGAGATGTCTTCACCCTCAGAAACCCCTACAAGCGCTCGCTGGTTTGCATTCCACGGCTCGGCCGTGGCCGGCGCGGCCCGGCGGTTCGTACTGACAGCGTTTTCCCGTGGCTGGAACGCCTCGAGGGGATCATCCTCGGGCGGATCGTAACGCAGGGAGGCCAGACCCTCCCGGCTTACCACCAAGCCATGCGCGACCGGGCCTTTGGCGATGCGAATGCTCCGGTGGATCTCTCCGAGTTCCACCGCGACAACCTTCAACACTGTGCCGAGCGGGGTAAGCGCGACCTCTTGCCTAAGCGAATCTTTGTTCGTAAGAACGAGCACGAGGAGGAGCGACCAGTACATTCAGGACGGATGCCGGCTGCATTCCCCGGAAATGTCCGCCCGCCTGCCGAGTGGTACTACCTCTTCTACCTCATGCTCTTCCTCGACGGTCGGCGGGCGCTCCTATCGACCGTTGGCGATGACGAGGAAGTGGCCGGCTGGTTCCGCGATTCGATCGACATAATCGAGACGGCGACCGGCGAGCGACCACTCATCATCTCAACGCCAGCGGAGGCCAGTACGGAGTGGATCAGGAGCGGTCTTCTTGAGTGCCCCGACCCCGAGCTCCTCGACGGTTGGGAAGAGCGGCTGCGGCCGCCTATGGGTAGATCGTCGCTGACGATCTACCAGGCTGTGCTTGAGTTTGAGCGTGGCGTCCTCAATCTCGCGAAAGGGTGAGACAGCACGGCGCGGGGGGGCTTTCCTCCCCGCGCCCACCATTATTTTGGTAACGTCTATAGCACTATGAGGAAATTCAACCAAATGTCGTTCATCCGCGGCCTGCTTCGGTTTTCCCCGCGACAACTCGCGAACGAACGCCGCGCGGCCGGCTACATCACTTCGGTCCTGCGGCAATATGGCATCCCGTTTACTCTGCAAAAATTTCAGACCACCGTTCCCGAGGCGCGGCGAGCTGATCTTTTCGCCGACGGCAGGCGCATCCCCTGCCAGAACACGGGATACGTTGGCGGCGAGATCGCGAGCAAGAGTTACCTCTTAAGTTCTCTTATCCCCTCGCGGTTTTTCATCGGGGAACGGAATATAAACTTCAATCCTGCCTGCCCGAGAACGATATCCTGCAGCAACTTCTATTTCGCACCCTCCGTTGCCATCCCGAGGAACGAGGTAAAAACCGTCCTCCGCGCGAAACAGATACGCGCCAGAACCGTTGTCGTGCCGAGGCATCACCGCATCCCCAATATCCTCGCGGGGAATCGGGAGAACCCGAGCGTCATCTGCTTCGCCCACTACGACAGCATCAACAAAGGCGCCATTGATAACGCATCGGGCGTCGCGGTGGTGATGGCTGCCATTATCAAGAACCCCATCATTCTGCAAAGCGGGCTCTTCGTCTTTGCGGCGAACGAGGAGCTATCGTACGATCGGCCGACGTACTGGGGACGCGGCTATCGGATCTTTGAACGCCGTATGCCGCGGCTTCTCAGAGCAGTAGAGAAGATAATTGTTATTGATTCGCTCGGCTACGGGCCAACCACGATCACGCAGGATAAAAAGCTGCAATACCTCGCCTTCCCGATCCGCGGGATTCAGTCGCTGGCAAAGAAAATCTATGTCATGTGCGGCGACTTTGATCAGCTAATGACTGTCTACCACAGCGATGCCGATGATGTACGGGGCCTGGATCACCGCTACCTTGAAGATGGCACACGGCGGTTCATGCGCCTCATCGGCTGAGTTGGGCTACTGCGCGAATGGAAACACCGCCGAAATCATCATGCAACTATTGTGCATAAACTCGTTGACGGTGTATGCCGAATGCGGTAGGGTAACGAAATCTATGCCGATCAGAAATTCTACGACCACGACTGCGACCACGACCTCTCCTTAGGAAGAGACGATTTGGCAACCATTGAACGCCGGAATCGCCTCTTCCTCAGAAGAGGCGATTCTTTTTCTGGGGAAACCGGGTAAGCCAGGGCGTAGTAAGGAGGCACTATGACCGAGATAGATGGCGGTTGTAGGAAGTTGGAACGATGGCGACCGCTCGTTCCCGACGAGCCCACCGCTGAAACAACCGACCCGGAGGAACCTCCCCGACCGGACACCAAGATCAAGATCTCGCCAGACGCGGTGGACCAACCGCGCCGCACGCCCGAATGGCCACACTAATCTAACAGAGAGCCCTGGCTTACCCGCTCTCTACCCGATAAAATAAAATAGACACATGAAAACGAATCAGATCGAAGAAATTCGCCACTCTCTCGCCCACCTTTTGGCCATGGCGGTGCTAAAGAAATTCCCAAAGGCCAAGCTCGGCATCGGGCCGACCATTGAGCACGGGTTCTATTACGACATCCAGCCGAACGCCAAAGGTCAAACGCTGAGGACAGAAGATTTGCCTGAACTCGAACGAACGATGCGTGAGCTTGTCACCGCCAAACTGGACTTCAAAGGCGAGAAAGTTACGCCGGCCAAGGCGCGGAGCTTATTCAAGAATCAGCCATTCAAGCTCGACCTCATCGAAGAATTCGTAAAGGAGAAAAAGCAGCTCACGGTATACCGGACGGGCCAGAAAGCCAAAGGACGAGGGACGAAGGACGAAGGCGAATTTCTTGATCTTTGCAGAGGCGGACACGTGAAAAACACATCGGAGATTAATCCCGGGGCCTTCAGGCTCACGAAAATCGCCGGCGCCTACTGGCGCGGCGACGAGTCAAACCCGCAGTTGACCAGGATCTACGGCCTGGCGTTCCCGACGAAGCGGGAACTCGACGGGCACCTGCGGCTCCTTGCCGAGGCGGAGCGCCGCGACCACAAACGCCTTGGTCCCGCGCTCGACCTCTTTACCTTCTCGGACCTCGTCGGGCCGGGCCTGCCGCTCTGGACGCCCAAGGGAACCGTGCTTCGCGATGTGCTCGATAATTTTGTCTGGGAATTAAGAAAGAAGCACGGCTATGAGCGCGTGGATATTCCCCACCTCGCCAAAAAAGAACTCTACGAGGCCAGCGGCCACTGGGAAAAATTCAAGGACGAGCTCTTCAAAATAACCACGCGCGAAGGGCATCTTTTTGCCGTAAAGCCGATGAACTGCCCGCACCACGTCCAGCTCTATGCCCGCAAGCAGTGGAGCTATCGAGAACTACCCCAGCGCTACGCCTCAACCACGAAGTGCTATCGCGACGAGCAGACGGGCGAACTTTCCGGCCTCTCCCGGGCCAGGAGCTTTACCCAGGACGACGCCCATGTGTTTTGCCGGATTTCGCAGGCCAAAAAGGAAATATCCAAGATCTGGGAAATCGTCCATACATTTTACGGGGCCGTAGACCTTACACTGAAACTCCGACTGTCACTCCGCGACCCAAAGCATCCGGAGCAGTATCTTGGCTCCAAAGAGCACTGGGCCAAAGCCGAAGCCATTCTCCGCGAAGTCGCCAAAGAAAGTAAAACCGAATACTTCGAGGCGCCCGGCGAGGCGGCATTCTATGCGCCAAAACTCGACTTTATGGCCACCGATTCCATGGGACGGGAATGGCAGGTCGCCACCATCCAGCTCGACGTCAGCATGCCGGAACGATTCCGATTGACCTGCATAAATGAGGGCGGCAAGGCCGAGGAGATCGTGATGATCCATGCGGCCATCATGGGCTCCATCGAGCGCTTCCTTTCCATTCTCATCGAGCACTACGCCGGCGCGTTTCCCGTGTGGCTCGCGCCGGTGCAAGCCATCGTGCTCCCCATCAGCGACAAAGTGATGCCCTATGTCGAGAACGTGCGCAAGCGCTTGGAGAAGGAGAACGTTCGCGTTACACTCGACGGCCGAAACGAGACCATCGGCAAAAAGATCCGCGAGGCCGAACTCCAGAAAATCCCCTACCTCCTCGTCATCGGCGAACGCGAGATGACGGCAAAAACCGTTTCCGTGCGTGAGCGAGGCAAGGGTGATCGCGGCCCGATGAAGCTCGATGCCTTCGTGAACACCGTCGCCGCCGAGCGCTCACCGCGCCCATGAACCGAAGCGGATTTGTAGTTCCCCTCATCGTCATCGCGGTCGCGGCACTCCTCATGGGCAGCGCCTACCTCGCCGTGAAGGACCGCAGTCGAGCTCCGAAAGCGGCCCCGCCATCCACCATCGCACCTATCCCGCCGCCAGCGATATCCCCCGCACCCCCGCCGGCGGCACTACCTCCGCCCTCAACGGTCAAGCGCGCGCCCCCGCTGCTTCTGCCGCCGCCGGCGGCAACCCAACCCGTGCCATCACCTATCCCGGTCCCGATCGCGCCTGCCCCGCCAACGGTTGAATTTAGCTTTGAGGCCGACGACTACGGTTTCTACCCGACGGCGACCCTCAGCGTGTCAAAGGGCGCAACGGTGATCCTCCACTTCCTCGTCCGGGAAACCAGCGTCTACTACGGCGGGCTTGATTTTCGCTCTCAGAAGTTCAAGACGCCGTCAGTGAAACCAGGCGGGAGCACCACGGTTGAATTCACGGCTGAAGATGCGTTTACCATCATCTCCTATTGGCCGCTCTCGGGCGCACGTAAAGCAGAGTTGAAGGTAGCAATTCAATAACTTCCCATCTGAACCGCCGCCTCGCAGTCGTGGCTTCACTATAATCCGCAAAATGAAAACAGCCGCCCCGAACAGAGAACGGCTGGAGAGCTGTAGTTCAGAGCCGGAAGGTCAGAGGGAACCTTGAGGCATCGATGCCAGTGCCTTGGTCGCGGTGGCTGAGGCAGGCCGGACCGAGCGTTTCTTTGGCCTCGAACTTCCCCTCACCCTGGAGTTCGCCCTCCAGGACAATGAGTGCGGGACCCGCGTGGATCTCCTTCGTACACATAACGCATCTGGCCATAAGAGCCTCCGTTCTGCATATGAGGATAGATATCACACATGCCTAGCGTAACGAGTAGCATTGCTACGCCATGAAGTCAAACCGCAAGAATCTCATCGTCATCGTCGGCCCCACGGCCTCGGGTAAGTCCGCACTTGCGGTTAGGCTGGCCAAGAAGTTCGTGGGAGAAGTTATTTCCGCCGACTCGCGCCAGGTCTACCGCGGGCTCGATATCGGGACCGGAAAAATAACCCGGCGCGAAATGCGGGGCGTGCGGCATCATCTTCTCGATGTTGCCGAGCCCCAGCGGCAATTCAGCGTTGCTGAATTCAAGGAACGCGCGCAGTGCGCCATCCGGGACATCAACGCCCGGGGGAACATCCCGTTCCTGGTCGGCGGGACGGCATTCTGGATAGACGCGCTCGTTCACGGCATGCGCCTGCCAGCCGTACCGCCGAATACAGCGCTCCGGAAACGGCTCGGCAAAAAAAACGCCCGTGAGCTTTTCCAAATATTACTGCGGCTTGATCTGGCCCGCGCACGAACTATCGAGCGCCAAAACCCTCGCCGCCTCATCCGGGCCATCGAGATAGCCCGCACCCTTGGCCGCGTGCCGGCCATAAAAAAGCGATTGCCTTACCGGGTGTTCTGGATCGGCATATCGTCTTCCCCGGAAAGACAAAAGCGAAGGATCCACGAACGTCTTTTGAAGCGGATCCGCGCGGGCATGATAGCCGAGGCCAAAAAACTTCATGATAACGGACTAGGCTGGAGAAGATTTCATGAGCTAGGCCTCGAATATCGCTACCTCGCCGAATACCTGAGAGGGAAATTAACTAAGCAGGAAATGACCCGAGAGCTCGAAAAAGCTATTTGGCGGTTTGCTCGGCATCAAATGTCATGGTGGCGCCGCAATAAAAATATCCTGTGGCTGTGCCAACCAGCAGGTGCCGACCGGGCTATAAAGGCGTTCATCTCCCCAAAAACCCGAAGAGCTCGCGGAGCCAGGAGGGCACGAACCGGCTAAGGCCCGAACGCGGCGGCGTTGCCTCGGACTTCTTGGCAACTAGCACCACTTCCTCTCCGGGATTTTTCAGATTTAGGCGCTCCTTCGCCAGGCGTTCCACCGCCTCGGGATCGTCAAGAGCAGTGATGGCCTCCTGGAGACGCTCTTTTTCGACTTCCAACTCATGGATGCGCGACTCCATGGTGCGCTGTTCCCGATAGATGGCATAGGCCCGGATGCTGATGCGGGCCGCGCTGAAGGACAACAGCGCTGCCGCAATGACCAAGAACGCCATGGTCAAGGGCGAGTGTAAGAAACTCCGAGCGGAAGACGAATTGATGAGATTCATATGCCTGCAAGCGGTACTCGCGGCCGAGCATGTACGAACGGCCTATCCTGGCGTACACTTATGCGTAATATCCCATTATATATTATGAAACTCCCCCGTAATGTAACCCGCGCCATCTGGGTGGTCGTCAGCGTCATCGCGGTCATCGGCATGATCGCCTTTACCCTACTCCCGGTGATTTATTACCGGTAGCCAAAACGCGAATCCGTACAGATTTTGATACAGATGATACGAATTTGTATGATTTGTACGATAATTCGTAACTGATCCGCGGTTATCGCTAGCGATTTCCTTCGCGCCGGAGCAGTTCGCGAAAGACCGAAGGCGGGATATCCACCCGCCCGGTTTTTTTTAGCCGTTCCTTGCCGCGCTGTTGCTTGGACCAGAGCTTCATCTTCCGGGTTCTGTCCCCGCCGTAGAGATAGCCGGTAACATCCTTTTTCAGGGCGGCCAGCGTTTCCCGGGCAATGATGCGCCCGCCAATGGCGGCCTGAATGGAAACGGCAAAAAGTTGGCGGGGCAGAAGCTCCTTTAACTTTGCCGCCACGCGCCGGCCGATGCGCTGGGACTGGCCGGAGGGCACTATTTGGGAAAGCGCGGGTTCAGGAGCGCCGGCAATGAGCATGTCCAGGCGCACGAGATCGCCGGGACGATGCCCGATGAATTCGTAGCTATAGGACCCATAGCCGGCGGTCACACGCTTCAGGTCATCCGAAAAATCTACCAGGATATCGGAGAGCGGCGCCTCGTAGCTGATGGCCAGGCGATCGCTGGCGAGATAGTGCTGTTCGAGATACGTACCGCGGGTCTGGTTGAGCAGTTCCATGACCGCCCCCAGCCCGGTTGAGGGCGTAATAACTTCGAGGCGCACCCAGGGCTCGGCGATCTCGCGGATACGATGCGGATCGGGCAGGCGGGCCGCGGTATAGATGTGTTCCTCGCCCCCGTCATTCCGAATGATGCGATAGGCCACTGACGGCGCGGCAAAAATCAGATGGAGGCCGTATTCGCGGCGGAGCCGCTCTCCGGCGATATCCAGATGCAGCATGCCCAAGAATCCCATGCGAAAACCGCGCCCCAGGGCCTCGGTGGATTCGGGTTCGAAAATAATGGCCGCATCGTTCAGCTTCATCTTGGCCAGGGCGTCGCGGAGCCGTTCATAGTCATCGGCGTTTTCCGGATACACGCTCGCAAAGACCGTGGGCTGGGGTTCCCGGTAGCCGGGGAGTGCGGGCGTGTCGGCCGAGGCCAGACCGATAGTATCGCCCACGCGGATAGCATCGGGTTCCTTAAAACCCGTGGCCATGTATCCGATCTCGCCCGCCCCAAGCGATCCCGTCGGCGTGAGGGATGGAGAAAAACATCCAACCTCCATAACCTCGGTTCGCCGGCCGGTCGCCACGGTCCGGATCGCCTCCCCAGCACGAAACGTCCCGTCGAACACCCGAAGATGAGCGATCACGCCCTTATAGGCATCAAACTGCGAGTCAAAAATGAGCGCAGCGGGAACCGTGCCGGCAGGGCGGGGCGGGGGGATGCGCCGGCAAATGGCTTCGAGGAGTTCGGCCACGCCCGCCCCGGTCTTGGCCGAGATCTTCAAAATGGCGGAGCGCTCGCAGTTGGTCACCTCGGCAAGCTCGGCCTCCGTTTCCTCTATGCGGGCGCCGGCAAGGTCTATCTTATTTAAGACCGGAATGATAACCAGGCCCTGCGTAAGGGCGAGATGGAGATTCGAAAGGGTCTGGGCCTGCACGCCCTGGGTAGCATCCACCAGGAGAATAGCTCCCTCCACCGCAACGAGCGCGCGCGAAACCTCGTAGGCGAAATCGGCATGCCCCGGCGTATCGATTAAATTGAGAATATAAATTTCAGGATTGAGAGTTCCGCTGTTCCGAACCGGCGTCTGCCATCGCATGCGGACCGGCTGCATTTTGATCGTGATCCCCTTCTCGCGCTCGAGATCCATCTGGTCAAGATACTGCGCCCTCATTTTCCGCGCCTCGACCGTTCCGGTCAGCTCCAGCATCCGGTCAGCCAGCGTGGACTTCCCATGGTCAACGTGAGCGATAATGACAAAGTTACGAATGTACCCAGGAGAGACGCTAAAATTCATAACCGATAGTCAAAACACAAATAGAACACTTATAAGACGACCGTCATGTATTTGTTTCGGCTTACGACGGCAGAGTTCCAGCATCTCGAACGCTAAAAATATGGACATGCGAGCGAAGACGAAGTTCATCGACGAGTTCGGTAAAATCTTTCGGGAGCGGCTGGTAGCCGGACCACACGCTTTTTTGCAACTGAGTGAAACCGGCAGCGAGCAACTCCAAGCGCAGGGCATTACGTTTTTTGCGCTCCCGTTCCGGGATATCGAAGATAACGAGCCGACGTACGCCGTCCGACTGCGGGAGCGCTCCCGGCTGATGCCTGACATGCGCCCAGCCATGGCTGGTAAGACACCAACGATCTTGGTTCGATGCCGCGCGAGTTACGAGGCCCTGGGCCTGCAGTCGCGATAGAAGCGTACGAAAGGAATCCCGGCGAAAACAATATGAAGGTTCAAGCCCCAAGAGGTTCCGCCACATTCGTGCCTCTGGATACTTGGCGGGGAAAAAACTATCCAGTGTTCCCTCTCCCAGCTCTGCAAGATGAACCAAGATACATCGGGTAATCGTCAGGGCGCGATTCCGGCTACCTTTCGGGCGGGCCATAGCGGATATCCTACCATTCGCAGCGAACTGAAACAAAAATAGACGATCGTCGTATAAATGTTCCGATGATGGGCTTGACTCCCTATTTCGTTCCTTCGCCGTCGAGCTTCTCGGCCTCGAATACGCGCGGCGTTTTGGCGGGGCTGACCAGGTGCTGACGGAAGCTTTGGATAATGGCAAGCATCTCCTGATTTTTTTGCGTAACCAAAATGAGCGCGTAGACGGCGAGGCCAACCCCGCCGGCAACCGCACCCTGGAGGAAAATACCGAAGAACGTGTTGGTCGCTACCAGCGCCGGGAACGGCAAAAGTGCGGCATAGGCCGCGAGTCCCCCGAGGAGTGCGGCACCGGCCATGGCCAAACAGGCATTGAATTCGAAGGAAAGCTCGACGCCGAGATGCCGGAGAGAAACGCGCTTCAGGGAACGCGCCAGCAGGAACACATTTACCAGGGACCCTACGGCAAAGGCCATGGCAACCGCAAGGATATAGGGCTGCCCAAGATCAGGAACGCGGAGCACCCGCGCCGCCGTGGCGAGCGTCTGGGGAGACGAAAAGAAAAGCATCGAGAGCCCGAGCGCCCCGCCCACGATTAGAAGGGAGGCCCCAATATCAAGAAATAACGGCTCTACGGTCCGGCCCAGCGCATAGAACGCCCGGAGCAGGAGCGGTAGGAGACCCTCGGAAATAATGGCCACGGCGAGCACGCCCAGTACTGCCGCAACGAGCCGGGTATCCTCCCAGTTAAAAACACCGCTCCCCAAAATCACCCGTACGATGTGCGCTCGGAGCACAATGGTCAGCGTCGCCGCGGGCAGGGTCCAGAACAGGATCGAGCGGATGCCGATGGCTATATGCTCCCGGAACGATTCGCCTTGGCGCGCGATGGAGGCGCTCGAAAGCTTGGGGAATACGGCCAGGGCCCAGGAAACGCCGAAGAGCCCGACCGGAACATACATCAGGTTCGCGGAAAGTTTGAAAACGCTGATGGAGCCGACCGCAAAGTACGAGGCGATGGCCATGAGCGCCGTAAGCGTCAGCTGGGACATGCCGAGCGCGGCCACCCGCGGCAAAGAGGTTCTGGCTACCCGCCAAAGCCCGGCATCGCGAAGGGAGAACATCGGCCGGAAGCGGAGGCCAAGACCCCGAAGTGCGGGCAACTGCACCAGTATCTGTCCAAGACCGCCCGCCACGACGCCATAGGCAAGCCCGTTCAGCCCGAAAAAGGGAACGAAGAGCACGATGCCGGCGATGATGCCGAGGTTATAGACAATGGGCGGCAATGCAAACACAAAAAAGCGGTGCCGGGCTTGCAGTACTGCCGAAAAAATACCGGCGATACCGAGGAACACGGTATTAGCCAGCATGATGCGGGTGAGGCCGGCCGCGCGCCCGGCCGCCTCGGCATCAAACCCCGGCGCAATGAACACGAGCAGCCACGGAGCCAGTAACCAGGCGACGGCGGCCAAGAGTACTGCGGCGATCGAAAAAACGGTCAGCAGGTTCGAAAGAAAGCGTCCAGCCGAGGCCCGGCTTTTTTGGTCGTACTCGATAAAAACAGGCAGGACGGCCGCCGATGCGGCGCCCGTGAGCAGTAAGGTATAGATAACATCGGGGAGCTGAAAGGCGGCGTAGTAGACATCCAGCGCCTCACCAGCGCCGAAGCGCGCGGCCAAGAGGCGGTCGCGCACCAGCCCGAGAAGCTTGGACAAAAAGCCCGCGGCCCCCAGAATGAGAGCCGCGGCGGCGAGCGTCGGTACTTCACGCTTGAAAAATAGAAAATTCATCGTATCGGAATTAGCGGCGGCGGGCTGGCTGTTCCGCGATGGGCACGTCACGCCGCGCTTCGGGCGGCGGCGCGATGCCATCCAGCGCCCGGCGATTGGCGGAGAGATTGGCGATGATCCGCTTCACCTCGTCGTTGTCCGGATTCAGCGCCGCTATTTTTTTGAACTCCGAAAGTGCGGACGCTCGGTCGCCGCGGCGGTCATAGATCAAACCGAGAAAATAGCGGGCATTCGAATAATTCTCATCCAGCACAATGGCTCTCTGGAACTCCCGTTCGGCTCTTACGAAGTCCCCATTGCGGTAATAGAGAAAGCCGAGCTGGAAGGCCACGCCGATGTCGCCGGGCGCGATGACCGCGGTCGCCTCCACGTTCCGAATGGCCTGGGGAAGATTGCCCTCGCGGAGATGCACTTGGGCCAATAGGAAGTGCGCCGCGGCGAGGTCGGGCTTCAGGTTGATGGCGGCCTCCAGTTCCTGCCGGCAGCGTCCGAGAAATTCTTTATAGAGCCCATCCAAGCGATTGCGCTCCTCACCCTCGGATCGGCTTGCCTGGAGCGATACGGTATCGGCGGCGGCGAGCGCGGAACGGCCACGGGCTAGGCGCAGGAGAGGATCCAGCGGATCAAGGCCGACGGCTTTGGCATAGGCGTCGGTCGCGGCGCGCTCCGCTCCGGGAATGAACGGAATAACGGTTTCGTAGAGCCCTCCGAGCGTTACCCAATGGCGCGGGTCGGCCGGTTCGAGGGCAATAGCGGCGTTGACCGCGGCGATGCCGTTCCCGAACTCCGTCCGGAACTGTCCGGAGAGGTCTTGGCTTGGTCTCACAGCCGCTTCGGTGATAAGCCGGCTTACTACTCCAAGCGCGGCTTCGGCACGAAGTTGTCGGAAAGACGCATCGTTGGGATTCAACCGGATGGCATGCTCCAAAGCCGGAACCGCCGCAGCTCCTTGAAGGGCTCGCTTCGCGAGGACTTCTGCCGCATAGGCCGTGCCAAGGGCATAAAGCCCGATGAGGCAAAAGGCCGCGGCGGAAACCACGACGAGCGATGCCGCAAAATTCACCGCCACTCCCTCAACAAGTACGGTCCTCCGCGCCACGCGCCAATAGGATACCCCGGACGATTCTCCCCGCGGTTCCTGGGCAGCAGCCATTACGAGGCCGAGCGACAGCAGAGCCAGGAAGGTCGCAGTGAAATTCGAAGCATAGAGGAACCACTCGATGAAAACGAACACCGCAAGCGCTCCAAAAGACCAAAGGTAGGGACTGGGTGATTCGGAGCGGAAGATCGTCCGCCCGACCAGGAACATCCCGGATAGCACGAGGGCGAGGAATATAAGGACGCCGGCAATGCCGAGCGTGGAGATTACCGTGGACAAGAAAGAAAATCCGTGCGAGAAGCGGACCTGCCAGAACAGGGACTGATTCAGGGACGTGTCGCGGAACTGATTAAAGGCCAGATGGAAATTCGAAGGGCCAAGACCGAATACCGGATCCGCTTTCAGAACCTCGCGCCCGATGGCCAGCGTGGCGCCGAACGACGGCGAGATCTCTAGCGGGGGGATAAAGAGCGGTGCATCACGTTCGATCAAAAATCCCGGCCAAACCGCAAAGAAGAGAGCGATAAGAAGAACCAAAAAACCGATTGCGGCGGCCAGGGAGCCGAATGCGTATTCGTTTGCCGCTTCCTCCCCTGCTGTCCAGCGCTTGGAAAAATTTGCGGCGAGCAAAAGGGCCATGGCCGCGGCTATCCCTCCCCAGACCATGCGAAAGCCGATGAGAAGAAGCGTTGCGCCGAGAAGGAACGCCGTGAGGAGAGCGATGAAAAGTACCGGCCGCGCCACCAGCCGTCGTCCGGAGGGGGTCCCGGCGACAAAAGAAAAAACGAGCGTCATCAAAAACCCTGCCGCAAGCACCACCGCTGACGCATTCACCGTTCCGAGCGGATTTTGCAGCATCCAATCGGGCAGGGCGAGGCCAAGACGGCCGCCGAACAGGGAGCCGAGCACCAGAAGATCGAGCAGGAGATAGACGATAACGACGCAAAGCGCCGTTCGGGCAATATCGCTTGGCCGGAAGACCGCCGCGGCGACGAACACGATAACGATGAACGCGATCATGCTCGCCGCCTTCTCACCGGTCGGGTCAGAGCCCCAGAAACTTGACCACGGCGAGTTTGAGGCGAACATACTGACGAGCATCACGAGGGCAGTCAGACCAAGAACCATATTAAAAGGACTCCGCCGGTATATGACCCGCCGTTTCAGAAGCGCCTCCAAAAGCCAGGCCGCCCCCACAATAAGGGCTACCGACTCGACCACAAGCGGTTTCACCAGGAGCGTATCCCTCGTCAACGGGATGGAAAGGAGCGGGACGAGGAACGCAGCAAAATAAATTGCAGCCCGGATGACCCGGAGCAAAATAACGGAGAAGAGATCAGCGTTCGGGGGAAGCGCTGACGGCTCCATAGTTTTCACTTCTGCCGACGCGCTGGTATCCGGCTGGAGAGAAGACACAAGAGGAGAAGACGCTAGTAAAGTGATAAATCGCCATCATCCTATCACGCCGCCGAAGACAAACCCAAGGAGGTCAGTATTAAAAAGACCGACTCTTACCCGGTGGGAGGTTCGCGCTTAGTAGGGCGGCGGGGCGTTCGAGCGCTTTATGTCCATCATTCACTGCTCGAAACGGCTGGCTCTTGGCCGGGCTCGGAAGTACTTGTCGTGACGGCCGGGGCCGGGGCCGGCTCGAGAGCCGGTTCAGTTGTGGTAGTGGGTGGGATCTCTTCGGCCGGCGGTAGTTCGGATGCCGCCGGCGGGCTCTCGCTCGTTGTAGCGGTGCTATCCGAAGCGGAGATGGTTGTTTCTTCTGGAGGCGCGGGCGCAGTAATTTCAGCAGTATCAGCCAAAGGCGGAGTGCTTGCGCCAGCCGGAGCCGCTTCGGCCGACGACGTAAAAGTGCACTCGCCCTGGACCGAGCGGAGTATGCCGGCCTGCATGAATACGCAATTCGGATCCCCGGTATCAAAGTCGAAGAGCGTGATGCCGCGCGGGGACTCCGCCGAACCAACCTGGAGGCGCTGGCGCGCGGTAATGTCTTCGGCAACGAGCTTCCCGTCCTCCCCAATGCTCCAGGTACCGTTGGCCGACAGTATCGAGCGGACATTGATGATGTCGTTACCGTTGAGGTTGAGGCTGCCGTAGAAGTTGACGTTGACTTTGCCGGATTGCTGGTCTACGGACCAGGCATTGGTGGGGTCGGTGAGCGTTTGGCTAGAGACATCAAGTTTAGGCCAGCCCATGTGGGTGCCGACGATGGTGTTGATGATACGATGAGATCCTCTTCTCTGCCGCATCTTCATGACCTCGCGGTATACTTCCGAATCTTCGGGGTTAGGTTCAGGGCGATAAATCCATCCCGTTTCGTAGACGGGATTGGCATCTGACTCAAGAGCTTTTCCGATGAGCTGATTAAACTGCTCCCGAGTAATTGTACCGGGAGATATGGCCCTGGCTTTGCCGTCATGGTTGCCGGAAGGAATGATGTAATCTCCTTCTTTCACCGGCCCCTCTACAAGTACTGGCATCTGGCCGATGAAAGCGACGGCAAGAAAGTTGGGGTCTTCATGGGGACTAAGGGTACCATCTTCATATATAGGATCTCCACTGCGAATACCAGCATCGGTGGAGGTTATCATCATCTGGGTAGCGCCGTCTGTATTCTTCGTAATTTTATTGCCTTTCACGCCTATCACTTCATATATTAAGATCTCCTCGTTCGGATCAAGTTTGGGCATAAACTCGGCATAGTCAATCGCGATGGCAGCGGCAAAACCGTCGTCGTTTTGGGCGGCGCTGTCGTTGAGGACGTTCATCTGACGATCACCGGCGCCTCCTAGACCGTTATCATAGAAATGCAAGCCATTTGCCTCTACTTGAAGCGAGAAATTGGCTGGAGTGCCGCCAGCATCAATCACGATGCCGTTCGCACTATTGCCTCCTTGCCGTATGAGAAGCGCCCCGTCCTGCAGAGCCAAAGCAACCGTGACATTTCCTCCGGGAGTGCTGTAAGTAGCAGTAGGAGTCGTCGTCCCAATGCCGACGTTGCCGGAAGCGTTGACTTGAAACAGATCGCCTGACCCAACGGTGAGGAGTGCTGCGGGGGAAGCGTCTCCGATGCCGACGTTGCCGGCTTCTGTAATCCGCATCCTCTCACTCAATGTTGCAGAACTGTCGGGGGTAGTTGAGAATGTAATCCGCCCAGGCATGTCATTACCGGTCTGACCCGGAGTGCCGTCGAGTGCAAACCCGATCCGAGCCATAGAATGGTACCGGCTACCATCAAATCCTTTCCCAGTAAGTCTAAGAGCCTCGTCCCCGCTCACATTAGCCGTCGGAGATGCAATAGTGCCTCGCGCTATCTGTACACCGATGGTTGGTATATTGACAGCCGATTGAATTCGAATCTCCGGATCCACTCCTGCACTGCCAACAAGACCAAGTAAAAAGCCAGGACTCGTCGTCCCGATGCCGACGTTGCCGGAGGAGTCAATCACCATCCTCGGCGCGTCAGTGCCCGAGGTGTAAAACGCAAGGGTGCCGGTGGCTTGGAGGGCCTGCAGGTTGAGACCGCCATAGATGGTGGAAGTGCCCTGGGCCAGGAACGATCCGCCCACCGAGAGCTTGGCGCCCGGCGTGGCTGTGCCGATGCCGACGAAGTCGGTGATGGTGGTGAGCACCACATTGGTGCCGGAGGGCGTCCACCCGGAAGCAGCCCCGCCGCCGACGCAGGCGCCGGCAACGGCAAAGCACCCGCCCGAGAGGTTGAAGCCGTTCGATGCCGTAGAGGTGGCCGCGGTGCCGGTGAGAGCGAGATAGGTTGACTGCAGGCCGCCCGAAAAAGTCGAAGTCCCCGTGCCCGTCGAGATGATCTTTCCGCCGGTCAGGAGAAAGTCCCCAGCTGATGAGGTAATGCCGGCGGATGAGGCGAGGCCGACCGAAGAAAACCCGCCCGATGCGGTCGAAGTTCCCGTGCCGCGGAGGAGAAGCGTTTGATCAAACACGCCAAGCCCCTTTACGAGTAGACCCCCCGAAGACGAAGTGGCTTCGCCAATGCCAAGACCGCCGGTGAGATAGCCGGAGCCGATGACGCCGAATTCAACCGAAGGCGAACCTGTTGCATTCACGCCGAGCCGGCCGCGGGAGAGAAGGAAATCATTGGCAACGATGTTGCCCGCACCCGTGGTGGCGTAGCCGGCGCCGAGGCCGGCGGTGAAGTACCCGGAGCCGACGGTGGAGAAGGTCGTGGCTGGTCCGGAAGTGGCGATGCCTACGTTGCCCGATGCATCAATCACCATCCTCGGCGCGGCCGTGCCGGAGGTATAAAAGGCAAGGGTGCCCGTGGCTTGGAGCGCTTGCAGGTTCAGGCCGCCGTAGATGGTGGAGGTGCCTTGCGTGAGGAACGGCCCGTTTATGCTGAGCGTAGCCCCTGGCGAAGTCGAAGCAATGCCGACTTGCCCCGCCGAATCAATGGTGAGGCGGGGCGCTACGTTTGAATTCGTGTAGAAGGCAAGGGAAGTCGTCGAGAAGAGCGACTGCGCGATGAGGCCCGCGCCCTCGATGGTCGATGTGCCGTTCACGAGGAACGGGCCGCGGACGGTGAGCGCGTGAGATGGCGTGGAGGTGCCGATGCCGACTGCGCCGGTGAAGTTCGAGGAGCCGGTGACGGCAAGCCCGCCGGCAAGGATGGTGTCGCCAGATGAGACGCGAAGGCCGGCCGAGGAGGCCAAGCCGGCCGTGGAGAGACCGCCGGTAAAGGTTGAGGTGCCGGCGCCGCGAACATCAATAGTTTGGGCAAAAACCCCCTGACCCTTGACCAGGAGGCCGCCGGAAGAAGTAGTAGCCTCACCAATGCCCAGGCCCCCGGTGAGGTAGCCCGAACCGGTCACCCCGAACTCAACCGCAGGCGACCCGGTCGCATTTACCCCCAGCCGGCCCCGGGAGAGAATGAAGTCCGAGGCAACGATGTTGCCAGCGCCGGTAGTCGCATACCCCACACCCAAACCGGATGTGAGATACCCGGAACCAATGACCGAGAGGGTCGTCGCTGGTCCGGAAGTGGCGATGCCGACGTTGCCGGAACTATCAACTACCATCCTTGGCGCGGCCGTGCCCGAGGTATAAAACGCGAGCGTGCCTGTGGCCTGCAACGCTTGAGTGTTCAGGCCGCCGCCGAGAATGGTGGAAGTTCCTTGCGCGAGGAACGGCCCGTTTATGCTGAGCGTAGCCCCTGGCGAAGTCGAAGCAATGCCGAGCGAACCGGTGAAGTAGCTTGCCGTGGTCGAGGTCGCCTGCAGGTAGGGAATGACGAGCGGCCCGTAGATCGTGGTCGGCCCGCCAAGAATGGTGCTCGTGGCGTGGACCGAGAATCCGGCGCCGGGGGAAGAAGTCCCGATGCCGAGGTTGCCGCCGGAGGAAAAGGTGAAGCGCGTGGTCGGCGTCTGGCCGGTGCCGGAGAGGAGGGAGAGGAGGTCGCCGTTCGAAGAATTCCAAATGGTGAGCCCGGCTTGCGTGGTTGAGGCGTAAAGAATGGTCGCGCCGCGGATAATATGCGTGTCGGCGTTGGCGGCGTCGCCGAGCGCCGCGTTGCCCTCAACAAGAAGGTTCCCGGAGAGGGTCGTCGTGGCCTGGGTGGTGCCGCCCTCCAGAATGAGGTTCCGGCCGTAGATGTCGCCTTCGGCATCAATGAGGAAGCGCGGGGAACCGGCGATGGCGATGCCGAAAAGATTCGAATCCGAGACCGCTGACGCCGGATTGAGCAGAAGCGCGGAATCAGTAACCGCGGAGTTGGCGACACCGGTGGCCCAGGAGGCAAAGGTGTGGGGAGTGACGGCCCCGCGCGTTATGGCAAGCTGGGTGGTGACGGTGGAGGTTGAGGAAATGGTCAGGACGCCGGCGTTCACACTGAGGGCGCCCGTAACGACCAACGGCCCGGCAAACGTGGAGGTGGCCCCGCCGCGGACATCGAGGTTCGAGCCGATGACAGCCATGCCGGTGGTCTGGAGCCCGCCCGGGGAGGTGGTTACCGTGCCGAGGCCAAGGCCGCCGGTCAGGTAGGTGTTTCCGGAGACGGCGAAGAACTGGGAGGGGGATGTTGTGCCAAAGCCGATACTGCCGCCCGACGTGGCCGCGGTGAACCCGTAGGCCAGGGAGGAGGTAGCCGAGCCGGAGATGCTGAGGGTGCCCGAGACCGTGCCCGACCCGGAGACGGTGAGGTCCCCACCGGTAGACAGGCTTCCGTTTGAGCCGGAAAGCGTGATGCCGCCTGAGGAGAGCGTAAGGTTTCCCGAGCGGACGGTGAGCCCGCTATCCACCTTCAGCTCCTGAAGCTCGTTGATCGACTGGGACGGGGCAAAGGAGGTGATAATGGTGGCCTTGCGGTCCGTGGCCGTATACAGGTTGGCTACGTCGGTGATGAGCTTGGAGACCTGGGTGCGCAGGCCGGCGTTCAGCTCGTCCAGTTTGGATTGGAACGAGGAGACGTCGGCCGGCCGGACCACCTCCGTCCGTTCAATGACCTCCCGCACGCGGGCGATCTCCGAAGTCCTAGCCCGCGGATCAGGAACGGCAGGCCGCAAATCTGGAGTTGTCGTTCCCGTAATCCCGGCTCCTTGATCCGTGCCTCGTGATTCAAGCGCGTAGCGCGCCGGCGCGTTGGCCTGGGGCGGGGTAAGCGCTGGGGAAGAAAGATTGAAAAACCGCGCGATGCGCTCGGGCAGCTTTGGCCGCGGCAGGCCGGCGATGAAGTTCCGCAGGGAATCAAGGATGCCGGCGGCGAGCCGCGGGGGGCCCCCGAACGGCGGCAGCGCTTCGAGTACTGCGACCGCGTTATCCGGCCACGCCGCGAGCCGGGCGGGCGAGGGCATGGCAACGATGAGAAGGAAATCACCGACGGCGGTGGCGAGGCGTTCCGGCAGTGCGGCAATGCCGGCCGCCGCGAGCACGAGTCGATGCGGCACCCGCTCGAGCGCTCCCTGAACCTCTGCCGCGATCTCGGATGGCGAGGGTATGGAAGTTTCCAGCGCGAACGAACCGGCACGCTCAACTGCGCCCTGCGCGAATTCGAGAACGCGCGCCGGGGAAATGCCGCCCGCGACGACAACGGAAAGGAACAGCGAGAACACCGCGGCAGTCAGGGGAATCGCCACCAATTTCGGCGCCACGCCGAAGCGGAGTTTCGCGGTGAGTTCGCGGTACGCCGGGTGACGGGTGATAGCGAGCTTCGGCAACGGCGTGAACAGCTCATCGAACGGAGCGGCGAAGGGTGCGGCCGGTTGTACCACCGGCACACGAACCGCGGGGAAATCATAGATGGTCTTCTGGAGCGGCGGCACAATATCCACGGCGGCCGGTACCGCGTCCGCTTGCGGTGAGCTAGTCGAATCCGCTTGCGGTGAGCCAATCGAATCCGCGGGCCGCACGAAGGGTTCGGGTTCGGGAACAACCAGCGGCGCCTCCGCAGCGGTGAGCGGGATGAATTGCCGCTCGGCGGTGTAGCGGACCGGAGTGCTCGGCGGTGCTACGGCGCGGGGAACCTTCGCGCCGTAGCGCGAGATATACTCAGCGAGCCATTCCTGTGCGGTGTACCACTCGCGACCAAACTTCGTCCCCTGCAGTTTGCTTTGGAGGATCCGGATACGAAGATAATCCGCGGAGTACGGACTCGATGGCGCGATCTCGCGGAGCGAGTAGTAAATTTTCCCGTCTTTGACAACCATCGGAGAAAAATTTGCCTGCTGAATTTCCTAAGGATAACGGTCGAATATGTTCCGTATACCTTCCGTATATCCCGCGTATACATCAATTCTACGGCACAGAAGCTAATGTTTCTCTGTGGATAACTGATGTGTTGTAGATAGATCATGGCGGAGATAAAATATCCCCAGAAGCAATTTCCGGGTTGAACCATGGTATACTTTTCAAAAGCAGTACCAGGAAGTAGTAAAAACCCTAATACGAACCGCGGACTGATACGCTTCGACACTGCGAACTGCCTAAGGCGCAGAACTGAAGTTCAGTGCCAACGCGGAAGCGCTCACTATCTTGAATGTAGATCCCACGGGAAAACATTCCGTATATCGCCCGTATACCTACCGTATATCGCCCGTATACCGAAAATTGCCAGTAACAAAGCGAAAACTCTTCCAACGAATTTTATGGAATCCCACTGTGCGGCATAAATCACACCCGTCATGGTCCCGCTTTTGCAGATATGGACTCAAAAGTGCACATGAAACTCTTATAACCTTGTTGATCAAACATTAAGAAACATTGATACGGAAAGGTTATAAATCATTTACCACTCAATTCCATGAATGAGCGCTATCTCAGCTTAAAGGAAGTAGCCAAGACCCTTGGCGTTACATCGCTGACGCTCCGCAATTGGGACAAAAAGGGCTTCCTGGTCGCCTATAGGAATCCCCTCAATAACTACCGCGTCTACCGCTACGCGGATGTCGCCGATTTCATCGCCGAGATGGAAAAAACTGGGCCGCGCCGCGGAGAAGTTCAAAAATTGCAAATCAGCGCTGAGGTCTAGCGGCAAAACCAAAATCGGCACATACCGCATCCGCTCGCCAGAGCGGATGCTTTATGTTAATTTACTTGCATGATGTGGGAGCCAGTAATTGGTTTGGAAATTCACGCCGAGCTGAAAACGCGGACGAAAATGTTCTGCAGCTCTTTAAATGAGTCCGACGAAACAATACCAAACACAAACATCTGCCCGATTTGCATGGGGCATCCCGGAACACTCCCGGTCATAAACCGCGCTGCGTTCGAGCATGTTATTCGCGTCGGCCTTGCGCTTTCGGGGGAGATAACCTCCTTCACGCAGTTCGAACGAAAAAACTATTTCTATCCCGATCTCCCCAAGGGCTATCAGATCTCGCAGTACGCCTTCCCGCTCGTTCGAAACGGAGCGCTCGAATTCTCGAACGCAAACGGAGAGCCCAAGCGGATCCGCATCCAGCGGGTCCATCTGGAAGAAGATACCGGGCGCTCCATCCACGATCCGGTTTCCAAAACGACACTTCTTGACTTCAACCGTGCCGGGATCCCGTTGATGGAGCTCGTTACCGAGCCGGATCTTCGTGATGCCGCTGATGCGCGCATTGCCGCCCAACATATTCAGCGCATTTTCCAGTACGTGAACGCCTCGGAGGCCAACATGGAAAAAGGTGAAATGCGCATCGAGGCCAATGTATCCATTCGGCCGGTTGGGACCGATGCGCTCGGCACCAAGGTGGAGCTGAAAAACATCAACTCGTTCCGCTTCGTGGAAGACGCCATTACTTACGAAGTTAGCCGCCAAGCGGAGCTTTTGGAGCGCGGTGAGAAAGTAATCCAGGAAACACGGGGTTGGGATGCCGGGGAGGGAGTAACCGTTAATCAGCGTCTTAAAGAGGAATCCCAGGATTATCGCTATTTCCCGGAGCCGGACCTGCCGCCACTCCACATTACCCAGGAGACCATTGAAGCACTCAAGCGTTCCCTCCCCGAACTTCCGGCCGAGAAACTCAAGCGATTCCAGGGCGAATTTAAGATCGATACAAAACTCGCATCCACACTGGTCCAGGACCGGGAACTTGCCGCATTTTTCGAGGCAAGCGTATCCGAACTTCCCGAGTGGCTTTCCGCAACCGGCGGCAAAAAGGATGACCCCCGCCCGATGCAGCTTGCCGCAAATTACCTCACTACGGACGTGTTGAGCCGGCTTAACGGCGCGCCTATCCGCGGGCGGCTTGACCCCGAAAATTTTGCGGAACTGATCGCCTACCTTGCCGAAGGCAAAATATCCTCGAAGGTGGGAAAAGAGGTGCTGGCCGAGATGATCGCGCATGGTGCCGATCCATCAACCGTCATTGAGGAACGAGGGCTGTGGCAGGTTACGGACGGATCAGCCCTTGGTGCCGCACTCGATGCCGCGCTGGCCGAGCATGAAAAAGCCGCAAACGACTACCGGACCGGCAATGCCAGCGCCTTGCAATTCCTCGTCGGCCAGGTTATGAAACGCCTGCAGGGTGCCAACCCGAAAACCGTTCGCATGCTCCTTGAGGAAAAGTTGAAGTAACCGGATCACACGGAACGCTTTTCATCTAAACACAACCGTGGACACATTGTTTAGATAGACAGTACGCCCTCTCTGCGGCCATCGTTTAGTGGCAGGACGGCTGCTTCCTTCACCCTCCCACCTTTTGTGTGCGGGATTCGTATAGTGGCAGTACACTTGCTTCCCAAGCAAGGCGCACCAGTTCGATTCTGGTATCCCGCACCAGAATTTCACTTTCGGATTTTTGGCCAAGCGATTGATGGGCGGCGCATAGCGCCGCCCATTGATTTTGGGGCTCGCCGCGCACGGCGCGGCTCGCCAAGCGCAGGTTCGA
>CAYIQX010000003.1:0-34133 GCA_964365675.1 uncultured Candidatus Saccharibacteria bacterium | reverse complement strand
TCAAAACCCTTCGACACGCCTCCAGCCATTTGTAATGAAAATCATAGTCATCTTTGAACCCCCTGCTTTTATCCCAAGCTCCTTTGTTGACGCTCACCATTCGGCCGGCATGAACCGTAAATCCTCCATTAGAGAGATTGTAGGGTGGATCAGCGAAGATCATGTCAACGGAATTTTCTGGAAGCTTGGCCAGTACATTCAAGCAGTTTGCTTGATATAACTTAAATCTTGGTTTTTCATAATACGGTTTTAGCACCACTGCATCCTGTGTTGTTTTTCCGATAGCAATTTCAGGGATTTCTGCGCCTGTCTCTCGAATTACATCGAGCACTATTCCCTGTATCGAAACATCTCGACCATTACGGAAAATGAGAGGTTCCATATTTCTATTTGCCGGCTGTAAACGGACATGCCCCCGTTCTTTATAGAATTTCTTTAGTGTTGCTTCGTGGTTGTCAATCAAAGCTACCACTTTTTGTCCGTTATCGGCTGTTGCTTGTTGCTTTACCAAGACGATATCGCCATCGTTAATGTTTTCGTCAACCATACTGTCGCCAACTACACGCAATGCATAAAACTCTCCAGATCGGGGTAATGTATTTTGAGGAACAGCGATTGTTTCCTTTTCCTGTATAGCCTCTATGGGTTGGCCCGCGGCTATAGTTCCCAGCAGGGAGATTTTAACCATCGGACTTGATTTGGAAATGCCAATGTCCCTCGTATAACTACCCGACTTTTGTAAGAAGCCTTTCTCGATAAGAGTAGTTATGTGTTGATGGACCGTAGAAACGGCGGAGACTTTAAGTTTCTTTCCGACCTCTCCGAGGGTGGGAGGATATCCTTTCTTGTCTACGAACTTCTTGATGAAGTCGAGAACCTCTTTTTGTCTCTTGGTTAATGTTTTGTGCATAGTTGGTATTGCGCTCTGCGTATCAACTTGATATATTTTCAGTATACCGAAAATTTACCGAAAATGTAACAAGTAGGTTATCCACATGGCTAAAACAGATGAAATAAAAATACCTATCTGGAAGAAGAAATTGCATCATTTCCTTCTTAAATTAGAGGGGAGAATTTCAAAATGGAGAAAGAGAAGCCTTATTATTGATCCCGAAATAGACTTTTGGGTCTCTCAGCCGTTAAAACAAGCCAATGTTTTACTTGGTAAACTTTATAAAAACAACGATTTTTACTTTTCTGCGCGTTATGCGTGGACAGGACCGGAGGATTCTAAAAAACTTCTTCTTTACGGCTATGCGCGGCAGATTATGAAAGCCAGTTTAACTTTGTTAGAAAACGAAGAACATATTTTAGAAGTGCCACAAAAGGATAGTATTGATACTCTTGGGCGAATAATTATTGAGGGAATAATTGACTCACAACATATCGTTTTAAGAAAACACATAGAAACACTTATTAATCTCATAAACCTTTTTAACTTTGATAGAGGTGAGGCGTACAGAATTTTTCTTAACTCAGAAAACTTAGAGCATTTTCTTGGTCGGCAATCTGACTTCGGCACATTTTACGAGAGTAGAAGCGGCAACATAGATAGTTCTATAAAAACATATTCGGATCGCATACACGACGATCTAAAAACGCTTAAAGTTTCCAATATTTGGTTTTTGAGAAGGGATTGGGACCGTAGAAAAAGTCCCCCAATTTTTGAATCGGTGCGGAAAAGATTTATGGAAGCACTCCCACACGCTACGGATGACGAGAAAATAGTTTTGGGTCTCTCGTACGATAAGTTTTTTGGCGACTTTAGCGCTTCTGTTCATGCCCCCGCAGGTAGCCCGATAACGGAACGGCGCCAAAAATTCAACACAATAAGGCGAAATATATCCTTTATATCTTTGCTCGGACAACACATAATCAGTCGTGCGAATAGATTAATGAATTTTGATGACCCAAATGATCAAATACGAAGAATGGCCCGCGATGGAACATCTGATGCCCCTAAACTTCTACAGCGCTTCAAGGAAGTTTTTAGTCCCGGTGATTTGGTACTTGCAATGGGTGATCTGTGCGAGATTATGGAATGTAAACAGAGTAGATACGACTATACCTCATGCAGAATAAAATTTCTGACCAGACCTCCATTGCCAGAAACGCCGGAAGATTGGCTACCTGCGGCATTTGTGATTATGGTATTGCCCAAGGATAAAGTCCGGCAGTTCTTATTTAAGAATAAAGATAATCCAAAAACCCCGAAAGAACTTAAAGAAGTTTCTGATCTAATGGAGAAGGAAACTGATGATAAATTAATGGAGTACGCAAGGGGAGCAACCGTGAAGCTATATCAAGACGGTATTTTAATCCCGATGTTACTACACAGCGGCGTGATTAAAAGAAAAGAAGAAATAGACGAGGATTAATGGAATCAATTATGGATATACACGAAAAAAAGAAAAAATACGACTTATATTGTGGATCGATTTCTTATGGTATAGGAAATTGCAAAAATGCTTTTGAGTATCTGAAGAAAACTAACAACGAACTTAATGAGTGCTGGCGTACTGGTAAAACTGATAATATCAACGAACTCGGTCAACACGATAGGGTTTTTAAAGATTATCTGATCTTAAAGATCGCCGGTTTATTTGATAAAAGTGGAGATTCTTTGTCGCTAATCACTTTTAGAACTTTCTTAAAGACCGCATTTCCGGAATTTTACAAGCAATTCCCTGAGGGTTTGGATGGTATTCTTGCTGAGTTCGGGGAAATTATTCAGCAGATAACTAAATCCCGCAACAAAGTTGTTGCTCATTCTAATAAGGATAGGCCTGATAATTTGATTCATACACAAGACTTGCTGAGTATGCCCATCCCCAAGCTTTTAAAAGATTCTGAAAATTTACTGGCCAGTGTAAGCAGTCCCACATTTCCAGTAAAAGCTGGTAAGCTGTGATATACTACCAATAATTCACGATCTTGAAGGGAGACCCGCCTTCGCTTCCGCCGTCGCTAAAGCTATGGCGGACAAGAAAGCTACGGGCGGGCAAGAATGTTGCCGGGAATCTGCCAGATTGCGGTTCTAAATGCCTCAAGCGCGCGGAGTTAGATAGTATGCCCAAATTGACGCGCAGGAAATTCCAAAGTACACTCTAGGGCATCTGGTACGCCGTAGCTGTTGCGCTCCACTTGCAAAAATTCATACCCCGCTCTACAAGTAAGCCAGGGCGGGAAAGGAGCGGACAATGAAAGTCGAGGTATTCGAGGGAGCAGACAAGGGTTTTCTCGGCTTCGGCAACCTCGTCGGGCATACTACGGTCTACGCCATTGCGAAGCCCGATGGCAGTATCATCAGTCTTCAGAACGCCGAAGAGCGCCCTTCGGATGAACTCATCGCCGAGCACGAAGGCGAACTCATCACCATCAAGGACAACCCCAAAATCATCCTCGATAGTGGACGCGTGACCTACGGCTGTCAGGTGTGGTGGAAACCCGCTGACGTGAACTGAGTTGCTTCATGGATTAAAGCACTCTCAAAAGGAGGCGACACAGTATGGCTACTGTGGCGGCGGAAGTTCGGCGACTCCGCGAGGTTCAAGCGATAATCTCGGCGGCGGCCCAGGCGATCAAGACGGTCATCCTGGCGAGGATGGGGGAAGTGAGAAACCAGTTCCCCACGATGAATTTTGCCACCGCGCACAGCCATCACGTCTCAAGTGACGAGTTCGGCGATCACGCCGTGTACAAGGTCGGTACGTTTCCGGGGATCCCGCTCACATCGCGCGAGAACATGTGGAGTGGCCGCCCGTACATGGTGGCACTGATGCCGGAGGGAATCCTGAAGTACCCCTACGTCATAGCCGAGGGGAGGACCCACCCACACTTTCCCTCGGGGGTCACGAACGACCGGCTCTGGACGCAGTTCGGTGAATACGCGCTCTCCTTGCTTTATCCACGGCCCGTCACCACGGTGATGCCCGGCCCTGCTCCCGAAGGACTCACTGCGGATATCGGCCAGGAGTACTGCCGCTACTGCCAGCACGTGGCGCTCGCCAGGGAATTCCGGTTCGAAAACCGGTGCCCAGGATGCGGTAGCAATAGCTGGCTCGCCCAGTACAACGTCGGCGCGGACTAGAAGGTACCCGCCAGGTGTGACTCACCTGGCGGGCGTTTTTATTTTGCACTACTCGAATCACACAAAACTGACTCCAGAAAGAAAATCCTGATACTGACTTTTTATCCACCTCGCCCCATTTGTACGTACTATTGACATAAGTATTTAAATTATGTATAATATACTTATACAGCGCCTTTGGCCCAAAACGCCGTATTTCGCCTAACAAGGACGTATAGGGGAGGCCGAAATGCCCGAGTCCAGCGAGATCATCGGTATCTTCACCCTCGGCACCAACCGCAGGACCGATCGCCCGCAATGGAAGTTCAAGGTCTATACGCAGTCGGGGACGACGATCTTCGTTGCCGATGAGCGGCCGGCCGGGGCCAAGGTGCCGACCGCCAACGGCCAGCAGTGGTTCTTCTGCCCGAAAGCAGTCCTCTATGCCTCGGGGGACGGACGCATCCGCATCATGGCCGTTGACCTCATCCGTCAGAACCTGGCGACGGCGGAGCAACTGAAGGAGCTACAGACCGTCATGGCGCGGAGGAACGGACTGGCGCAAGCAGTCCCGGCCGGGCGGTAACCAGCCGCCGAGCAAGACGACAAAGAAAGTCGCGCTTGCTACGGCGGCTTTCTTTATGCCCGAGCCCCTGACTGACTTTGACTCACGTGCTACAGCTTCTATGATACAAAGACAAATCCGCAAAAATTTTAAAAGCGCCTCGCGATAGCTATGAGGAATGGCCCGCCGCCCCTCCCTGCAATGGATAGCTCCCCGTAAACTCCGCGGTAACGATGAAGCGGTCATCCACCCCGCCGAATACATCGCAGGTCGAAAGCACCAGCAGGCGCTCGCCCTTGGGTGCGAGATCAACGACGGCGGCATCGGTGCGTTTTAGTTCGACCGAGCGCACGCGATACCAGTATTCACGGCTGTCATAGCGAAGGCGTATCATGTCACCCTTTTCAAGGTCGGACAGGCGATTAAATATCTCAAAATTCTTATTGTGCACCACCTTCAAGCCGGTACTGTGGCCGAAAAGAAATACCGTGCCTTCCTCACCGGGAAATGCCGAACCCGGATAATGCACTGCCCCCTCGAGAAGGGCCGCATTGAGAACATCAAGACCAGCGCTTTTCGGAAAAACCACGGCCCCGTTCAGCCCGATACCGGGAATGATGATGCGGGTATTGCCCAGGGCCGGGCTGGACAGCGTTCCGGCGCGGGGTAAGTCGGAGGCGGCATCCTTGCCACTAAGGACAGCGACGACCTTGTCGCCGAACTCTGACACGCCTCGCGGTACAAGTCCGAGTGGGTAGGAGGCGGTCAACAATAGTGCGGAAAGCGATAACCAAACCAAAAAGAATGGCCGGGTAAAAACAACGCGCCACTGTTCAGAACGGGGAAACTTCGGCACAGTCATATCGTGGGAAAAGTTATTCATACCATACGGCAGAGACCCGGTCGAATAACTCCCGGCCGATCGCGTGCTATACTCGGGGCAATGGAACCCTCCGCCCTTCTCGTAGCCGGCTTCGGCGGCGGCATAGCCCGCGGCCTGGTCGGATTCATCAAACATCAGTTCTCCTACAAGAACGTTTCATTCAGCGTTCCGTATTTTTTGGCAATGGTGTTCCTCTCCGGCATCGTCGGCGTGCTCTCGGCCGCGGCGGTGCGGGAGCTCGGCATTGATTTCCTCGGCAGTCCGGTAACACCGGCCGTTTCCTTCATCATCGGATACGCCGGCGGCGACTTTCTCGAGAACGTCTACAAAATAATCCTCAGGAAACGATGACGTCCCGCGCGGTTGTAAACTCTCCCCTGTAATGCCAATATAGATACCATACGGCCTGCCTGCTGGCAGGCCGCGGTTTTCTGCCGGAGAATATAAAAACATGCAAAACGATTTCTACGGATTAGGCATTGCGCCCGCGCTGATGGAAATTCTCCAGCGGCTGCATTTCAAAACCCCGACCCCTATCCAGGCCCAGGCCATTCCCATCGCCGTGGAGGGCAAGGATCTCGTCGGCATTGCCCAGACCGGCACGGGCAAAACGCTGGCCTTCGGCCTGCCCATGCTCCAGCGCCTGGCCCAAACCAAGGGACAGGGACTCGTGGTACTGCCGACACGGGAGTTGGCATTGCAGGTAGAAGAAGTTTTAAGAAAAATAGGCCACTCCCTTGGGCTACGGACCGCGGTCCTTATCGGCGGCCTCTCATTGGCGCCGCAGGTAGCGGCTTTGAGAAAAAATCCGCACGTCATCATCGCCACCCCGGGCCGCCTCATCGACCACTTGAACCAAAAAAACGTGCGCCTCGATCGGGTAAACATCGTCGTGCTTGATGAGGCCGACCGCATGCTCGACATGGGCTTCATGCCGCAGATCCAAAGGATCCTCGCCGCATTGCCTAAAGTCCGCCAGACCATGCTCTTTTCGGCCACCATGCCGGCCGAAATAATGCGCGTGGCCGCAAGTTATATGAAACTCCCCATCCGCGTCGAGATAGCCCCGACCGGCACGACGGTGGAGCGCGTAACGCAGGAGCTCTTCATTGTTCCGCGCGAGAACAAGATCGGGCTTCTCGGGAAACTGCTGGAGAAACACGCCGGCTCCACTCTTATCTTCACGCGCACCAAGCACGGCGCCAAGCGCGTGGTACGCCAAATCCGCGCCATGGGCGCGAATGCCGCCGAGATACATTCTAACCGATCGCTGGCCCAGCGCCGCGAGGCGCTCGACGGATTCAAGTCCGGCAAATACCGGGTCCTCGTCGCCACGGACATCGCCTCTCGCGGCATTGACGTAATCGGCATTGAGCTTGTTCTCAACTTCGACCTGCCCTCGACCTCGGAGGATTATGTACACCGCATCGGGCGTACGGCCCGGGCCGGCGCCGGCGGGCATGCCATCTCATTCGCCATGCCCGAGGAGCGATCAGAGGTCCGGGCCATCGAACGCCTTATCCAAAAGCCCCTGCCGGTGTCACAGTTACCAGATCTTCCCCATGTAACTGCCCCGGCCTTCCCGCCGCCGCTCCGTCCGAAAAACGCGCGGCGGCACTTCGGCCGCCGTCGCTGGTAACAGCCCTGTCCGTATATGGCCGCCGCAATAGAAACTATTGTTTTCGGCGGCGGGTGTTTCTGGTGCACCGAGGCGGTATTTTTACGCCTGCCCGGCGTGAACTCGGTCCTATCGGGCTATGCCGGTGGAAAAATGGAAAATCCGTCGTATGAAATGGTCTCCACCGGAAAAGCAGGACACGCCGAAGTTATCAAAGTCGAATACGATCCTGCCGTAATCGAATTCACAAAATTATTGGAAGTTTTCTTCAGCGCGCATGACCCGACCACGCCGAATAGGCAAGGCGCAGACGTGGGGACACAGTACCGCTCGGTGATTTTCTTTACCGAGGAAAGCCAAAAGCAGGAGGCCGAACGCTGTATCGCCAAACTCAACGAGCAAAAGAAGTACCCGGCTCCGATCATGACCCGCATAGAAAAACTCGACCGCTTCTGGCCAGCCGAAGAATATCACCAGAATTTTTACGCGCGGAACCCTGACGAACCCTATTCTCAAGCGATTATCAAACCCAAAATAGAAAAACTCGAGCGGGAATATAGAGACCTGCTCAAAGGGTAGGGGAATGTGTCTTGGCGAAACTGAAATCCCGCCGTTGCGGCGGGATTTCTTAACTGGGTTACTGCGTTGCGGTAGGAGCGGGTGTCGGCGACGCTTGCCCTGAGCTTGTCGAAGGGGGAGCCGGAGCTGGCGCTGGAGCAGGCGCCGGCGCTTTTCGCTTGAAAATATTTTTGAAACGTTGCTGGAGCTTTTGAGCGGCGCTTTCCCGTTTCTCTTCCTTCTTTTCCTGGCGGGCCTCTTGCTTCGCCTCCTTACGCCTTTCCTGCAATGCCTTCACTTTTGCCTTGGCCGTGTCGCGAAGCGCGGAGATCTTTGCCTCGTACTCCTGGCGGAGGGCCTTTATGCGCTCCTCGAGTTCGCGGCGAAAGGTCTTTATCTTTTCCTCCACATCACGGTTGACCGTGCTGATTTCCGACCCGACGCCTTCATTGGCTGTCGGCCTAGGCACGGGAGCTGGCGTCTCTTCGGCGAACGCAATGGACGCGACCGCAAGGAGCGAAACCGCTACTGCGGCAATTTGCTTTTTCATAGGGAAATCTGATTTATATAGACCTTTACCTAATGTGACTACAGTATAAAACGGCCTCCGCCCCCATGCAATCTTCGGAGTATGCACCTCGATACCAGAGCGTATCGCGGGTATGAGCGAAAGTAACCCCGATATACGATAGGGGAATGACCACTGTCGTTGCCATCGCCGTCGCCCTTGGCCTCATCGACTCTCTGTATCTTCTTTGGAAGCGCTATATAAAACCGCATAGCCCCCTCATCTGCCCTATCGGCGAAAACTGCCAGACCGTACTCGACAGCCGCTACGGCTCGCTCCTCGGCTTCCGGAATGAATTCCTCGGCCTCGGCTATTACACGCTCCTCCTTTTTCTCCTTCTGTTTGCGGAGCAGGCCCCCACACCAAAAATTTCGGTGTGGGGGCAGGGGATTGACCCGCTCGTTCTCGCCACGGTCCTCTCGGGCGCCGCATGTGCCGCGTCCGCCATGCTCACGGCCATCCAAACATTCGTACTGAAAAACTACTGCTCCTACTGCCTCCTCGCCAATGCTTTGAACGCGTTCATTTTTATCGCACTCGTTCTCCGCTAATGCCGACGTACCGCCGCTCCGTACTCATTGCCCTCGTTGCCGCCGTTTTCATCGGCGGTTTCATTGCCGCTCGCCGCCTCTTGCCCGCCGTTCGGGCGCCCTTTGGCAAGCCGCCGGATGACATTACAAAATTCTTGCCCGATGACTCCATACCGCCCGGAGTCCCGCTACAAGCGGGAAACGAGATCACTATGCCTCTTAAGTTGCCGGCCGGATTCAGGATAACCATTTTTGCAAAAGACCTTCCTGGAGCCCGGGTCATGCGGCGTGACAGTTTCGGGAATTTCTGGGTAAGCCGCACCGGCCAGGGAGCGATAACGCTTCTTGAACTCGATCGGGATACCGGGCAGGTGCGCCACCAAACGGATGTATTCCGCGGGCTCAACCGCCCGCACGGCCTTGCGTTCGACCCTGAACGGGGCGTATTGCTCTATATCGCCGAGGAAGACCGGTTATGGCGGGTGGCGACATACTCCGACGATACGGGCGAGACCGTGCTTGCCCTTCCGGACGCGGGCGGCGGCCACTACACGCGCACCATCGGATTCGGGCCCTCCTCCGCTCCGCCGACTGGCGGAGCTCCCGCCGACGCTCAAGCTTTGGCGGGCAGGTCGGCGGGCAAGCCGGACAACAAACAGTTTCTTTATATCTCTATCGGTTCAAGTTGCAACGTCTGCCGCGAGGAGGATGAACAGCGGGCCAGCATCATCCGTATTGACCCGCGAACGAAAGAGAGCGAGATATTCGCGCGCGGCCTGCGGAATTCAGTGTTCTTCACCTGGGACTACGCTCGAGCAAAGATGTGGGCTACGGAGATGGGCCGCGACTGGCTCGGCGATTATTTGCCCCCGGATGAGATAAACATCGTCGAGGAGGGAGCGAATTACGGCTGGCCGAACTGCTACGGCAAAAATGTCCATGATGACGATTTCGATAAGAACGTCTATATCCGCAACCCCTGTAGGGAGCCGTTCGTACACGCCTCGTCTATTGATATTCCGGCGCACTCCGCTCCGCTCGGCCTCGCTTTCGTTCCCAGAGAAGGATGGCCCGAGGATTACTGGTATGACCTGCTCGTGGCCTACCATGGCTCCTGGAACCGTTCACAGCCGACCGGCTATAAGGTGGTACGCCACAAATTCGACGCCGAAGGGAACTACGAGGGCGTGGAGGACTTCATCACCGGCTGGCTTACGCCATCCGGCGCCCTTGGCCGGCCGGTTGATATTTTGGTTGAACCCGGCGGCGTAATGTACCTCTCCGATGACAAGGCCGGCGTGATATATAAGATTTCACCGGTAGGAAAATAGTAGTAGAGTGGACATATGCGTCAACGATCATTCAATATTTCAGCCGGCGTTATTTTTGCGGCCATCGCGCTTCTCCACGCTCTGCGCCTTGTCTACGGCTGGAGTGCGGTCATAAACGGCTGGGCCATTCCCCTATGGACGAGCTGGCTCTTCCTCGCGGTTGCCGGCTACCTCGCCTTTTCGGCCTATCAGTTACCGAGGAAGGGCCGCTAAAGATCGGATTGCCATCGGCCGTCCAATGCTACAATGCCGGCAATTTTTGCTTTTGAGTATTCTTTTGCTAGAATATCCGCGAGTTCTTAATAACCACTTCTCCGTACCGCATTATGGACGTATATCAAAAAATCATTATCGCTTCCACCCTCATTATCGTTGGACTTAGTGGAGGATTTTGGCTTGGCGGAGGTATGTTAACTGACTCGCCAACCCCTACCGCTTCACCGCAACCGATCCCCGGAACATCCTCAGCCCCAACGCCGCCGAATTCGGGGACCGTGCCTACGGGCGACTATGCCCTTGCCGTAAGCGATCAACCGCCGGGAGTAAGCGTTACGCTCGGCATGATTACTCTTGCCGCCGACGGCTGGGTGGTCATCCATGAGGAAGAAAGCGGCAAGCCGGGGCACATTCTCGGCGCCCGGCGCTTCAGCGCTGGCATGAACCAATCGGGCAGCGTAGAACTGCTCCGCCCGACCGAAGAGGGAAGGGTATATTTCGCCATGCTCCATGCTGATGATGGCGACCGCCAGTTCGACCACACCAAAGACATGCCGATAAAAGATGCCGGCGGAAATCCCATCATGATGCGCTTTGTCGCAACCGCGAACCCCTAGCCGCAACCGGGCTGGCAGGTAACCCGCCTTTGCGAAAGCTATGGCGGGTTATTCTCCTTTTATGCCTTTCATCCACGGGCTTACGCCCGTGGTTTTAGGGCGAAGGAGAATAAAAAGGCGCCTGCTCCCTAGGGAACAGGCGCTTTTGCCCTAAGCGGGCGGCCGCCGAGCATGGCTCTCTCGGCCAGAGCGGCAATCAGGCGCCGCATCCCTCTCCCGGCAAGTCCGCCCAAAGCCAGGGGAGCGGCCAGGTAGAGCGCGATGATGAAGAGCGCGCCAGCGGTCTCCCAAAATCCATCCGGGAACCCGCCCTCACCGATCGCGGCGGCAATACCGAGCGCAAGGGAGAGGGCGGGACCGGTGAGCGCCGCAGCCAAGAGGCCCACGCGCACCGGGAATCCGAGCCCTACCGCAATCCCGCCGCCAAAAGCGGCAAGCGCGACCGGAAGCTCTGGACCCGGCCCGCTCCAGCGCTCGGCGAGGGCGAAGCCAGCCGCCGAGCCGAGAATGATGAGCGAGAGCACTCCGGGAACGTCCCAAATTCGATATCCAAGCCATCGCTTCAGCATCGCGCTTTCCTCCGGGGACGCGCTTACGGGAAGATCAGTACCCCCAAAATGGTAACAAATCCGGCAATATTTGCAATAGCTTGAGCGCCGGCGGCATGGCGTGGTAGAAAATCAGCAGACAGGTCTAAGAGCGGGAAAGGGGGAATCGCCATGGCCATTGTCGCGACCCGTCCGGCCGTTCCGAGGAAGCACCATGCCCTTGCCGGCATCAGGCGATGGCATGCCCGGCTCTGGTCCCTCGAGCTCTCGAGGGAACGAGCCTATACTCTGACTACCAAGTTCCTCATCGGCCTCACCGTCATCGCCTTCATCCTGCTCGCGGCGCAGGCGCACTGATGCGCGCGGCCAGGGCCAAAAGCGCCCTGGCCTTTTCTTTGGCGCTCGCTAGAATTCCTTGCTACTTGCGGCATCGGGCTTACCCGAAGGCGGAACCGGCCGGATTTTTTTAGCGCTTGCGCTGATGACGGTGAACTCGCGCGCGAGAACGCGGGCGTCCTCGATCGCGCTTCGGACTTCCGGGGGCAGGGATCCGGCGAGCGCCTTTAGTTTCTTCTCATCCGCCGAGAGCACGTCGGCCCATTTGCCGATGGGTTCGAGGATCGCGCGGACTTTCCCGAAATCGTAGGAAAAGCGCTTCTGGACCGAACGGGCGAGATAGCCGTCCTCGCCGAATACCCGGTCATACCCTCCGGCTTCCATGTATTCGCGGATTTTAAACTTGAGCTCGGCGAGCCGCGCTTCGTGTTCCTGCTGGCTTTTCAGGAGCGTGAAATACTCTTTCAGCGCGGCATCAGCTTCATCCTGATTCATGTTTCCTGCTTCTTGCTTCTTATACAGGTGCCGCCAAGCCGGGCAAATCTCCCGGTAGGGACAGAAGCCGCAGTACGGCCCGGGCACGGCTTCAAAATACCCGCCGGTCGAAAGCCGGCCTTGAATATCCGAAATTATTTTCAGAACATCATGAGCTGTCGCCTCCGTTGCTGATGCGTCCCGTTGGGTCGAGAGTTTTTCGCCATGCTTAAGAAAATAGAGCGAAAGCTTAATGTCCTCCGCCTTCACGTGCGGCCAGCGCTTTTGGAGACCCAGAGAGTAGATGGACATCTGGAGGTCTTTATCCACATCGGCTTGCGAGGGCAGGCGCCGCGACGTCTTGTAATCCACTACCTCATAGCCGGTATCCGTTTTGTCGATGCGGTCGATGCGTCCGGCGAGCACATGCGTTTCCCGGCGCCGCGGGTCTTCCAGGAGAACCTCGAAATGCGATTCGAGGCCGGCTACGGTGAAATTCCAGGGCGCGTTTTTTGCATAGAAGTTTTTTAGCATCCGCGCGCCTTCGGCAAGATACAATTCTTTTTCCTCCGGCGCGGCGTCGAACTTCTCGGGCGGCGGGAAGTTAGTATGAAAATAGGAGACCACCTCGTCCAGGGTAGGGAAGAGGGGCTCCTGGGAGAACATGTAGCGGAGCGCGGAGTGGATGTGCGTGCCGAAAAGCGCGGCCTTCGAGGTTTTAGCCGGGATACGGTCAATGGCCTGGAACTTGAACTTCTGCGGGCAGAGTTTGAAAGTTTCGAGTGCGGAATAGGAGGTGCGCATTCGGGTGTGGATTAGATAGATTGAATTGCCTTGATTGTAGGGTAGGGTAAAGAGAGAGACAATCCGAGGAGGTGACAGCCCATGTCGATCACCCCGGAAGAGCGGCGGCAGATACACCAGCGGAGAGGGGACAGGCGGCGGGCCTGCCTCCGAGTGGTCCCGGCGGAGCAGGTGGATCGTACCATCGCACCGGGCTTCCGCCTCACGTGGCCGATGGTCGTCGGCGGAGCCATCGCGGCGGTCATCCTCATGCTCGGTGCGGTGGCGCTCGGCAACGGCGGTGGGGTGGACCTCGGTCCCGCTGGAAGCTGGATGCGGCTCATGTTGCCCCGCGCCGAGTGATCGCTGGTGCCGGAAACGATACGGCCGGAGCGCCTGACGCTCCGGCCTTTCTCTTTGTCGTATCCTCATCGGGTGAGGGGGATGAGTGGAGAGCGGATGGATTATGTACGGCGGCGTTGCTGGCCTTTACGGTCAAAATTTCCCGGTCGGTAGAATTTGACCGAACTATTTTGACGGCCTCCGGCGACCGTGGTACTTCTTAAATGTCTCTTCACCGGTCAGCCCACGCCGGGGACGAATCGTTTCCGGCTCCACTTTCGCGGCCGGGCAAATGCGCCCGGAGAAGTGAATGCCTGGGAGGAGATCACCACCACCACCGGCTACGTCATCGTGGAGTAGCTGGGTAGCAAGCCAGGAAGCAAGCCGCCCGCGCGTAGAGCGCACGGGCGGACTTTTTATTGTTTGTTCCTTCCCAGGATACCTCGCCACTTTGCGGCAGGGAGAGTGAAAAGATAAGAACTCTCTGAAACCTACGGGCGGCCTGATCGGTCTATCTAAATGGGGGTAACGAATACAGAGGAGGCCAATATGGCCGGCGACGATGAGCTGGAAGAGAAATTTCCCAAAATCGTTTGTCCACGGTGCGATCCCGCACTCGGCGCGCGGCTCTTCCTCGTTAACCGCGTAGAAACCCCGGAGAGCTTTTGGCTGCCGGAGAGCTACTGGCGGCACCTCCAGGAGTTCCATTCGCCGCCTTGCAGTAGGGTAGTGGCGGTAATGGAGGACTACCTCGGCCTACGGCTTGATCTCGAAACAGAGGAACGTACGCTCCTGCATCTCGCCGAGTGCAAAGGTTGCCACGAAGCGCTCTTGCGGGAAGTTAACATCTGCAACGCCGAGCCGTCGCGGCTGACGTTCCCGGAGGGTTAGGGGAGCACCCCGAACCCTCTTTTCAAATAGACAATGTCGCACATTATCATTTTCCCGACATAACGGCCTGCTGTGGCATCAATGCCCCGCTATGAACCCCACTAGGCCCTCCCCCGTTTCCAATCGCAAAATTTTGTCGATATAGGGCGTGGTAAGCGCAATGCCCTGACGGTCTTGGGTCGTGGCGCCCTTGGTGGTCGCAAAAATGAGGCCGACGATATGCCCGCTTGGCTGGAAGAGCGCCGTTCCAGAACTCCCCTGCTGAAGCGCGATCCCGCCCTTGGAGGCGTATGCCTCCGCAGTGGTGTCGTTGTTGTCAACATCGACATACTCATCTACGCGCAGAGAGGAAAAAACAAGATTCGAATTTGCAGTGGTGGTAATGCCTTCAAGGAACTCGCTGGGGTAGCCGAGCGTGAGAAGCGTAGTCCCCCGCTCAACGAACGTAAGACCAAACGGGGCCACCGCGAATGGTTCCGCGGACCCCACGAGGGCTAAAAAGGCCACGTCGCGCTGGGGTACCTCGGTCCCGGATATCTTCAAGGCGGTATCGGCGATAAAAATGATCTGGATGCCGGCAAACCTGCCGGCTGGGTTGCCGTGGCGGGCCTGGCAGTTTTCTTCACCGCTCCGCTTTACCACCTCGCCCACATGGGCATTGGTCATAATAAGGCCGCGCTCGTTCACGATGATGCCGGAAGCGGCAAAAATTTCCTGTGATGTGCGGCAGAATATTTGTACCACTGCCGCCGCGTAGCGCGCGTAAAATTCGGCCTCTTTCAGTACTAAAGGCGGTGAAGGAGGTGGGGGTGGAGGCGGCGGCAATGTGTTCAGTATCGGGGGCAGCAGAGGTCCACCAGCTGGCGGAGGCACGGGCGCGGGAGCCGGCTTCGGCGATGGCGCTTGTCCTGCCTGCCCGCCGTAGCTTTGCGAAGGCTGGGAGCTTGCCCGCGGTGAACCTGCTTGCAGTGAGCCGGTCGAACCTGCCGAATCCGTCGAATGGGGAGGCGGAGGTGCAGGCGGCTTGGAAAGCGGCGGCGTGGGCAACTCTATATCTCGTATCTCGATCGTTGGCAGGGGTTCCTTCAGCACGGGCCCCCTATGGAATTTACTAACTAGTTCACCGGCGGCAACGGCGGCAAGGAAAAGGATAAGTAGGCGAAAAAATCCGAGCACCATACGCTAGAGATAATCCAGTGGATTCAAATACCCACCGAACGGTGAAAGTGGCAGGGTCATAACGCGACCGCATACGCGGCTGACAAGCTGCCCTACGTTTACTGCTTGCTGAGCGAATACCGAAAGATGCAAGTGTGGACCGGTGGCATAGCCCGTCCGGCCGGCATACCCAATAAGCTCTCCCCGATTTACGCTCTCCCCTGGCCGTATCTTAATAAGCGACATGTGCGCATACAAAGTCGTGAGGTTATTGGGGTGATCGATGAGCATCCAACGGCCGTACGAAGCGCGGCGGCAGGCGGTATCGGTGTCACCGATAGCCCTCACCGTCCCGCGCTCCGCGGCAAAGAGAGGCGTCCCAGCCACGGCACGAAAATCAATGCCGTTATGGCCTTTGCCGTTATAGCCGCCGGCGCGGGCGAACGAGGTATTCCCAAAGTACTGGGTGATAAAAATAGGGCTTGGCAGTGGCCAGCCGAGAATACCCTTCCCCGGGGCCGGCAAGATAGCGCGGTCAAAGGAAGCGCTCAACCCCGACTCCATAGTATTGATCTCCTGCTGTAAGGCATCGCGCTTGCGCTCAACTTCACCAAGCAGTTCCTGATAACGGCGCTCCTGGTTCTTGGTCTCGGCAAGCAAGAGGTTCCGTTCCTTCCGCTCCTCGACCACGAGCGCTTTCTGGTCCGCAAGATCCTCCACGAGCGAAGCCAACTCCAGGCGCTTTGACTCGGCGGTAACCTTACGCTCCTTCAGGTTCTGGCGGGCTCTCCGGAGCTCGGCGAGCAGGCCCACAAGGTCGCGCTGGATACCACGGAGTGCATCCACCGAAGCAAAAAACTCAGACAGCGTTTCGTTTTTCATCAGGATCTCCAGCGGCGTTTCCCGGTCATTGGCGGCAAGCGTTCCGACGAGTGCGCCGATCCGTTCGCGCTGGGCCGCGATGGAACTTTCTTTTTCTCGGATGCCGACACCCAGCGCCTGAATTTCAAGGTTGGTACGGGTTATTTTCGCGTTCGTAACGCGGATGTTCGCATCCAGCCCCTTGATGGCTTTTTCAAGGTTCGCGATCTGCGATTGCAGGGTATTGGCGCTGCGCCCGATTTCGTCGAGCGTCGTCCGATACTTTGCGGCCTCGATTTCCAGGCGCTTGATCTCCTGATTTTTCTCATCAATCTGCTCCCGAATATCGGTCGGCTCGGATAGCGCCCCCTCTTTGGCTACCGCATTGATGGAGATAAAAATCAATGCTCCCGCAGCAAGCAGGAGCAAAAATCGCGTGGAAAGAGTGCGGCGGAAACTCATGAATAAACCAATTATACCACGCGCACTCCAACAGCCGCGAGAAATCCCCGCATTAGACGGGGATTTTTGCAAGTGCACGCTCTATGCGCCGGCGGCCTTCATCGTTACCGAGGATGGCCAAAATTTCAAATGGCCCGGGGGATGCCTTCCTGCCGGTCAGCGCCACGCGAAGCGGCCACAGGAGAACGCCCTTATCCCCTGCCCCTATGGCCAAAAGAAAATTATTTTGCAGTTTTTCCGGTGTAAAATCCCCCGGAGTCATCCCCTCAATCAATTTTTTCGAGCGCTCAAGGGAAGTCCGTACCTTTTGATCGGGCATGTCTTTCCAGCGAAGCAGTTCGAACGGGTAATCCGGTTCACGGAAAAAATATTCCACCTTCTCCCCTATGTCGGAAAGTTTTTTCAGGCGCGGCTGTTCGAGGAGGATTATTTTTTCAATATCCTCGGGTGGGACACCCGAGCCCGCGTTCGCGTTCTTCAAAAATCCCTCAAGGTACGGCATCGCGAGCTCACGAAGCTCGGATGAGGATCTCTTGCGGATATATTCGCCGTTCATCCAATCGAGCTTTTCAGTGTTGAATACTGCCCCGGCCTTTTGGACATGGCCAAGGTCGAACTCATTGATAAGCTCATCCAGGGAAAACAGTTCGCGCTCGCCTCCGGGATTCCAGCCCAAAAGCGCCATAAAGTTTACCAGCGCTTCGGCGAGGTATCCCTGCTCTCGGAATTCGCGGACCGATGTTGCACTATGGCGTTTGGAAAGCTTGGAGCGGTCAATGCCCAAAATAAGCGGGAGGTGCGCAAAAAGAGGCAGTCCGAACCCCAGGGCCTCAGCCAGGAGCATTTGCTTCGGGGTATTGGAAATGTGGTCCTCGCCGCGGATAACGTGAGAGATTTTCATCTCGTGGTCATCAATAACCACCGCGAAGTTATAGAGCGGAGTGGTGAGATCTTTGGCAATGGAAAAGTCGCCGACAAGATCGGACCCGAACGAAATATCGCCGCGGATGAGGTCGTTAAACTCAAGCGTACGTCCGGCGGGCGTCTTGAAACGAATAATACTGCCGGCTGTTGGGACAGCCCCGCCATCGCGGTACAAACATACATGTACCGAATTCCGGCCGCCGGCCATTAAATTCTTTTTCTCCGCTTCGAGTTCACCCTCGGTATGCGGGCAGTAATAGGCCTGGCCAGAGGCAAGGAGTTGCTCGAGATAGGGCTGGTAGGAGGTGATGCGTTCGGACTGGCGGTACGGGCCGTACGCACCGCCCTCTTTGGGGCACTCGTCGGCCTTCACACCGAGCCATTTGAGGCCATCGAAAATATCCTTCTCGTATTTCGTATCGGAGCGCTCGATGTCGGTATCTTCGATGCGGAGCACGAACGCTCCACCCTGTTTGCGGGCGAAAAGGAAATTAAAAAGCGCGGTACGAGCCGTACCGATGTGGAGGGGGCCGGTCGGGCTTGGCGCGATACGCGTTCGGATAGCAGCCATAACTGTCAGTGGAGACCGAGCGTTAAGAGCTCCCTTGCCAGGATCCCGGCCGCCTCCGGCCGGGCGAACGAACGCGCCGCCTCGGCCATCCTCGCGCGGCGCCCCGTATCCGTATTCAGCTTTTTCACTTCATGGAGAAGCACGGAAGGCGTCAGGTTGTCTTCCTCGATAACGATTGCGGCGCCTCGCCGTACATACTCATAGGCATTGGCCTTCTGATGGTCCTGTGCGGCGATTTTTATCGGGATCAAAATGGCGGGCTTGGCATTAGCCGCGATCTCGTAGATCGCGGTCGCGCCGGCCCGGGATACTACGATATCGGCAAGCGCAAAGGCCCCACGCATCTCATCCTCGTTCATGAAGCCGAAGGGATGGTAGTAAACCCCTCCCCCACCCTCAAGAATCGGCGCGGTCTCCAGCCGCACGTCCTCAATGTTTTTGGGGCCGGCGGAATGGATGACCTCAAATTCTTCAACGAGCGGTCCCAAAACCTCGATCAGGGCGCGATTCAAAACAGCGGCCCCCTGCGAGCCGCCCAGCACGAGCACGACCGGACGATTCGAGAAAACCCCGAATACCTCGCGGGCCGGCTCTCGATTGCCGCCGATGATGCGGTTCCGCACCGGCACGCCGATAAGGGCGGTGCGGGCCGGAGGAAAATATTTGGCCGCGCCGGCGAACGATACGGCAACGCGCCTGGCCCATCTCCCGGCCCAGCGGTTTACTAAGCCGGGCATGGAATCGGATTCATGCACTACCACCGGAATGCGATATATCCGCGCGGCAAGCGTAACCGGAAAGCTTCCGAATCCCCCCTTACAAAAAACGACATCCGGCATAACCAGGAGCATTTTCCAGAACGCCTCGAGGATACCGAAGGCAACCTTAAACGCGTCAATGAAACTAAAGACAGAAAAATAGCGCCGGATTTTACCCGCGGTAACACGCGTAACGATAAGATCCTCGGCCTGGACCGAATCGGCCGGAATGGCGTCAGGACCAAAGTAATAGAGCTCAAGGTCGAGAATGCGCTCCTCCTCGGCGATACGCTTAACTTCCCGCGCTACGGCGATTATAGGGTAGAGATGCCCTCCAGTGCCTCCACCAGTAAAGGCGATACGCATATTAAATAGTAAAAATAAAACAGCAAAGTGGCGGTTGCCGCCAGCGGCGGCTCCAAAAATTTTGCTTTTTGCTTTTTAATTTTTGCTCTCTCATGTGGTGTGTTTCGACACATTCAGTATGATCCCGACCATGGCCAGCGCCACCACAAGCGCTGTCCCGCCGTACGAAATGAATGGCATCGGAATTCCGGTCAGCGGTATCAGGCCGGAAATGGCCGCCATATTAATGAACGCCTGCAACACAATAGAAGACGCCATGCCGGCAGCGAGCAGTTTTCCGAAGAAATCAGGGGCCCGCCGGGCGATCGTGATGGCACGGAGGAGAAACAGGAAAAAAAGAGACCCCAAGACGATCCCGCCGAAAAATCCGAACTCCTCAACAATGATGGCAAAGACGGAATCACTGATCGGCTCGGGAAGATAGTTGAACTTCTGGATGGACTGGCCAAACCCTCGACCCCAAAACCCCCCGCTCCCAATCGCTATCAGTGCCTGCGAGATGTGGTAGCCAATGCCCTGTGGATCGAGATCCGGTTTTAAGAAAACAAGAAAGCGATTCAGCCGGTATGGCGCCACCTGTACCACGACCGCGAGTGCCGCGGCGGCAAGCAGCCCAAAAGCCGCTAGTTGCGGGAATCGCCCTCCCCCGAGGAAGTAGAGAATGACCGCACCGCCCGCAGTGACAAGCAGTGTGCCGATGTCGGGCTGAAGCACAAGGAGCACGCCGACCACCCCTATGATGATGAGGAACGGCACAAACGCAGTGGCAAAACCCTTGGACTGCCCTTTCTTTTTATCAAGCCAACTGGCCAAATACAGTATAAGCGATAACTTAAGGATTTCCGAGGGCTGGACCGATACCGGACCGATCTTAAGCCAGCGCGAAGCACCTCCCAATTCCAGACCGATTTCGGGAATGAAGACCGCCGCGACCAAGAGAAGGGAAACACCGAGAAACGGCAAAGAAAGCTTCTTCCAGAGCTTATAGGATATAGCCTGGCAGATGAAAAGCGCACCCAGGCCGGCGAGCGCGTATATCCCATGCCGAAAAACGTAATAATAAAGCGTCCCGAAATTCTTCTCCGAGATAACGATGGATGCCGAAGATACGACCGCGATCCCGGCTACGAGGAGGACGAGCGCGATGGCCAGCAACGGATAATCGATATGGCGGCGCATGAGTATATGGTAATGGCCGACTGCCAAATAAAAAAGCAGGGGTGGGCCTCTGTCCTACCCCTGCGGTGTGCGCTCTAGCGTTTGACGAGCAACCCAATGACGATGGCTGCGATGACGACCCAGATGGCCGCCCCGCCGCCGATACTGCGAATGACACCCTTGGCGGGTGCGAGGGGGTCTTCCATCCCACCGTCTTCGCGCGACGTGACCTCACCCCCTCGTTGTCTCGCCGCCCGCCTAGCCACTGTTGCCTCCGTGGCCGTTCGTTCCCCGGCCGCCGAGTGCGAACAACCCGAAGCCGGCACCAGCGGCGAGGCCCATGTTGAACAGGAATATCGTGAGTGCGATCACAAGACCTCTCATCACCTCACCTCCTCATTCCGATGATGTCGTATTCTACCTGGAAAAATCCTACCAGCTACTGGAGAGCGTCGTCAATGAAGCGCGCGGACTGCCTTCACAAATTGCTCGCCGCGGTCGAACTCATGCTTGAAAAGCCCGAAGCTTGCCGCGCCCGGCGAAAGCAGGACTACGCCTGCGGGCTTGGCGGCGCGGTAAGCCATTCTCACTGCCTCCTCCATGGTATACGCACCAGAGGCATCTATTTTTGATTTTTGCTTTTTGATATTTAATTTTATTCTCTCGCTTGCGGCTCCGGGCAGAAAAACTACTGTCGCCGCATGGCGAACCAGTGCTCGAACGAAATTATTGACCACCAGCCCCTTATCGTAGCCGCCCGCGATAACGACAAGCCGCTGACGCCCGATACGCCGTTTGGTCGAAATGACCGCTTCCTCGGCGGCGGTAGGATTCGTCGCCGTAGTATCGTTGATGAACGAAACGCCCCTAAACTTCCGCACGAGTTCCATGCGGTCCGGCATGCCGCGAAAACGCCTAAGGACTTTTTGGACCACCGCCTCCTCTACCCCAAAATGCCGCGCCACGGCAACGGCGGCAGCGATGTTGGGTAGGTGGAAATCATGGACATGCGCGGAAATACTTTTCCGGTAATACGTAAGTATTTTCTGCGGGTCGAAGCGGATGACGCGGGACTTTACACGCGCCGCGATGCGCCGGAGTACGGCATCGCGCACATTTAAGAAAAGATAGTCGCCGGGTTTTTGAAATTTAAAGATACCGGATTTTGATGCGGCATACGCCGCCATCGAGGCATAGCGATTCAAGTGATCCGGAAAAATATTAGTGATGAGCGCGATATGCGGGCTTTTGCGGCTGTGTTTCAGCGAATCCAGCTGGAAGCTTGAGAGTTCGAGCACGACCAAGTCGTTCTTTTTTACCCGCCTCAAAAATCCAAGCACCGACTTCCGGATATTACCGCCCACCCATATATGCTTCCGCAATCCCCTTTGAAGGAACTGGCCGAGGAGCCAGGTAGTCGTGGACTTTCCTTTTGTGCCGGTGATGCCGATTATCGGCGCCGGACAGGCAAGAAAAAATATCTCAACGTCCGACAGAATGGAAATGCCGGCTTGGCGCGCTATTTTCAGGAACTTGGAATTCTCCGGTACCCCCGGTCCCTTAATGACATAATCCGCACTCTTAAAATCCCCGGCGCGATGCCCACCGAGGTGATAGGTGATGCTCTTGGAACGCCGGAGTTTGGCGAGCGACGAGGCAAGCTCGCGTTTTGATTTCAGATCCGTGACGGTGACCCGGCTCCCGAGATGAGCGAAAAACGCGGCGGCGCCTGTCCCGCCGCCGTGCAGCCCCAAACCCATGATCAAGACATTTTTCCCGCGAAACTGCTTTACCTCCATGCGTCAGGATTTTTTCAAAACCGCCCCCCTTGCCGCGCCGGTCAGCTTGCCGTTCTCGATAGCGAGCTTGCCGTTGACCACCACCGCCTCAATGCCGGTGGAATGCACATAGGGGTTTTGGTAGGTGGAGCGGTCGCGGATTTGCTCTGGGTCAAAGACCGCAACATCGGCCGCGAACTTCGGGGCGATTCTCCCGCGGCCCTTAAAGCCGGCAAGTTCGGCCGGGAACGAAGTGATTTTTCGTATCCCCTCCTCCCAGGAGACCGTTTCCTTTTCGCGGACGAACTTGTGGAGAAAATGCGGAAAGCAGCCGGTAGAACGGGGATGCACGAGCGTATTCGACTGATTCATTTCCTTGAGGACGCCGTTCCCGTCTGAGGCAATCACGCCCTGGGGATGCGCGATGCCGGTAAGAATATTCCGGAAAGAGAGCGTGTTCCCGAAAATTGTTACCCGTCCCTCTGAGGCCGAAAGTAAGTCAAGCACCATTTCCTCCGCCGAAACTCCGGTACGTTGAGCCATCTCGGCAAGCGTACGGCCGTTGGCGTTGGGCGTGGCCGCGCTCGCGATAATGTAGCGCTCATAATGGAGCGTTTGCTTTTTTAGTTCCTCGACAATGGCAGTGCGATTTGCCGGGTCCCGGATGCGCTTCGACAGGGCGATAAATCCGCCCTCACGCGCCCAAGCCGGGAGCAAAAGATAAAGAAAAGAGCCGGTGCGCTGATAGGGTGAGATGTCGAAATGCACGGACGCACCACTCTCGCCGGCGTGCTCCATCATTTTAAGCGCCCGGCCGAAGAGCGGCCAGGCCTTCCGGCCGATGGCCTTAAAATGAGAAATAATGACCGGCGCTTTTGACTCTCGGCCAACCTGCACCATTTCATTCACGGCCGGGATAAGGTTTGCTCCCTCGTTCCGAAGATGCGCCTTCAGAATTCCGCCGCCATGCGCCAAGGCCTTTCCAAACGCAGCCAGTTCCTCGGACGTGGCCGCGGCCTCATGGCTATAAATAAGCCCGGCCGAGAGGCCGAACGCGCCCTCTTGAAGGCCGCGGCTGATGAGCGAAGAAAACTCCGATAGTTCCTCAAGGGTGAGCGGGCGGGATTCGCCTTTAGTAATACCGCGGCGGATAGTTCCGTGCCCCATAAGCGTGCCTACATTCAAGCCCAGGGGATGGCGTGCAAGCTCGGTGAGGTAGGCGGCCGTGGAGAGCCAGTTGATGTTTATCTCCGTCCCGCCGCTCCATTTGCGGAGCGACGCCGCCGCCTCACGCGAGGCAAGCGGCGCTAGGGAGGAGCCGCAGTTGCCGGTGAGAATAGTGGTTACGCCCTGGGTAAGAAGATAGTCCTGCTGGGGATTTAAAAATAGAGAGCCGTTGGCATCGCTATGACTGGTAATGTCCACGAAGCCCGGGCTGACGAACTTTCCCGCGGCGGAGATTGTTTTTGCGGCGGCTGCGCCCTCGAGGGCGGGGTTTCCGATGGCCTTGATGATGCCGCCGGCGATGCCGACGTCCCCACGGAATCTGGGTTTACCCGAGCCGTCGAGGATGGTGCCGTCTTTGATGAGGAGGTCGAACGTCATAGCGTTATGCTCACTATAACATAAGAGGTGTTTTTGGCTGCCTTCACTACCCAACCCAAACTAGATGATACAGATTAACACGATCGTGATAATCTGTATCACCCTTGGATTTACACCATAAAGAAAAACGCCCGGGCCGGTCTAGCCGCGGGCGGTGGTGGACTTGGTACGGTCCCAGAGCTTCTCGTCGATCTCGCTTGCCAGGCCCCAGCGTGCTTTCACTTGCTTCAGTACCGCTGGTCGGTCTGCACCCTCTGGTAGAAAAAAGCCGAAAAGGTTGCTCTCGCGGCTACTGTCAAACACATAGGTGTGCCCCTCGCGACGCGGGCTTGCGTCCAGGCGGAGCCGACGGTGCTGCGGCGGTCTCTTGAAAACCTGGAAGGTCATCGGCTGCGCCGTGCACCGCTGGAATACGATTCCCGTTTGATCCCGCTGTAACACGCGATAGACGTGTCCCACGGGTTCGTTGGCTTCCATGGCCGCGATTCCTCCTCTCTCGATCAGTCTCTGAAGGTATCTGTAACAGATGTCGCTGCGGTTATCAATGGACGCTGCCGGAGGCGCACAAAAGAAAGCGCCCGGCCTGGTGCTAGGCGCGGGCATGACCAGAACGCTCAATCCGCCTCAGGGTGATGAGCAGAAAGAAGAGCGATGGGCAACCACCCAAGATCAGAGCGAAGAAGAAGAGCAGGTTCGCTACGTGTGGAAACAGGAACGCGAGAACGGAGAGCCACACTCCTGCGGCAGCAAGAATGGGGAGGAAAATCCGATAGGTGAAGGTTTGCCGGATGCGATGTGATTCCCCCGGGGTGCTAAGCGCATTCTCCACGCGTGCCATGGCGCCACCCCACGTGCAAATGCTGAGCAGTATGGCAAACAGCCAGACTGGGGATGGCGGGAGCAATGCCCAACCCATCAAAGCCGCGGGGAGAATCATCCCGAAGGAGCCAACCAGCCAGAGGGCGATCCAGACATGGAGCATCGCGCTCGCCTCCTTTCGTAGCTGTCGTAATAATAGCGCTATCTTCCCACGAGCGCAACGACCATACCAACGATGGCAAACACGACGCCGATCACCCAAAATCTCATCGTAACCTTGTACGATGGCCAGCCGATGGCCTCGAAATGATGATGCAGCGGCGCGACTTTGAAAACTTTCCGGCCGCGCCAGCGCTTGGAGGCGAGCTGGATGATGACCGAGCCCGCCTCTACTGCGGGCACGAACGCGATGATGGGCAGTACGATGACTGAATTGGTAAGGAAGGCGATGACGGTGAGCGTGGTCGTGAGGCCGAGAATGCCGGTCTCGCCCATATAGAATCGGGCGGGCGGTATGTTGAACCACAAAAACGCGAGGAGTGAACCCAGGAGCACCGCCGAAAAAGCCGCAAGATCTATTTGCCCCCGGAAAAATGCGATGCCGCCGTACGCGGCGAAAATAGCCGCAAACACTCCTCCGGCGAGGCCGTCCAGCCCATCGGTTACGGCCGTGGAAAATGTGGCCAGCATGGTGATCACAAAGAGAGGAATAAACCAAAGCCCGATAACCACGTCGCCGAGGCCGGGGATGTAAATGGCGTTCTCGCCCAGGCGAAAATAGAACCAATAGGCGCCGATAAGGGCGATGAAAAGCACTACCGAAATGCGGATACGGAACTTCAAGCCGCCGGCAATGTACGTCCCGCGCTGGTATATCTGAAGGAGGTCATCAATGAGGCCGAGGAGGGACGCGGCGGCCAGGGTAAAGAGCGGAAGCCAGGTCTGATTCCGGGAAAGAAAATTCAGCTTGTCGAGGAGGCCGTTATCGGTGACCTTGGCCAGGAACCAAAATCCGAAGATGACAACAAGCGTCGTCCCCCAGATGAGCAGTCCGCCCATGCGCGGGGTTGAAACTTCGCGCTCCTTATGCAATGCGGCGAAAATCGGCGTCCCCGCGCCATCGGGTGCGAGCGTCCGCACGGCCTTCCGCCACATTTTGTATTTAAAGAGATAGTGCGTCAGGAGCGGTGTCCAGGCCGCCGCGAAAAAGAAGGCCAGCGCGGAAAGCCCGAACACCTTAAAAACACTCAAGATTAATTCCTCTGTTTGCATCTGTGTATTCGTAAAATCAGTAATCCGTAAAGCTCACGGCGATTCTAGCACGAAGTTTAACTCCAGCCACCGAATGGCCGCGCGGCCATCGCCAAAGCGATCGCCCGAGCGGAGCAACACGATGGCGATGGGCTCCTCCGGAGCGAGACGGTACACCAAAAGAAGTGCCCCACGCGCGCTGTTGTTGAAACCGGTTTTTGACCCGTACATGGCCGGGAATTCCCCCAACAACGGATTGGTGTTGACGAAACTGTAGCGCCGGCCGCCGGCGCCAAAGGCAAAGCCCTCTCGGAGGCGCGATGCGGCCCAGAGTTCAGGCCGAACGCTGGTAATGTATCCGGCGAGCCGCATAAGATCGCGCGCGGTAGAAATATTTTCTGATTCCTCGCTTCCGCTCGGATTGCCGTAATGAGTCCCGGCGAGATCAAGCGCTCCGGCGCGCCGACCCATGAGTCCTACAAATGCGGCAATGCGCTCCCCGAACGGCGCCGTCTCGAGCTCGGGCTGCTGGCGCCGAGCTACATGCTCGGCGGCCGCAAAGGCCGCATCGCTGTCTGACGCCGAAAGCATGAGCGCGAGCACATCCTCGGCTTTGAGCCGTTCGCCGGCAGGGACCAAACTCCGTTTGTCATCCGGTCGTCCGGCCAGTGTTGCGCCGGCCGAAAAAAGAATGGACTCGATGGAATCGGCCTCCTCGGTAAAAAGGAGGGCAGTCATAAGCTTTGTCAAACTCGCAATGGGCAGAGACACATCGGCATTCCGCTCGTACAGCACCTCGCCGTTCCGAAGCCGCTGGATAAGCGCGGATGCGGCCGTAAGGGAAGGCGTATCATTACCGCGGCGTGCCAGACGCGGCGCATCGGGCCGGGCCGACTCGGACCGAAGAACCGGCCGGTTGCTTAACCCGGCGAGACCAATAAGAACGCCGCCGAGAATGGCCAGCAGTGCAAACGTACGTGTCCAGGTCATAATGCGTGCGCGTCCCCTCCCCCTTCCGGTAGGGAAGGCAATTCGATCTCCTTCTTGCGGAATGCCTCGTACTGCGGTAGTTCTTCAGGCCGGCTAAGGCCGAGGTACTTCAAAAAATCGGTTGAGGTGCGATACAGATACGCTCTCCGGTCCGAAGGATTTTCCTCGCGGCTGACCAGCCCCCGGATAAGCAGGTTCCGGAGGGTGAAGGATGAATTGACCCCGCGGATGTATTCTATTTCGGCCCGGCTCATCGGACCTTTGTACGCGACAATAGAAAGCACTTCAAGCGAAACACGGGAAAGGTCTTCGGCAAGTTCGCCGGTAACAAGTTTTTCCACTATGTCTTTGTTGGCCGGATGCGTGGCGAACTGCCACTCGTCACCGTTCTCAACAAGCCGTATCCCCCGCTCGCGGTATTCTCCGGCAAGCTCCCGAAGCGTGGATAACACTTCGGCGGCCTTCCGGCCGGTAATTTTTGCGATGCGCGAGACCGTAAAGGGTTCACCCTCGACAAAAAGGATGCTTTCAATTGCCGCCTTGAGGTTCACCCCGCTAGACATATTATGTGACGAGGTATATGAACGGCAGTGTCCTCGAAGTTAGGAGATTTCGCATGCGGAATGAAAATACCAAAATGTTTAACGGGGTTCATTTCGCCTTGCGCATCGTAATGTCGCCGAAGAGCTGTTTTTGCTCCACCGAAACAAGTTTTTGTTTAGTGAGTTCAAGAAGCGCAAGGAAACTCACGATAACCTCAACTTTTTCTTTGGCGCCGGAAACGAGCTCCGAGAAAACGCGCTCCACCCGCTCCTGCAGGAACGATTGCAGTTCTCGGATCTTCTCCTCGAGGGAGATAACCCTCTTCAGTTTTTCTTCGACCAGTTTTTCGATTTTCGGGAGCGCTTGCAAAATACCCTCGAAGGCCTGGACAAGTATGGCCACGCCAAAGCGCTGGGGCGGGTAGAACACCGGCGCGGTCCCGGCGAATGCCTCACGGGAGAACGCCTTGGGACCACCTTTTGCAAGTTGTCCGAGTTCTTGCGAAAGCGTTTTCAGACGCTGATATTCGGCCAGGCGTCCCTCCAGTTCAGCAATGGATTCTTCCTCTTCAGGGCTGGCCTGGAACTGCGGAAGCAAGCTTCGCGACTTGATGAGAAGAAGCGTTGCCGCCACCACCAAAAACTCCGCAAGCACCTCCTGATCGGCCGTGCCGTCGGCTCCGAGCTGTTTTAAGTACTGGATGAACTCGTCGGTAACGCGGCCGAGCGAAATTTCGTTAATGGAAAGCTTTTGCTCCTGGATGAGCTCCAACAGCAAGTCCAAAGGACCCTCGAATTTTTCCTGCTTGACCGTGTAAGGCATTATGGGGCGGGCTTCTTGACCTCGAGGCCGAGTTCAGCCAGTTGCTTCGGGTCGGCTTCGGACGGCGCATCCATCACGGCTGTTTTCCCGCCCGATGAGGCCGGAAACGCAACGACTTCCCGCACGCTCGGTTCGCCAAGCGCGGCCATGAGAAAGCGATCGATGCCGGGGGCGATGCCGCCGTGCGGCGGCACGCCGTATGCGAAGGCAGTGAGGAGATGGGCGAATTGGCGCTTCTCGCCGTCGTTGAACCCAATGAGCCCAAAAACTTTTTCCTGCACATCGGCCCGATGAATGCGTACGCTCCCCCCGCCGACCTCAAATCCATTCAGTACCATGTCGTGCTGCAGGCCGCGGACCTTCGCCGGGTCGGTATCAAGAAGTGGAATGTCATCCGGGTGCGGTGCGGTGAACATGTGATGCGAGGGCGCCAATGCAGATGCGCCGGAACCGTGAAAGAAGTCAGTTGTTTTTTGCTCACTGAATAACGGGAAATCGAGCACCCAGGCGAATGCAAGCTCATCGGGGTCGTTCGTATCCCGGCGGAGGTCCGGTTTGTCAGTACCGTAGGTTTCCATAGCCTCCCCGTGGGAGAGGCGCGGCCAAGGCGTTTGGGTTATCCGTTTTTCGGGGAATACCACGGCCGCAAGTTTCGTGAAAAGATCCTCGGCAAGCCCGATAATATCCTCCTGCGTCACGAATGACATTTCGAGGTCGAGCTGCGCGAATTCGCCGTAGGCGCGATCAGCCCGCGGATCCTCATCCCGGAAACAGCGCGCGATCTGAAAGTAGCGTTCGAACCCGGCCACCATCAGGAGCTGTTTATACTGCTGGGGGGACTGCGGCAGGGCGTAGAATCTTCCCGGCTGTAGGCGCGATGGCACCAGGAAATCGCGCGCCCCCTCCGGCGTGGTTTTGGTCAAAATAGGCGTTTCGATCTCGACGAAATGCCGCTCGGAGAGATATTGGCGAATGAACTGCGCCATCGCATGGCGCAGCCGAATATTCTTTTGCATGCGTGGCCGGCGAAGATCGAGGTAGCGGTACTGGAGACGCAGCTCCTCTTCGATATCGAGGCCCGGCGTATCGAGCGGAAAGGGCGGGGTTCTGGCTTCGTTCAGTACTTCCAGCCGGTCGGCCGCAAGCTCAATGTTCCCAGTGGTAAGATCGGCGTTCTCCATGCCCTTTGGCCGCTCACGAAGTTCTCCCTCCACCGCGATAACCCATTCCGGACGGAGCTTTTGCGCCTCGTCATAGAGCGTGCCCTCACCGGGCCGAAATACCACCTGCAAGACCCCCGAGGAATCCCGGAGGTCTATGAAGACTAATTTCCCGTGGTCGCGCCGGACCGAAACCCAGCCCACCACCCGCACCCGTTCTCCGGCCCTTGTTCCAGTTTCAGTAATGGATATGCGCTGCATTTTTCAACTCTAGCACGGCTCCGTTCATGAAAAAACCACGAAATATCCGTGGGGTCTGTGGGGTCTTGCTACATCGCTATCGGCAAGCGCACCCAAAATGTACTGCCGTGTCCCAGGCCGGCTGATTCGACCCCCACCTCCCCGCCATGCTCCTCAATGATCTTTTTCACCGTGTAAAGCCCAAGACCGAGGCCATCCGGACGAATACGCCGCGCCTCTTCCGTGCGGCCGAATTTGGAAAAAAGGCGTTTTATATCAGACGACTGGATGCCAATGCCGGTGTCCACGACATTCAGCCGGAGCCACGGGCGGGACCCGACGGTTTCGGGCTCGAGCTCGACATGGACCCGGCCGGCAGAGGTATAGCGAAGCGCGTTATCAATGAGATGATGCACCGCCTGGCGTATCTTTACGGCATCGGCCCGCACAGCGCGGCGGCCGCCGGTGCGGTTTTTAAAATTCAAGGCAATGCGTTTTGCGTTTGCGGTGGTTTCGAGCTCCCGCAGGGCATCGGCCACAATGGTATCTACAGCAATGTCCTCCATTGCATAGGCGCTGCCTTCCCCATCCAGCCGGGAAAACTCAAAGAGGTCAGTAACTACCCCGAGTAAGTGCTCTGTGGCAGCGTGCACCTTTTCCATGGATTGCCGGGCCAGCGCCGAGGAAGGGCCGAGCGCGCCCTCAAGGAAAAGCGAAGCATAATCGCGGACGACCGAGAGCGGCGCGCGCAACTGATGGGCAATGATGGCGATGACCTCGGATTTTACCGCGTCAGGCTCTCCCTTCTTGGCGCGCAAAACCTCAACCTCTTGCTGAAGCTCCCTGACCTTTCGCTCGGCTCGCCCCGCCTTCCGGACGAGATGCACCAAAAACCCCGCAGTGAATACGGCAATAGCGAAAATGGCAAAACCGAACGCTCCTGACATGGTGAATTTAGTATGCCATGCCCATACCCATTGCCAAGTTTTTCCCTATGGCGGCGGCGTGCTATGATGCGCTAAATATTATTTCAAGCCATGGCCAAAGACGCACCGAAAATGAAGGGCTGGCGGCCGCGGAACACCGGCAGCGGCCGCCTGCGAAAGAAGCGTTCGGACACCAAGGTACGGACCCTCCACAAGCGCTATCACCGTAGCTTCGCCGGGCATGACTCCTGGCAACTCGGGACGCTTTTGAAGAAGCGGCGCAAGCGCTCGCTAAAAAAGGTATTGCGCTAGAGCAACCGGCGCGCCCTAGGGCGCGCCGGTTAAGTTCTCTAAAGAAATGCCGCCGGAGGACTTCCGGCGGTGGGGCAGCTCGCCTAAGAGGCTGCGTCGAGCACGGCGACTGACTCGGCAATCTCCGTCTCGACCTCGTTGGGCTTCACGAAGAACACTTCTCCTCGCCTGATCGAGATTCCATCGACCCCTTGCGCGGTCTCCGGCTCTTTCAGTAGCGCTGTCTTGCTGACTGACTTCTCGACCTTGACGAAGCGGCCAAGGCCCAGCGCTTCGAGCCTGGCCACCACGTCCTTCTCCTGGCCTGCCAGGACGACACTCTGAGGCGTGAGCCGCCAGCCGAACCTTCCGGTGGGAAGTAGCATGCTCTTCTGCCCTCCGACGGTCAGCGTGTCGCGCTCGTCACAGGCGAAGGCGTATAGACCGAGGAGGAGTGTGCGCAGACGGCCCTGGTGCCGGTTGGTCCTGTCGATAGCCCTTCGCTGAATAGCTTCCATTGTCGCGTTCATCGTGCCCCTGACGACGTCGATGGCGCGCTGCTCGGCCGCGATCTCAGCGAGGAACTTCGTTGCTTCCTCTAGGTCTGTTGGCACTTCGATCGTTTCTCCCCTGATCCTCCGCGTCTTTCTTCCGGCCACGATTTGCCCTCCTATCCTCTTTGCACCCGATTGAGAGCGTGTTTTCGGCGATTGCCTCTGGAGGGGATGGTATGCCGTCCCCATGGAAAATCAAGGGGGCTTGACGCGCGCTGGAGGAATGGTACGAATGCTCTAGCACTTTGCCGTTCCCGCCATCCTCTTTCTCAGCTGGAAGTTCCGATGTGTTCGAGACTTCCACCCTGGGAGGGAGAAAGCAATGAAAGTCATCGTCCATGATACACTTCCCCGCTGGTACGGCCTTTCATGGCGGCCCGAGGCGCCGGCGATCGTCGTCTCGGTGCATCGCGAATTCCTGAGTACGCTTTCGCCGATCCCGGCCGAGGACGTTCGGGACTGCATGGCGTCGTTCAAGTTCGGTCAGTTCGAAGGATCCCTCGAGAAGGCCTTTGGCTTCGACAACGTCCTCGAGCGCTCCGTTAACGGGGACTTCGCCGATTTCACCGCAAGGCTTCCGAAGGTTTTCCGGCTCCTCGACGAGAACTGCGAAGAGTGCGGAGGCTCCGGGAGGGACGAGGACAGGGATGGCGACTGCCTCGGATGTTCGGGGGAAGGCAAAAAGTCCGTCTTCGAGTGGACGTCCGCCTATGCCGTCTCGGCGAGCCTGGGCCTTCTGCTCGACCGGGCGATGTACACGGACTTCGAATCGTCCTCGCGGGCCCCGCAACTTCTGACGGTGCACCTGCTCACCGCGCATGGCCCTCATGGCGGTTCGCTTGGGGGTATGTACAGCGTCCCTCTCGTCAGGTGGTTGGCCGCGCAACCCCTGCACACAAAAATCCTCGAGATGGTAGATGCGATGAGGCGGGCGCACACGCACATCTTCGGGGAGGATCGCTGGAACACCCACCGCTTCGGTGCTTCCATCGCTCATCATGGCGGATGTCTGAATGTTGATTGCCCGGGCTGCGGGTTATATCCCAGTGACCGTCGCTATACCGGCGAGGGCTACGAGTTCGCTTGCCATAACGTGGACAGTGCGGCTCAGCAACTGACGCTCCTCGCCGGTCTCGCCGCACTCCACGACCGCGTGGATCGTGAGATCAGTGCTCCGTCCGGTTCGTCCGCCAGAACGCCGGCGTAGGGTCTTGTGCCGCCGAGAAAACCCAAAAGCCGCCGATGCTCGGCGGCCATTTTTTATTAAACTTTTGCAATGGTCAATTTTGAAAAAGTGCGAACCCACTACGAGCAGAACCCCTGACGAAACCTAACCGCTCGGGCGCGGCGGAATTCCCCCCTTGAACCCCCCTTCCGCCGCGCCCTCGCTTGGGAGGCCTCGTTTTCACCCGCGAAGCGGGCAAATTATCTTTTTAATGCAGAACGAAGACACTCCTCCAACTCGTCCTTCTCCCACCAGCCAAATTCGTCTGGAACTGTGTCAATGTCAAATGTTACCACTTCAGTAATTTCGTTTCCATGCACACCCGGTTTTGGTAGTGACTCAAGCTCAACAAGAATGTACGGTGTCCACGCCCATTGTTGAGTGTCTTCGTACAACTCCATATTCAAATCCACAACTTTGTAATCTTTTACTTTCACTCCCGCACTTTCCATAACAATGCGGCGCACATACTCATCTAGAGTTTCTCCCCAAATTGGAAGATTATGGACAAAGTACAAAAGTGCTTTCCCTGCTTTTTGTGCTTTGGCTGGTATCTCGTGTTGTGGATTTGCTTCTGGCCGCCGAAGCGCAACAAATTTTCCGTCAAACATTAAAAAGTTTTCAATAGAAATATGCATACCGCCTTTTACTTCGCCTTCAATCGGCGGCCCGAAATTCGCTTCTTTGCGCGTCCAATGATATTTGAATGGTTTGTTGTTAGCCATAATTATTTAAAGATAGCAACCAATATCGCAACAAGTAATGAAGTAAGAGAAATACCGATTGCGATTCTGCTCATCCATTTTTGTGAACCCTGAAGCTCTGAAAGAGCTTCCAATTGAAACACTTCCGCTGCCGTCATTATTGCTTGACACTTTTTACAAAGATAGGTCGCAGCTCCCAAATTTTGCTTGAAATTTGTATACTTTTCCCACTCGTGTTTGCATTGGTCTTTTATCATAAACTATGAAAAAATTTTGGTAATTTGTTCCAAGGTTAAGCTGACATCTTTTCCGGTTCGCAAAACTAAACTGACTAATTCGGCGACACTACCATCGCCAGATAGGGTTGATTTAACTTTCTCCAAAAAAGTCTCCTCTTTCGTGCCGTCTTTATACTCTCTCAATTTCAGCATGAAGGCAAAATCATCACTTCTGATTTTGCGGTGAATGTTATTGAAGGAGCAAAAAGCTCTCCTGGAGACACAATGATGCACGAAGGCATGCAAAATCTCCTTCGGGGATGAAAGATTTTCTTGTGGACATCGGCTCGAACCGCCGCCTTGCGGCGGGAATTCTTTTGGCGGATTTCAAACCCCCCTGGAATTTCTTGGCGGAAACCA
>CAYIQX010000002.1:0-37530 GCA_964365675.1 uncultured Candidatus Saccharibacteria bacterium | reverse complement strand
AGATACTTTCCATGATGCGGCGTATCTCGGGGACCACACTCTCGACACGCTCCTCCTTAACTTCAAACATCAACTCGTCATGGATCTGCAAAAGCATCCCCACATCGGATGCCAGCCCGGTCTGTCGGGTAAAGGCCTCCACCTCGATCATCGCTTTTTTCATGATATCCGCCTCGGTCCCCTGAATGGGGTGATTCACGGCCATGCGCTCGGCTTCGCGCTGAAGTCGGAAATTGGTCAGGGCAAGATCCGGGAAAAAGCGTTTCCGGCCGAAGGCGGTTTTGGTGAAACCCTGCTCATGCGCGCTCGCTTTCGTCCGGGCGATAAGGTGGGCGATGCCCGCAAAGTCATGGAAATACTCCTCAATGAAATGTTCGGCCTCATCGCGGGTCACGCCGGCCGACTCCGCAAACGCCCGCGCCCCCATGCCGTAGAGTACGCCGAAATTCAGGGTCTTAGCTTTCTGGCGAAGCTCGGGGGTTACCTGTTCCAGCGGCACGTTATTCACCTCGGCGGCGGTCAGCCGATGAATATCCAGGCCGCGGCGGAACGCATCCATCATTTTCTCATCCCCGGCCATATCCGCGGCGATACGGAGCTCGAGCTGGGAGTAGTCGAACGTGACGAGGAGATTACCCTTCCCCGCCGTAAATGCTTTCCGGATCTCCTTGCCGAAAGCACTGCGAATGGGAATATTCTGAAGATTCGGATTGGAGGAGGAAAGGCGGCCCGTGGCCGTACCCATCTGATTCCAGGTGGTATGGATGCGCTGGCCCTTACGGGCAAGGTCCGGCAGGGCGTCAACATAGGTGGATTTCAGCTTGTACAGTTCCCGATAGCGGAGGACATAGGCAACAATAGGATGCAAATGTTTCAGCTTTATAAGCTCTGCCTCGTTCGTTGAAAGCGCGCCGGATCGCTCGGTCTTGCGGATGCCCTTTGTCGCCAAACCCAGCTTCTCAAAAATGACCGCCCCAAGCTGGCGGGGCGAGTTGATGCTAAACGGCCCGCCGGCGGCCTCATGAATTTTTTTCTCAAGGGTACCGAGTTCGGCAGTCATTTTTTTTGAAAGGGCCTTCAGGGGTCTTGAATCAAATCCGATGCCCCGATCTTCCATGGCGACGAGGATAGGCAAAAGGGGCGCCTCGATGCCTTCATACACGCCCAAAAGTTCCTCCTTCTTTACCCTTACCTCAACCCCCGGAGCGATGGCGAAAAGACAGCCGGCGGCCTCGACGATATCAATCGGGGGCGAGGCATTGCGGAGCTCCTGCGCAATAAGCGCGTTTGCCTCATAACTACGGCGCCCTGGCTCAAGCAGGTACCACAGGAGTGCAAGGTCACGCGTAAAAACCGGGTCAAACTGCAGGCCCAGACGAATCGCTGACTTTCCTCCGAAAAGATACGTGGGCGGTTTTTGGCGAAACCACCGAGCGGCCCCTTTGCCCGCGGCAGCCGCAAGCGGCACTTCGTAGACCCGATACTCGGAAAGCGCAACCAGAATCCGAGATCGCTCTTCATCAATAAGGAGAACCGCCGGGCCGCGCCGGTCAATACTCTGGAGCGTTCGAGCGCGGCCGAGTTGTATAGGACTCTTTTTCTCGCCCAAAGATGCTGGTGGCGCAACTGACACGACCTTGCCGTCTTCACCCATCCGTTTCAGCAAGCTCTCGAACCCAAAGCGCTCGAGTATGGCCCGGCTTGACTCCTGTACGGTCCCGGACCTCCGCACCCGGGCCGACGCGAGGACAAAGTTGACGGGGACGTTGCGGTCTATCGTCGCAAGAGTTTTTGAAAAAAGCGCGTCGGCTTCGTGCGCCTTCAACGCGGCAATGATGCCTGGCTTGGCGAGCACTTCCCCCTTCTTGAGGGCGCGGTAAAGCTGTTCAATGGAACTGTGCCGGGCAAGAAGCTCGGTCGCCGTTTTTTCGCCGATGCCTTTCACGCCGGGAATGTTGTCGGACGGATCGCCGCGAAGGCCTTTGTAGTCAGTGAGCTGATGCGGAGAAAGACCGTAGCGCTCATGAACCGCGAGCGTATCGTACAGTACCGTGTCAGCAACGCCTTTTCGCATGGTAAAAACTTTTGTCCGCTCGTCCACCAACTGGAGCGTGTCGAGATCTCCGGTGGCAATAATGACCTCTATACGGGGGTGGTGCTTTCGCACATCGGCGGCAATGGTGCCGATAAGGTCGTCGGCCTCATACCCGGCCTTTTCTATGACCGGGATGCCGAACGCGCTAACCAGTTCCTTCACCAGCGGTATCTGCTGGTAGAGGGCATCCGGAGCTTTGACACGGGTGGCTTTGTAGCGCTCGAAGGCGACATGCCGGAACGTCGGCCCTTCATGATCGAACGCGGCCACCACATAGTCCGGCTTCAGCTCGCGAAGCAGTTTTAAAAGAATGGAAGCAAATCCGTAGACCGCCTGAACCGGCTCACCGGCCGGACTGGTCAGTAGCGGGAGCGCGTGAAAGGCGCGGTGGATGACGGCGTGCGAATCAATGAGAACGAGGCGTTTCATGAGTAAGACGAAAGCCGAAAGCTAAAAGACGAAAGACGAAAACTGAACGCTAAAGGTGGCTCGCCTTTGTTCCTCGCCGTCCGACCTTCGCCCCAATAACGTCAAACGATATAGCCCTGACGTTTTTCTTCATATGCTCAAAGCGAATCCAAGCCGCACCTTTAGAAATAAGGTTTTTTATCCGCTCCGCCCATTCAATGACCACGATAGCATCGCGATCGCGGATGGTGTGCGTAAGGCCGATCGCCCGCGTTTCGCCAACGCCCCGCAACCGGTACGCATCCACGTGGATGAAATGACGGTACGGCGCGGCGCGCCGGCCGAGCCGATACCGCTTAACGAGCACAAAGGTCGGGCTCTGGGCCCTCTGGCGGATGCCGAGAGCACCCGCCAGCCCCTGGACGAACGTGGTCTTGCCGCTACCGAGCTCTCCTGAAAGGGCAATGACGAGGGGCCGATGACCGACTCCGAGAAGTTTTTGAATAGTGCGGCGGGCGAACTGTTTTGTTCCGGCGGCATTTTTGCACACGAATGTCGGCATGAGGTAACGGTAGCAGATTCGTTCCATGAGAAAAACCCGGAGTATCTTCGCGCAAACGTTTTGCGCGTTGATACTTCGGGTCTGATCTTACCCGCCCCGCTACTGCGGGAAGTCGTATGCCGAGAAGATGACCGCTTCCCGCTGGCCCGTCCAGAACTGTTTCTGGGCAAACCTGCCTTCCGGCAGGCGCGCCAGCACTATCCCGTTGCCGCGGATGTTGAACGTTATGGCCTCCCCATGCGGCATGCCAGCACGAACCAACTGGCCGTTCACGAACACATCGATGGGGGAACCGACGGAATTCCCCACGGTGAGACCGCCCTGGATAGCCGCGGGGTAAACCGTCTGCGCAGGCGCCGGCGCGGTACCGGTCGCCGGGGGAGCGAATGGCGGGGGCGGGGGGGACGGGTAGGTCGCCGGACCGGACACGACCGGTTGCGGCGGCGGGTACACCACAACCGCCGCCTGCGTCGGCTTCGGCGTGAGGGCGTTAACCACGACGGCGAGGACCGCGAACGCCGCGAGGCCAAGCGCCGCGTTTACAGCGGCGCCGTTGGCTTCGGCCACCGGCGGTGGTGGCACCAAAACGATGCCACTCACCAGAAGAACGATGAGAACGAGCGAAGCCAGTCTGCGCATGATACTCTTCTCCTCTCTCTACGCGTGGCGTAGTAAAACCGAGAAACAGCGCAAAAACCTACTAACCCCAGTATACATAAACTATTTAAACCTGTCAACCTCAACTAAAAACCCACTCTTATGCACATATCACGTTGACTTACAAAGGCCCCGCGCTACCAATAGTGGAATAACATGCAAAATCCCCCGTCCACCCCAAAGAGCGTATCGCTGGCCGACGCGGCCAAGCGCGTCGCCTCCAGCCAAACGCTGGCGGTGGTCTTGCCGGAGAAGCCGACCCTTGACGTGATGGGCTCGGCCATTGCGCTTGTCTCCGGTCTTCGGGCCATCGGAAAAATAACCAGCGTGTTTGCCGCCGCCCCCGCGGAGCGATCGCTCGTGCCATGGAATATGCTCGCGGGCGACGAGGAACCGCTCCGGGAGTTCATCCTTTCTTTCGACCTCACGCGTTCCCCGATCAAGGAGCTGAAATACGAGCGCGGCGAGAATCGCCTGGATATCATCCTCTCCCCGACCGGCCGCATCCGCCGCGAGGATGTCGAATTTCGCTGGGGTGGATTGCGTTATGACCTCGTCATCACCATGGGCGCGCCGTCCCTTGAGGCGCTGAGCGCCAGCATCCGCCGCACGCCGGAGCTCTTGCACGAAAAACCGATCCTCAATATTGATACGTCCCCCGCCAATCAGCGCTATGGTGAACTAAACCTTCTGCCCGATGCCGGCTCGTCGGAACCGCCGACGCTCGCGGAACTTACCTACGACCTCCTCTCGGCATTAGCCGTACCCGCCGACGACCCCGAACGGGCAAGCGCGCTTTTTGCCGCGCTCGGGGCGGCGACCGATGAGTTCCAACCCGAGCGGACGAGCGCGTCGGCCTTCCGGCTTGCCGGCGAACTTCGAGCGCTCGGCGCCTCGCCCGATGCATTGCGGAAACTTTCCCTGTTCCGGCCTTCGCTTGATGAAATACAACTCGCCGGAAGGGCGCTGGCCCGATCCCGCTTCGAGGAAAGAACGGGGACGCTCTGGGTATTCCTCACCGCCGAGGATTTCACCAAAACCGCCACTATCCCCTCGGCGGGAGCAAGCGTGCTCGAGCGGATCCGAAAGACGTTCCCCCGGGCAATTACCTATGTACTTTTATGGCAGGACCCCACCGATAGCGCCGTGCGGGCCGCGTGGGAGAACGCGGCCGAACTCGCGGCCCCCCGGCAGGTGCTGGAACGCTCGTTTCCGTCTTTTGCCGCGGCGGAGGAATATTTACGCCAATTGCTCCCCACCTCCGATACGGTAGAATGAAAAGCATAGTGTTCAGCATGACGTCTTTCTTGACCAATATACGGTTTTGACGCCCGCCCCGGTTCACATATTCGCGCTCGCGCATGGTTGCCTTTGAGGAGGAAAAACAGGAAGAGCATCTCGCCAAACTCCGCCGCAAGGAGGAGGAAGATACCGTAAAACTGCTTTCCGAAAAGTACCGCCTTCCCTATGCCGACCTTTCGACGATACCCGTGAACGTGGATGCCCTCGCGTTGGTATCGGAGGAGGAAGCGCGCGCCGGGGAGATGGCCGTGATCCAAAAAATCGGCAAGCGCCTCGAGGTTGCGCTCCGAAACCCCGACCAGCCGAAGACCAAAGCAATATTCGAAGACCTCCAGCGCCGGCGCTATACTGTTGACTTGTTCATGGTTTCCCGCGCGGGTCTGGAAAAGGTCTGGGCGGCGTATGCCAACATCGCGCGGAGAGCTCGCACCATCACCGGGGAAGTTGATGTTTCCTCCGAACGCCTCGGGCAGTTCCGTTCCCAGGTAAAAACCATGGCTGATATCGCGGAACTGTTAAAGGGGGTCGAGACCAAACGGGCCACGGATATTCTGGAGATAATCCTGGCCGGCGCGCTGGAGGTGGATGCGTCCGACATCCACTTCGAGCCGCAAGCCGAGGTCGTGCGTCTCCGCTACCGGCTGGACGGCGTGCTCTCCGATGTTTCCGGACTCCCACCGGCAAGCTATAAATTTTTGCTCTCGCGCATCAAACTGATATCGGAGATGAAGCTGAACGTCCAGACCCGCGGCCAGGACGGACGATTCACGATAAAGATAGACGGCGCGGATATGGAAGTGCGTTCCTCTACGCTCCCCGGGCCGTACGGCGAGAACATCGTGCTCCGGGTGCTGAACCCAAAGGCCATTGCCATCACGTTCCGGGGCCTCGGCATGCAGACGTGGACCGAAAAGGCCATGGCCGGGGAGCTTGCGAAGCCGAACGGCATGATCCTGACCACTGGCCCCACCGGTTCAGGCAAAACCACGACGCTCTATGCCTTTGTCCATGAGGCGCATAAGCCCGGGGTAAAAATAATCACCCTGGAGGACCCGATAGAATACCGCCTGACCGGCATCGAGCAGACGCAGGTGGAAGCGACATCAGGATACGATTTCGCCTCTGGCCTGCGCTCCATTCTCCGTCAGGACCCGGATGTTATTTTAGTCGGTGAAATACGCGATCTCGAGACGGCGAAAACCGCGATGCACGCCGCGCTTACCGGACACCTCGTGTTCTCCACCCTCCACACCAATGACGCCGCCGGCACTATCCCGCGGCTTCTCGATCTCGGGGTAAACCCCGCGATCATGGCTCCGGCCATCAACGTCGCCATGGCCCAGCGCCTGGTCCGAAAACTTTGCATCAAATGCCGTCAAGAATACGCGGCCGCGCCGGAAGAGCGAAAAGTACTGGAAGCTGACCTCGCCGCCATGCCGTCGCAGGCGACAAGACCTCAAATAAAAGAACCACTCTCACTATGGAAAGCGGTGGGATGCCCCGAATGTAATAGCACGGGCTATAGGGGACGCGTCGGCGTTTTTGAAATAATCCTGGTGGATGACACGATCGAACAGCTAATGTTTAAGAGTCCGTCCGAGGTGGAAATAAAAGCGGCGGCCAAGACCCAGGGCCAGATATCCATGCGCCAGGACGGCATTTTGAAAGTGCTCGCGGGAATAACCGATCTGCCCGAGGTCGAGCGGGTGGTGGGAAGTGGATAGTTTATGGGTTATCGGTTGCAAGTTCTAGGTTGTGGTTCGTGGTTGTCCCCCAACCCCTAGGTCGTTGCCTCCCCTGGCTGTGGGCAATTCTCCGGCTTGGGAGCGCGGAGGTCAGGACTTACGATTCGAGTACCCCCGTTGGATCCGTGCGAGACGGGAACCGGGGTATCGGGTATAAAGAAAGTCCCCATTCAGGCCAACGCGAATCAACCTGAATTGCCCACAGCCAGGGGAGGCAACGAGAAAGAGGGCCGCAAGCCCTCCTGCATGCCGTATTGGCGTAATTATATCAATATAAAGGGAGGTTGTCAAATCAACCTATTTTGCCGTAGGCAGGCCTTTTGTCCGCTACCAAGGGAACTATGGAAACCGAGCCAAAACAAAAACACGAAGATACCGCCCTTGATCAGGCACTCCGCCCGCAGCGTTGGGATGAATTTATTGGCCAGACCATCGTCAAGGACAATTTGAAGATCCTTATTGCCGCCGCGCGCCAGCGCAATGAACCCATCGAGCACGTTCTCCTCTACGGCCCGCCGGGACTTGGCAAAACGTCCTTGGCGCATCTCATTGCCCGGGAACTAAATACGAACATCCGCATCACCTCGGGGCCGGCTATAGAACGGGTGGGCGATCTTGCTTCCATCCTGACCAATCTTCTTCCCGGAGATATTCTTTTTATTGATGAAGCGCACCGGATGAATAAGCTCATCGAAGAGGTACTCTACCCGGCCATGGAGTCGCGGACCCTTGATATTATTATCGGCAAAGGCCCCTCGGCCCGGACCATCCAGCTCGAGCTCCCGCCTTTCACGCTTATTGCGGCCACCACCCGCGTCGGCATGCTCTCGGGGCCCCTGCGCTCCCGCTTCGGCGTTACGTTCCGACTGGATTTCTACTCAACCCGGGACATCGAGGAAATCCTTACTCGCTCATCAACGCTCCTGCGCATTCATGCCGACAAAGAGGCCATCGAACTTACCGCCTCTGCCGCGCGCTCGACCCCCCGCGTAGCCAATCGCCTCCTGAAGCGCGTACGCGATTATGCCGCGGTCCACGGCACCGGGCACGTAACTGCCGAGGCGGCGCGCTCCGCCCTTCGCCTGCTTGAGATAGACGCCCAGGGGCTTGAACCAACGGACCGCCGCATCCTTGAGACCATTGTGAGAAAATTCCAGGGCGGACCCGTGGGTCTCTCTGCCCTTGCCGCGGCAACCGCAGAAGAAGAAGACACCATTGAGGAGGTCTACGAACCCTACCTCATGCAGTTGGGACTTCTGGAACGCACCGCCCGAGGCCGCGTCGCCACGCGCCTCGCCTTCGCACATCTCGGCGCTGATTATCCGGATCAGCCGCGGCTTATCGACGCCTAATATGTTCGTAGCGCTTCTCTCGTTTTTCTTTGCCTTCATCGCGGCGGATATTTTTTTCAGCGCGGCCGTCATCTATCACCTCCTCCACTACACCCTGCCGGGCTGGACCGCGCCGAAAATTGTCATCCCGGTCTATGCAACCCTGGCATTGATATTTCTCGGGCTAGCACTGGTCTCGCTCTTACGCATCCCCCGATAGCCGCATGCTCACGCTCGCCCCGACGGAAAAAATCCTCCTGACCATGCGGCGGCACTGGATAGTTTTTGCCGGCCCGACACTGACGTTTTTCCTGCTCCTCCTCGCCCCGCCTATCGCCTTCATTGCCGTACGCGTGTATCTCCCACTTTTTTCCTCCCCGACTATTGAACCGGTAGCGGATTTTTTCCTCGCGCTGTACTTCGCCGGCCTGCTCGTCTATATGCTCATACGCTGGCTGGAGTACTATCTTGACGTCTGGATCATCACAAGCGAGCGCATTATTGACGTCGAACAAAAAACCCTTTTCCGCAGGGAAATTTCGGAAATGTCGCTTGATCGTATCCAGAACGTCACGGTAGAGATCCCGGGTTTCTTCGCCACGATGATGCAGTTCGGGAATATAAAAATCCAGACGGCCGGCGCGGGCGAGTTCACCGTATCGGCTGTTACCGACTTCAACCGCGCTAAAGACCTCATTCTCCAATACTCCCGGCAGCAGCGCCCGGTTGAAGGAGCGGCGCCCCCAACTGCATCTCCAGAACCGAAGTAGTATAAACTCCAAGCGCCGAATCACAAAAAGTTTGTAGTTTGGGAATTGTAATTTGCGATTTTACCCCCCATGGCCGGACATTCCCGCTGGGCGCAGGTAAAACACAAAAAAGCCGGAACGGACGCCAAGCGGAGCGCTCTCTTTTCTAAACTCTCGCGCCTCATCACTATTGCCGGCCGGGAGGGCGCGCCTGACCCCGCTACCAACGCAAAACTCCGTACTGCGATGGAGCAGGCCCAGGACGCGGGACTGCCGAAAGAAAATATTGAACGCGCCGTCAGCCGTGCTAGGGGGACCCTGGACAAGGACACCCTGGTCTCGCGCAAATACGAGGCCTACGGCCCGGGCGGCAGCGCCTATCTTATCCACGCCATTACGGATAACGCCAACCGCACGGCAAGCGAGATGCGGGCCGTCCTCTCCAAGTTCGGAGGAAAACTCGCCGGAGCGGGGAGCGTTGCTTGGATGTTCGAGCGTCGTGCGCTCATAACCCTTCCCCTCCCCGATGCCGAAGCGCGAGACCGCATAACGCTTATCCTCATTGATGCCGGTGCGGTTGACATCGAAACCGACCCTGACGGGCTCGTAGCGCTCATCCCCGTGGAGTCCGTTGAATCATTCCAGGCAGCCATGGCTCGCCACGGCCTAAAAACGATCGGGAGTGCCACCGCGATGATCTCCAAGACCGCGCTCGCGCTAACGCCCGAGGACCTGAAACGGGCCGAAATCCTTCAAGACGCTCTTGAAAAGCACCCTGACGTAACCACCGTTTCCACGAATATCGATTTCGCCTCATGATCCCACCCCTCATCGCTGGCATTGATCCCGGTACCACCCGCATCGGCTATGCACTCGTGCGTGGCGGCGGGCCCACTCCTGAACTGCTCTCGGCCGAGACTATTACCATCCCGGGCGGACAAGCTCCGGCCGATCGTCTCTTGGCCCTTGCCGAGGCCATTGATCAACGCCTCCGGCGCGACCGGCCGTCGGCCGTGGCCGTCGAAAAATTGTACTTCTCCCGCAACACCAAAACCGCGCTTGCGGTTTCTGAAGCGCGGGGGATAATCCTCTTGACAGCCCGCGGCCTCGTCCCTAGCATTTGGGAATACGCGCCGCTGACGGTGAAACTTGCGGTAACAGGATACGGGCGGGCTGACAAAATGCAGGTCTATCGCGGAGTGCAAGCCCTCCTACCGAAGGCTGTACTCCCCAAGGGAGATGATGCGATCGACGCCATTGCCATCGCGCTGACCGCGCTCTATACGAGGCGGGTCGCCTGATCCTGGAATATACATCGAACCGTTAAGAAACTAAAAGGTCGAACTACACATAACACTGCGTTGATCCTGTTATGACGTTCTTGATAGACGAATCGGCCCTGATCATAGACCAGGAGGATGAAGGCGAAGTAGATGGCGAGGGCGACATCCTCACCGAGCCCGAGGAAGAAGCAGACGGACTCGAGGTCGCAAGCGACGATGACCCTGCAGATGTGTGATCAAAAGCCCCGGCGATACCGCCGGGGCTTTTCGGTTGCTGGCGCGAACGCATCGAGGCTCAACGCACTCGGAAAAACTTTTTTTTCCCGATCCGGATCGTGCTGCCCGGCCTGACCTCTATGGTTTGTCGGGGGTCTTCTAAAATGTTGCCGTCAACTTCTACGGCCCCGCCGGCAAGGAGACGACGCGCCGCAGAGCGAGAGGGGTCGCCCCCGAGCGCTGCCACTAGTTGTAGCCCGGAGTAGGAACCGGGGCGAATGATACTAGTCAGTGCGCCTCGCGGCGTTTCACGCCGGGAAAAAGTTCTCAAAAACCCCTCGCGAGCACGCCTGGCTTCTTTGCGGGGGTAGTAAAGCCCGACGGTCGCCTCTGCCACATCGAGCTTCACATCTCTCGGGTTTTCCTTCGTGCGGAGACGACGACGGAGCGATGCCACGTCGGCGGGCGAGAACCACGCGGCAAGTTCGGCATATTGCAGGATCAGCGGATCGGTAATGGCCATAACCTTCCCGAACATATCAAGCGCGGCATCGCCAAGATTGATGGTATTCCCCGCGGTCTTGGACATCTTCTGGCGGCCATCCAGGCCGATAAGATACGGGAGCAGCACCACATCCTGGGAGATGCGCCCAAGTTTTTCCTGTAGCGCACGCCCGGCCAGCAGGTTCAATTTCTGGTCAAGGGAACCCAACTCGACATCAGCCCGCACCATCACCGAATCGTAGGCCTGGAGTACGTGATACATGGCTTCGTGTAGTTGCACCGGTTTCCCACGGGAGAGCCGCTTCTGGAAATCCTCGCGCTCCCAGGCCCCCTTGAGCGGAAATTTTGTTAAAAGCTCGAGGAAATCAGCGAGGGTCATGCGATTGAACCATTCGCTATTGTGTCGCACCTCGGTCCGGCGAAGATCGAGAATGCGGCCGATCTGAACTCGGTACGTGCGTTCGTTCGCCCTGGCTTCGGCCGCGCTGAGCTGACGGCGCGTAGCGGTCTTCCCGGACGGATCGCCGACCCGACCGGTAAAGTCGCCGATAATAAGTACGGCCCGATGGCCGGCATCCTGAAAGGCCTTCAGCATCCGGAGTGGCACCACATGGCCGAGATGCAAATCCGGGGTAGTAGGATCAATGCCAAGCTTCACCCGGAGATTCTTTCTTGCGGCGAGCTTTCGCCTAAGGCCTTCACTGCTGAAAATCTCCGCGCTCCGCTCCTGAACAAACGAGAATAAATTTTTTATCCCCCCGCGACGAGACATACGGCGACGATACCACGAAGACAGATCCATTCCAATGAGGGCTCAATGATGCTATGCTCCCCCCTATCGTGCGAGATTTTCGAAAACGTTCTTCGCCCCGCACTTCTGCTCCCCGGCGGCTCCTCAAACTCGCTTTTTTTATCGCTCTCGCCGGCATACTCATCGGCGGAACCGCTACGGCCATCACACTTCGGAACCTTCCCTCCCTGCACGACCTCTACGCCCGCCGCGTCGTGCAGTCGACGAAGATATACGATCGGACCGGCGGGGTGCTGCTCTATGAGATCCACGGCGAAGAAAAACGGACCGTTATTCCGTTCGCCGAGATCCCGGCTGCGGTGAAAAATGCCACCATTGCCATTGAAGACGCAAATTTCTACCGCCATGCCGGCATTGACCTGAAGGGTATCCTCCGCGCCCTCATCACGGACGTCATGACCCAGGACTTCCGCCAGGGTGGCTCTACCATCACCCAGCAACTCGTAAAGAATTCCCTCCTCGGCCACGAGCGGACTATCCGCCGAAAGATCCGGGAGGCTATGTACTCAATGCTGCTCGAGGCGCGGCTACCCAAAGAGCAGATATTCGACCTCTACCTAAACCAGATCCCCTACGGCTCGAACGCCTACGGCATAGAAGCCGCAGCACAGACGTTCCTCGGCAAACGCGCCCGCGACCTTTCGGTTCGTGAGGCCTCGCTACTCGCCGCGCTACCGGTCGCGCCGACCTATTTCTCGCCCTACGGCCAGCATAAAGACGAACTTATACGCCGCGCTGATCGCATTCTTGAACGCATGGAAAGACTTGGCTACCTCACGCCCGCTGAGGCGGCCGCGACCCGCGCCGAACCCGTCAAATTTTTGCCTGCGGCCAAGAACATTCGCGCGCCGCATTTCGTCATGTACATACGGGATCACCTCATCGAACGCTACGGCGAAGAGGAGGTGAGCGAAGGCGGTCTACTCGTCACGACCACGCTCGACTGGAGATTCCAAGAAGAAGCCGAAAAGATCGTCAGCGAGTATGCTACAAAAAACCAAAAACTCATCCGGGCGGGGAATATGGCCCTCGCCGCCATAGAACCGAAATCTGGGCAGATCCTTTCCATGGTCGGGTCCCACGACTATTTCGATGTAGAGCACGACGGAAATTTCAACGTCACGACCGCGCTCCGCCAGCCGGGTTCGGCATTCAAGCCCTTCGTCTACGCCACGGCGTTCAAAAAGGGATTCCAGCCGGAAACCGTTCTCTTTGATGTCCCGACCGAATTCAATTCGCGCTGTACTCCCGACGGCATACCCCATCCCGGTTCGGGCGTTGACCCGAAGGACTGCTACCACCCACAAAACTATGACGAGTCGTTCCGCGGGCCGGTCACGGTGCGTCAAGCCATTGCCCAATCCCTGAACGTGCCCTCGGTGAAACTACTGTATCTTGCCGGTATCGAGGATTCCATGCGCACCGCACAGGATCTCGGCATTACCACGCTTAAAGATAGCTCCCGCTACGGTCTGTCGCTGGTCCTCGGCGGAGCCGAGGTAAGTCTCCTAGAGATGACGAGCGCATTTGGAGTGTTCGCCAATGATGGTATTAGAAACCCGATAACCGCGGTCCTTTCTGTTAAAACGGCGAACGGAAGAGTGCTGGAGGAATCCCGCGCCGAGCCGCGGCCGGCTATTGATGCCGAGATCGCGCGGATCATGAACGACGTACTTTCCGACAACGAGGCGCGAATACCCGTGTTCCAACCGCGCTCCTCGCTCTACTTTTCCGACCGGCGAGTCGCCGCAAAAACCGGAACAACCCAGGACTTCCGTGATGCCTGGGCGATCGGCTACACTCCCTCCGTCGCAGTCGGCGTATGGGCGGGGAATAACGACAATACGCCCATGCAACAGAAAGGGTCGGGCGTCATGGCCGCGGCTCCGGCATGGCACGCCTTCATGGAATTCGCGCTGGCCCAGTTCCCGCGGGAGGATTTTCCATCGGCCCCGCCCCGCGAAGTGACCAAACCGGTGCTGAAGGGCGTGTGGCAGGGCGACACGATCGTTACCGTCGACGCCGTATCGGGGAAACTCGCAACCGACCTCACGCCGCCCGAGTCACGCCGTGACATTGCATTTGGTACCCCCCATGACCCTCTCCACTGGATAGACCAGCGCAACCCCGCTGGCCCCCCACCCACTGACCCATCGAACGACCACCAATACCCGAGCTGGGAAGCGGCATTCCAACGATGGATGGCCGCATCCGGCTTCCAGCCGCAAAATCCCGCCACAATTCCAAGCGCCTATGACGACGTACACACACCCAACCGCGGGCCACGGCTGACCGTTGAAAAAAGATCACCAACCGAGAATTCGATCGTCTTAAAAGTATCGGTGGATGCGCCCTATGGTCTTAAGGAAGTAGCCCTGTTTGACGGAAACCGAATTTTAGAATCCCGAAGCCGTCCGTCGCCCTCGCTAGAATTCACCGTTACGCGGGACGAAGGCGCTCCGCGATCCGTTGAGGTGCGCGCCTACGATCAGGTCGGCAATATCGGGAGCGCTATCGTTTCCTTTCCGTAGACCACCTAGACCGCTCGGATCGGCATCACGAGATAACGGTAAGAGTTGTCGCTCGGATTTTGGATAAGCGTGGGGCCGGAGACGCCGTTTAGATTTAAAATAATATTCTCCCCCCCTGCGGCCTCGAGGCCGTCGGAAAGATAGCGGTAGTTGAATACGGTTGAGTTGGAAGCGCCGCGCCCTTTCGCGCTTATCCGGCTGGTGGTCCCGCCGGTCTCCGCATTCGTGGTCGCCACCTCAAGCTCGGTCGGTGAAAAACGAAGGGTTACATCATTCAATCGGCTTGAGAAAACCGCCGCCAAGCGTATCTTTTTTAAAAAATCATCCCGATTCACCAGAAGCGTCGTCTCATAGGCGGCCGGAATAATGTTCTGATACGGCGGGTAGGCACCATCAATAAGCCGCGACAAGACCCGGGTAACCCCCCACTCAAATATCACTTGATGTTCACCAATACTAATACGAACGCCTTCACTCGAGTCTAAAGAAAGCGTACGGATGAGTTCCTGTGCTGTCCGAAGAGGCACAATACACTCTCTGCGCTCTTTTAAGCCGTCAGAGATATTAATTGTCTTTTCAGCGAGCCGGAATGAATCTGTGGCCGCGAGAACTATTGAATCCGGACCGATAGAGAAGAGTATACCTGAAAGTTCTGGTTTTAGATCTGAAACCGCCGCCGCCGGCACAACCTGCTGAAGTGCGGCTACCAGCGATTCCGCCGCTAGGATGAATGAATATTCTTTTTTAATCACCGGGAGTGAAGGGAAATCGGACGGGTTTAACCCAAGAATATTAATATCGGATGTGGGAGTGTGAAGAATAAGGTGGTGTTGTTTTCCTTCTAATATAATTGTCTCATCGCGGATGGATGAGAGAAGTTGAGAAAACGGCTTTGCGGGGATAGTAACCACCCCGGTTTTTTGTATTTTCCCCGTAAGGTGATATTCAACACCAACTTCAAGGTTGGTTGCAATAAAAGAAATCTTTTTTTCTTCTACCCGGCAAAGAATATGAGAAAGAATTGGAAGGGTAATGTGACGCCCAGTAAAACGCTCCACCGTAATGACCGCATTTTTTAATTTATCCGTAGTACAAACTATTTTCATACTTTATTTATTATTACTATTATTAAAAAGAATAAACTGGGGATTGAATAATTAATACTGGTTTTATTCTCCTTTTTAATACTTTCTTATGAGAAATATCTATTAGTAGTTTGTGGATAAATTAAAAAGGAAAAAAGAAGGATATTTATGTATAGAACTTCTCCCTTTATTATTCACAACCAATCCCCTCTCTACATGGGGGGAGAATAGATTTTTTCCTTCAGGGTTTTTAATTCATTATCAAGTTCGGGATGTGTAGGGAGGGCGGCGGTTATTTTTTTATACGCGTGGATAGCAGTGGTATGGTCCTTCTTCCCAAGCCTTTCCCCAATAAAAGGGAAGGAACACTTCAACTCCTCCCGGAGGAGATACATGGCTATTTGACGCGGTTTTACAATTTCCTTTTTCCGGCTACGGTTTACTAGCTCTTTTTCTGTAACATCGTAAAATTCGGAAACGGTGCGGATAATTTTCTTTGGCGATACGAAGCGCTTGGGTGCGGCGGATACCTGGGCCAGGATGCGCTTAGCCTCATCAATGTTTGGAGGCGAGGCGGTCATGGTGGTACGGAGAATTAGGCGGTTGAGAGCGCCTTCGAGCTCCCGGATGTTGGACGTAATAGTCTCGGCAACGTATTCGACTATGTCGTCCGGCAGGGTAAGATTTTTTATCCGGAGTTTCGTTTTCAGAATAGCAAGACGCGTCTCGAAGTCCGGCGCGCCGATGTCGGCGATCATACCGCCCTCGAAGCGCGAGCGGAGGCGTGACTCCAGCGTCGGAATAGCCGCGGGCGGCTTGTCGGAGGAAATGACTATCTGCTTGTTCCGCTCGTAGAGCGCATTGAAAGCATGAAAGAATTCTTCCTGCATTTTTTCGGTGCGGGCAATGAACTGGATGTCGTCCATAATCAGAAGATCTACGCTCCGGTACCGCTCCTTCAATTGGTTCATCGTCCTGGTATTAATGGCGTCCACAATCTCACCCATGAATTTTTCTGAAGGGATGTAACGGACCTTGGTTCCCGGACACCGTTGCAAGAGCTCATTGCCGATCGCCTGGATGAGGTGAGTCTTACCGAGGCCAACCCCGCCGTAGATGAAGAGCGGGTTGTAGGTAAGTCCGGGGTTTTTCAATACCGCCTGCGCGGCCACATGGGGTAGCTCGTTGAAGGACCCCACGACAAAATTCTCAAAAAGGTAGCGGGGGTTCAACCCGCTTTCGGGATCAGCCGTGCCGTCCTTTAGTTCCAAGCGCTCCTGCGGCTCCATGAACATTGGTTTGGGTATGGAGCGGACCTTCGGGCGCATCTGGGAGAGTGGCCGGTCGAGTGCCCCCACCACATAGGCCACTTCGCGGGTATCGCCGAGGAGTCCCCGGAGGCAACGGAGGATCAGCTTGTGGTATTTGTCTTGGAGCCAGTTTTTCGCGAAACCGTTGGGCACGGAAACGGTTACGACGCCCTCGGCAATATCAGCGATAGTTGTTTCTTGGAACCACGTGATGAAACTTGCCCGCGAGGTGGTGAGCTCTATCTCGGCAAGAACGTTTTTCCAGATCTCTTCCCGGCTCATCATGTTGGTTTGGGTGCGATACCTTGAGAGAGTGAGTGCTTTTTCAATGCTGGGTTAAAGTATGCTCACTATACCGGTGTGGGCGAAATGCACAAAAGGAGGTGCTTTGTTTACAACATGTTCATAATCTGTGGAGACGATAGAGCGGCGGGAAAATGAGTTGCGCCGGTCGGGAGGGAGGATATACTATGGGATACGGTTTCCTGGATTTTAAAGCAAGAGGCAACTAGATTATGAAGCGAACCTACCAGCCCAAACGGCGAAAGCGTCAGCGCGTTCACGGTTTCCGGAAGCGGAGCCGCACGCCCGGCGGCCGCCGCACCCTCGCACGCCGTCGCGCCAAGGGCCGCCGCCGGCTGACCGTATGAGCGGCAAATCCCGTCGGACCTTTCGGTTCAAGGGGCGGCAGGATGTTGCGGGGACACTTCGTCATGGCCGTCGTGCCAAGATTGACCTCGGGCGGGTCGTCTGGACCCGCGCCCGGAGCTCGGCAGACGCACGAGTGCTTTTCGTCGTCCCGAAAACGGTTTCTAAAAAGAGTACGGTCCGCAACCGCATGCGCCGACAGATGACCGAGGCGTTCCGGCGGCAGTGGCGGCGGGAGCCGCTCCCCATCACGGCGGTTGTTTATATAGACCCCGCGGTACTCCGCCTTTCGGACCGTGCGCGGAATGTCGCGGCCCTTGAACTCTCGCGGCAACTAGAACATTTTCTCCGGCGGCCATGAATACTCTATCCATCCATTGTATTCAGATCTATCGTCTCCTTATTGCTCCGCTTTTCCATCAGTTCTCCATCGTCCCGGGCGGCTGCCGATTTTCTCCTACCTGTTCAGGGTATGGGCTGGAGGCGCTCCGTCAATATGGACTAGTACGCGGTTTTATGTTCCTTCTTGGGCGCCTTATGCGCTGCAATCCCTGGTCTTCGGGCGGATACGATCCCTTGCCATGAGTTTTCTTTCGCTTCTCTACAACGAAATTATTTACCGGCCGCTTCTCAACGGCCTCGTGGGGATCTACCTCCTCCTTCCCTATCACGATCTGGGGCTTGCTATTATCATGCTGACGCTGATCGTGCGTCTCGTTCTCCATCCGGCCATCAGCCAGACCATTCGCTCCCAGCGCGCCATGACGAGGATCCAGCCGCGGCTTCGAGAGATCCAGCAGCGTTTCAAGAGCGATAAGGAAGCGCAGGCCAAGGAGACGATGGCACTCTACCGGGCCGAGGGCGTGAACCCCCTTTCGGGTTGTCTGCCGCTACTCATCCAATTGCCGGTGCTCATCGGCCTCTATCGCCTTTTCTGGAAAGGCCTTTCGCTGACCGACCGTTCGCTTCTGTATTCGTTCCTGCCGCCGTTCGAGATTTTTAATCCCGTTGCCTTTGGTCTCCTCAATCTTACCCAAGCAAGTATCCCGCTGGCCATCGCCGCCGGCGTGTCGCAGTTCCTCCAAGGATATTTCACTCCGCAGCCCCAGCTGGCCACTCCCGCCGCGGGGGGCGCCGACTTTAGCGCCATGCTGCAGTGGCAAACGCGCTATGTCTTCCCGGTCATCATCGCCGCCATCTCCTGGTCGCTACCGTCAGCCCTCGCGTTTTACTGGACAATATTCAATCTGCTTGCTATACTCCAGCAACGTTTTATTGAGTGGCGCATGTCCTATGAGCGCGGTCAGCGAACACATCAATCAGATCCTGCAAAAGATGGGCGTGCGGGCTGACGTTGAGGAACGGACCATCGCCGAGATCTCCATCCCCTATCTGAACGTCATTACGGATGATGCCCGACTGCTCATCGGAGCCCGCGCCCAGAATCTCTGGGCGCTTGAGTATCTCCTGAAACGGATCGCTGAACGCGAGGGCCCCGAGAGCGCGGGATTTTTTCTCGACGTCAACGGCTATCGTCTGCATCACCTCGACGAACTGAAAAGCGAAGCCAAGAGTATAGCCAAGCGGGTGCGCCTGTACCGCACCGAGCTTGCGCTTGCGCCGATGCCGCCCTTTGAGCGGCGCATCGTCCATATGGCGCTGGCCGAATATCCGGACATCATCACCCAGTCCATCGGCGAGGGCGACTCCCGCCGCGTCGTTATTAAACCGTATCCGTAGAATTTTTTTATTTGTCGCTTCAAGGCCGCCGCTACGGCGCGTTTGACTTTCTAATGTAAACTATGTATAATTTTCGTGCGAGCACCTTGACTAAGAATCCTTCAAATCCACGGAGTTTACTCGATGCAGAGAGGAGGCAGTATGCGTGTTTATCGGCTGGTACTTGGCATCCTGATCGCGGCTCTCGGCGCGCTCGTTGTTGTAGCGGTCTCTGCAGAGGCATACCGCTGGCCCCTTGCGCTCCTTACGTTTGTCTACGTAGGCGGCGCGGGCCTGCACGCCATACCGATTGGTCATCGTGCGGTTCCGAGCTTTCTCGGCAAGCGCATGATGAAGCTAAAGGAAGTCGGGGTCGCCGTCCCCACCCCGGCGCCGGCGCAAGCGAGAAGGGCTCGCACCACCCCAACGCAGGGGGAGCGGGTCGTAATCCACGAGGCGCATTTCGAGTTACCGGAAGGCCTGAACTGGCTTTTACCGCGGCCGTTCATGGACAGCGATGTGATCGACTGCCGCGAGAAGGCGCTTGAGGTCGCGGCGTTCTCGGTCCTTTCTCGGAACCGCGTCCCGATCACGGTGCCAAAGTCGGTCATCCGGTACCGCGTGGCAAACCCCGCGCAGAGCCTCTCCATCACCGAAGGGGTCATTGAGAAGAGTTTGGTAGAGCTCGCTCAGCAGGTTCTCCGGGATGGCATACGCCGGTACACCGATGCCGAAGTGAACGATCAGCTCGATGAGCTCCGCGAGGAGCTTCAATGGCTGGCAGACGAGCAGGCAACCGATTGGGGCGTGGACGTCATAACGGTTCTGATCGGCGAGCTTGTTCTGCCAAAGAGCGTCCAGGATGAGTACGAGAAAATTCGGCAGGAAGAGCTTCAGCGGGAAGCGGAAACCACTGAGCTGACGCACATCGCCGCGCGCATCGATGCGCTCACAGCGGACGGTCTCATGACCCAGGATCAGGCCGTAGAGCTCATCCAATCAGAGCGAAGCAAAGCGCCGAAAGCCACACAGCAGTTCAGATTCGACGTCTCCCCACAGCTTCGGGGACTGCTCACCGAAATTCTTGCCAAGATCACAGGGAGGTGAAGCGGCATGGCGCATTTGCCCAAGCCGAATCTCAGCACAGCGCGGGGCAGGATATGGGCCGTCACCTACGTGCTCATGGGCTTGTTCGGTGTCTGGTTTCTGGTGGCGTGGCTCGGTTCAGGCACGGACACGCCGGCTCCAGCGAGGAGCCTGCCCGGTGTTTCCTCGTCAGGCACCCTACCAGCTCGGGCTCCGATTCGTTACGACATCCAGCTGAACGGCCGGGAGTGGGTCAGGATCGAGCATCTCATCCCGGGCCTGTGGTGCTACTCGCTGGGAGGACCCGACATCAAGGAAACTCGTATCAGGTTCGCCGATGGCGGCGAAAAACCCGCCCGCGGCAAGTTCGGCCTCAGCGATCCGGTTTCCCTGGCTCTCGATCGCACGGGCCAGGGCGTGGTGCGTCTCTGGGTGTGGCCGTCCAGTAGTCCCTGCCCCTGAAGTTCGCACTTTTCGCTCCCGGTCTCGGACATCCAGCCCATCCTCGTGGGGTATAAACGAGGGTTGCTGGGCGCGCGGTACCGCACCGTCCAAGTTGATCCTCTCATCAGCTCCGGGTCCAGCAACCTGACGTCAAGGTTCTGGATTCCGGAGCTTTTTTTATCCGTCCTTATAGCGTCAGCCGCCAAAGCGCGCCGGTTTTTTTGTCCTGAAAGAAAAGGAAACGCTCATCGGCGCTCGTGAACGGCGAGACCACGTCAAGGTCGGGTCCGTTCTCGAGAAGCACGCGGGTACTGCCGGCAGAGAGATCAATGGTGGCGATGGAATCGGAAAAAGAAACCGCGCCACGGTACCACTCATCCGGCGATGGAATGCGGATGGTGCCGGTCGGAACACCGCAATAGATGTTCTTGGAATCCGGGGCTGACGCGCATTTCTCGGCGAGGGTGACTATATTAAGCGGCGTGATCTTGGCATCCTTGAACGTGTAGAGCATAAGCGGCTGGGCCTCGCCGCGCTCGGACGACTGGGAGAATACGAATCCGCTACCGTCCGGAAGCGGCAGGGTGATGACCCCCCGCCCGCCCGCGAGGATCGGATCGGCCCGGCGGGCGGCGACATCAAAACGCATGAGGAGCGATGGCGCGAGTCCTGACGGCTTTGAAACAAGCAGTATGGTATTTGTCGAGATCCACCGGAGGGTGAAGTCCGGCACCGGCGTGGAGAAAACAACACGGCTCGAACGGTTCAGCTGGTCGGCAATGACGAGATTCATTTGCGCATTCTGGCGAAGAAGGTAGACCATGCTTTTCCCGTCCGGCGACCAGGCAAACGCTTGAACATCCGAAGAGAGGAAGCGCGAAGGGGTGCCCGTGGCTACTTCCTCTATGAATTTTTTCACCATGCCGCTCTCGTGATAAAAAAGCGCTATTTTTGTTTTCAGCGGCGACCAGAATCCTTCAAACGCCTCGAGTACGGTAAGGTTGGCGAGGGCGGTCTCGGTATTCCCGTCTAAGTCACTTGCCATGAGATGGCCGGTGGCGCGATCTACAAAGTAGATGGATTTTTGGTCCCCGGAGAGGGTTGGTGCGAGTATGTTTTTGTCAATGATTTGACGGAGCCGTGCCCCTACCTCTTCCGGCCGTATACCGTTTGCGGGCGGCGGAGGAAGAGGAAGAGGAAGCGGGGCACGGCCGCCGATAATGGGAAGATTCCCAAAGCGCGGCTGGTCAGACGGACTGCCCGGAGAACCAAAAAAGAAGAACACGGCAACACCAATGCTTACCAGCAGGAGGACGGCGATGGCAATGGAGGTCTTGCGGCTCATGGATTTAGTTTCCGACTGACGTGTTTACTCCGCCGGGGTCGGGCTTTCGCGGGATTACATTTGGCCCCGGGGTGATGGTATCCGGCGATGGCTTTTGCAATTTAGCGCGCACTGCCCGGTCTATCACCGCGTTGATATCAAATCCCCCGACGAGTTCCGGGTTGATAGTTTTTAAAAGGAGAAACGATGCGGCGGCGAGCACGATGCCCCAAATGGCATTTGATATCCACCGTTTGGCCCGCCCCACGTCGGTGACGCTCGTGCCCGAGGCCATCCAAAGTACGCCGCCGGTCACGAGGGCGAAGAGAGCGGCAATACCGATAAATCCAAGGAACCAGCGGTAAACTTGAGTAAGATATCCCGCCACATCAGGATTTTTTTGACCTCCGCCACCATCTTTTGTTCCTCCGCCGCCGCTCCCTTCTCCTCCTCCCCCCTCTCTCGTGCCGTCGGCTCTGACCGTGGGATGGTCGTCTGCCGCGTATGCGGCCGGCACCAATGACGCGAGCGCTATAATGGCCGTACAAAGGATGATCGAGGTACCAACTGTTTGAAGAAGAGGAGAAAGTTTCATTAGCGAAGATTAATGCGGACGTTACTTGCCGCGCGTTGGGCATTTCGCGCTCCGGCGACTTCAAGACGGAGATCGTTTACTGACGTTTCTCCGGGATCGCTCTCCAGCGTGAAACGCCACGGATTGGTGAATGTCCCGGAGATCGGTTCACCGTTCAGGGTCCATGTATACCGGGGCGACTGACCTTGGGGGAAGAAGAACGGGGTAGCAAGAAAGTCGTACGGTTCCCCGGCCGGGGCGGAAAATTCCTTGAGCGACCGCTCGAATGCCACCCCCGAGAGCGGCCGAAGCTCGTATACTCCTACGCTCGGGAGAACCGGCTCGATCTCCACGCGTGCTGTTTTGGCAAACGTACCGAGGGAGTCCCGCATGCTGACCTCGATCTCTTCGGCCACGGGGAAGTTAAGACGCAAAGAGAAGGTTGGCTTGGCCGTTCCCGATGCGCTCACGTCGACTGAGCCGTTCGTGCGCCACTGGTGGGAGACGTTGGACGAATTTCGTATGTTGGGCAGGGCAAAGATGGTCACCGTGGAGCCGACGACGGGGAGGGCCTTACCTTTGTACCAGTACGGAACGACCGTATCAGTCCACCAATAGAGGGGTGCAGACAGTGTTTGGATGACAGTGCTTTTGGCGCGTACGTTGCCGTTCGGCAGAGTGACTTCGATGCGGATATTTTTCGCGGTCCCTTCGCTCCCCGCCTGCATACTAAATCGGGAGCGTCCGCGGCCGCTGGCATCGCGCTGGAGAACGCCATCAGTGTACCAGCGGTATGAAGCGACAGCCCGGTCAAAAGCAAACGTGACCACTTCAAGGGTTACTGTCTCCCCGGCGTCTGGGTTTATACTTGAGGCCTCGAGGGTGAAGTCTTCGACGGGTTGCTCGTCGGCAGCTCCCCCGCTGACGGCGCTGGAGGGGAGAACGAGGATAGTAGTGGTTTCACTCTTGCGCGTGAAGCCCGTTCCAGGATCAACTTCAAGGCGAATTCGCATCGCGCCGTTGGCCTGGGGAGTCGAGGTAAGGGATATTTTTGACAAACCCTTGCCAGATGCAATGGGCACGGCTACGTCCTCGCGGAACCAGGTGAAGACGGTCGTAGAGGCGGTAAAATTCGTGGCGAGCGAGGAAATAGTGACCCGTTCGCCGGTCACGGGGAGTTCCGGGGAAACAAGGAGCGTGAATATCGGCGTTACCGCGGCGCCCGCGGGCAGGAACGCAGTCGAAATAGTCAAAGTCAGGACAGCAGCGGGGAGCAGGAGAAGTGTGTTTTGTATAGAGGCAGTCATTTTATTAGCCCGCTTCTAGTGTAGCACGCATTTTCTGCTCATGGGCCCGCAGTTCCGTCTCTGCCTGTCGGGCGCGATGCCGGATCATCCACCAGGCAAGGCAGACCTCGATGGTCGTAAGCGGGAGCTCCTCAAAGCCGGGCAGGTTGTCGAAGAAAAGGGCAAGCACCCAGTAACCGACACGGATCTTTGTCCTTCGGAACCAGCCCTTCCCCCAAAGGAAATAGTAGAGGATGCCCGACACAAGCCATCCCGGTATTTGCCCAACGATCGGAATAAGGCCGATGCCGATAAGGTTGAGGCCCCAATCCAGGAGTCCGTCCTTTAGGATGGCTAGCCAAAGCGCAAAGATAAACACGGAAGCATCATGGCCAGCTTCGATCTCGCGGTTCAGTCGCTCGGCGATCGCTCCGGCCACACGAGTGACGATCGGCTGGAGACGCGGCGCGATGGCTTCTCGCCACTGAATACGCCGCGCGGTATCTTTTACTTGTCTATCGTCATCCATGGCTAGCCGGCTGTTCGACCGCATCAGAGCTATGGACCTTTGCGAATTCTTCCTTGGACTTCTTAATAAGCAGTAGCTGCGATGGGTCAGAGGTAATGACCTGGTCTTCGGTGTAGGAGGCAATGACTTTAATGGCCACGTGTTTTAGTCCGGCGAAAAATATTCCTTCCCCCACCTCTGATTCTAGGAGAAGGAACTTTTCCTCATCGGTGAGGTTGAAGGTTTCAACGACCGTCTTGATCGTCGCCGGCGACTGCCGGAGGAGTAGCTGCATCGAGGAGTTGGTTACCAGCGGCTTGCCGTAGGGTGAGCCCATAAAGTCGGCCACGTCCTGGGTGATAGTGGAGAGGCCGAGGTAGTACTTCCGGGCGCGCTTGGCGATGCCATACAGGAATGAGGCGCCGTCCTCATAGCGCATCAACCACCAGGCCTCATCTACGACCAGGATGCGTTTTTTCAGTTCGGAACGGACGAGATTCCAGATATAGTGGAGCACCATGTACATAGCGACCGGCCGGAGCTCCTCTTCCATGTCGCGCACCGAGAAAACGACCAGGCGGTTTTTTACGTCCAGGTTGGTCTGCTGGTTGATGAAGCCGGCCCAGGTGCCCCCGGTATATTTTTTCAGTCGTACCGCAAGATCTTCACCGCCCTCCGTGGCCGCGAGCACCAGTTCAAGGTCCGAAAGCGTGGGCGGTACGGCGGACGCAAAATCGGTATCCGGAGTGATGTCGCGCGCCGCGTATGTTTCGGCAATGGCGCGGTCAAGAAGGGCGTCCTCCTGCGGCGTGAGCCCGCCCAAAAGTATCCGGAAAAATCCAACGAGGTTGATAATGTTCGAGCGGAGCACGTCCGAGGGCGATTCGTCTTCCCGCGGAATGGGCAGGTCGAAGGGGTTTATATGGTTTGGCGAAGTGAGGGAAATGTTGAAAAATGCGCCGCCGGTCGCCTCGGCGAGATACTGATATTCACGCTCCGGGTCAATGACGATGACGTCCACGCCGAACATAAGGGAGCGCAGTATCTCAAGCTTTGTGGCATAGCTCTTGCCGGCGCCTGACGTCGCGAACGTCACGGAATTAGCGTTCGGAAGGGAGAAGCGGTCGAAAAGTACGAGAGAGTTATTATGCCGGTTTATGCCGTAGAGAATGCCGCGGTTCGAGGTTAAGTCAAAAGAGACAAAGGGGAACGTCGAGGAGATGGGGCCGGAGTTCAGGTAATTGTGCACCTGCAGGCGGTCGAGGTTGAGAGGCAGGGATGAAGTAAAGCCCTCTTCCTGCTGGAAGAGCGCGGGCTTCAGGTATACCAACCGCGCTTCGAGCATGGTCCGGATCTCCGCTTCGGCCTTGTCGAGCTCTTCAAGGGAAGCGCCGTACACGGAGAGGTAGAGGCCAAAGTTAAAGAGACGTTCTCGCGCTTGCTGGAGTTTATCACGGAGTTCTTCGAGATCGCGGTAGGCGGTATCAAGGATGGGGTCCCGCACCAGTCCTTTTTCCTCGCGCATGGAGATCTGTGACTGCACCCGCGCCACTTGTTTTCGGAGCTGTGAGAGTACGACTGATGTTTCCACGGGGTGAATAAAAAACGAGATATCGAATACCTTGTCGAGGTTGATGACGGGACTAAACCAGTTGGTGTTCAGATAGCGGGGGTAGGAAAAAACAAAGAGCGTGCGCACGAACTTTTCTCCGAGGCGGAGGAAGCTTGGGTTGATCTCAAGCGCGGCGGGCGCAATAACATCACGGAGCGTGGCTACGCCCGACCGGTAAATCTGCTCGGGGAAAACGGAGAGTATTTCCGGCGCGCTCCCTTTTTGTCCGCCAAAAAAAGGTATCCGTATCATATCGTTGCTTTTTCCTTACGCTCGTCCTCGCGGATCTGCTGTGATTCGGAAGGGTTATACAGGCCGTAGAAAAGCTCCACCAGTTCCTCGGTGTTGAGCGGAGCGACTCTAAGGCCCAGGCGGCGAAGGCCGGCGCTGACTGCGTCTACCCGCTGGAGAAGTTGATTCCGCAGCTGGACGAAGCTCTCGTCTTCTTTTGCGCCTGGCTTTGCCGATTTGCCGAACATCAAACTGAGTCCCTTTAGGAAACCGCTGCTTCGCTCAGCCACCGATGGGACGAACGGGACGACCGCATAAAATGTTTTGGTCACGATGTTCGTCATTTCCACGAAAGATTTCACAAAATCGGCGTATTCCCCAATCTGTATTTTTAGAAGATCGTTCGTTTCCTCCTTTCGGCGCTCGACGAGGATGTCGAGATAGGGGCGGATGTTCAGATGGCGCGACTGAACGATGAGTTGCAAGGGGAAGTCGAGCGCGTTCAGGAAGTTCTCATACTGGAAAACGAGCGCATCCTGTTCCTCTTCCGATTTCAGGGCAAAATTGAGCGAGGAGACCATAAGTACGGCTCGTGCCCCGCCCCCCTTCAGGAGAACGATGTTATCGCGTATGGCATCAATGGGCAGAAATTCCTGCGATGCGGCGGTAGATGCGGCTTTTTTTGAGGCGTTATCGACGAACATGATCAGTTTTCTTTACCGAGGCGTTCCTTGATATCTAAACTCCAGGCCAGGTCGTTGAGTTTTGAGCTTGAAAATTTCGGTACGCCGGCAAGGAGCAGGTCTTCCTTGGCCGCGGGGACAGCGGCGATTTTTTTCTTTTCAGGAATTTTTCGCCAGAGGTATAGTCGCGGCCGGAGGTAATAATTGACTGCGGCAAAAAAAATTTCGGGAAGAGGGCGCCCACTGATCTTTACGAATGCCATCGCGATAAAGAGACCGGCAAACGGCAGCGGTATAAGGACAAAAAGAATGAAATGGAGGAATGACCATCCCACTATGCCGATCGCCGCCGCACCAAGAAGATACAGAAACTGCTTAAGCGTCAGCGGCCCAATGATGCGGTCCTCGATGTTGATGAATTGGGGAACCTGAAATTGCTGCATGGTACGGTCTTCCCGGATCACTCCGGCAGTTCCTTGTATGGATCGGTGGTGTACTTTTCGGGCGCCGATGGTTTGGGAATCTTCTGCGAGGGAAGTTTCAGCGGCGCGGATGCTGGTTCTTTCGGCGGGGATGCCTCGGTGCTGGGGACTTCGGGTCTCTGCGGCGGCCCGCCGGCTGTCGGAGATGGGGGCGGGGTCCTGAATTTTTCGATTTCCTGCCGGAGTAGCTCTTTGGTAGTCACTGGCAATGGCTTTGCTTCGGGCGGCTTTTCAGGGGCGGGTATGGACCTGAATGCCGCCAGTTCCTTTTCAACCTGCTCCTTGACGCGATTGTATGCCGCCGCGGGCGGCGGGGGTTTTTGAAGTTCAGTTTTCTGGGGGGGCGAAGGCGGTTGTGACAGCATTTCTGTTTTTGACGCTGGTGGGGGTGGGTGAACCCCGAATGGTCTAATGACGGGTGCGGATGCTCCGGCGGGCATCGGCATTGGGAGATGCTCCACGGGCGTCGGTACAACCGCCGGCTTCTCGGCCGTGCGAGGCGCTGTTCCGGTGATGGGGACAGAGAGGGGAACAGAAGGTTTCGGCGGAGTACCTCCGTTGATATCACTGATCGGCCATTTGTTTTCTCCGGCGGTTTTTGCCGATGTTGATCTTGGGGTCTCGTAAACTGGTCGGGAGGAGGGGAGCGGGCGGATAATAAGCGGCTCGGGCCTTCGAGACGTTTCGGGTTTAGAAATTTCAAGCGGTTGCGATTTCGGGACCTGGGGCGGCGGCGTAACTCTGAATGATGGAGGCGGCATTGTGGGCGATACGGCCGGCGGCACTGGCGTTGCACTTGATGGTCTTTCGGATAATCCGCGTAGTTTTTCCCTGAGAGGTCTAAATACGAGGCGGTTGATCCCCTTTGCAATCTCTCTACTCTTTTCTATCGAGAGAGAAAGACGGTCCTGGATGGTCGGTATGATGTCCTTTGCCTCAATATCTCCGGCCAAAAAATCGCCGACGACTTCGCTCAAGTAACCGATTTTATCGATAGCCAGGCCGTGGTCCCTTCCTACCTGGAAAATAATATTTGCAAGTGGTGTAGTCCCCACCACGGACTTAAGGTCATCGGGGAAGAATTCGAACTTCTTCCCTATGATTTGCTGGACACTAGAAGCGGTCTCCATACCCATTGCGAAAGATAAGCTTAAGATGGCGCTTCGCTTTTAATACCCTCAATGTCTCCTTCCGCATCATCGAGCCGTTCTTCAGTTGTTTTCTTCTTCGGGAGGTCCATGCCAAATTTTTTGTAAAGTTCTTCATATCTTGGCTTATGTTCTGCCTTGGCGCTGTGATACCGTTTTCCCGGGAGCGATTGGAGCACCTGTTTGGCAAGCCCGCCACGCATGCCCTGTAAGGTCGGGATAAGATCGCTGTCGCCGAGTTTCGAGTAAAATTCCATCTCTTTCTTTGCGATACCGCGTCCTTTTTGGGTCGTTGCGACCATCGCCTGGCGTATCCCCGGGAGGCGCATTAAGTAGCGTCCACCCGGAACCTTCGCTACTGCAGGACCGGTAACCAAGCCGGCGGCGTATTTCCACCCCTTCCGCTTCGCCCACCCGCGAGTCCCCTTGGCCATGCTTTTTCCCCAGCCCAACACGGTTGCGGCGCCGTGGAACGACATCTGGTTTGCAGCGGTTAATGAGCCCAGGAGGAGCGCTAACACCATGAAGTATTGGAAGAAGAACGGGATGCCCTTGTCGGCCCCCGGCGAGCGGTAGGAAACCGTGAGGAGATTTCCTCCGGTTTCCAGCGCAAGGAAAAGGAAAAATGTAAAAGCCGGCAAAAAGAAAGACCACTTTATGAGGCGCTCCCACCAGCCGGTATAGAAGCGCTGCGTAGCCGGCAGGATCATGGAAAGAAAAGCAAGGGGGCCGAGCACCAAGAGAAAGGCGAGGTGTATTTGGCGGAGAAATACGAAGATGGCGCCGGCAAAAAGGACGAAAATAAGGAAGGGCGAGAGGATGATTTTCCATAACGCCGAGGAAATGGATCCTCGGAAAGTGGCGGGGATGCTTTGCGGTTCTTCAAGTTTTAAGAGTTCTGCTCCGGCACCAAGCCCAGGGGTAGTGTCCTTGAGAATCTGGAATTTCGATATTTGGATGAATTTTTTGGCCGCTTTGCCGTCGGGACAACAGCGTTCATAGAAAACCCGTGCAACTCCATTGCCAAGATTAATGAATGCCGCGCCTATGGGCAGGCTGAAGTTGATGAAGAGGGCCGCCATGATGAGCTTGAGCAGAAGGGAGCGCGCCGTGTAGGGCTCAAAATCGAAGATGGTGGCGATGGCGATCCAAAGGAGGATGAGCACGAAGAACATGTTGGCGACGCCAAGCGTGATCCTGAAACCAAGCGAGACAAATTCCGTTTCCCGGATGTCGGTCAGGGCATACTGCATCGAGTAGTCGAAAAAGAATCCGGCGAGGCGCACGAGGAATTGGATTCCAATATCCGAGATGAGATCCAAAAAATTAGTGAAAAAGCAGCCAGGGCCCGACAGCCAACCACAGCCAGCGGTTTTCTCACTGCTTGTTCCTCCGGTCTTGGTAGTGGCGTCCAGGACCTCTTTTGCCGCAGCCCTTTGTTCGGGTGTGCGCTCATCAGCTGTGCTTGCCGCCCGATCAAGTTGTTCAATTTCTTCTGCGGTGAGTGCTTGGCCAACCTGAGGTAGAGCGGTCAGCAGAATTATCAACGCCCCCACGAAGAACAGGGGAGCAGCCATGGCAAATTTCCTAGTTTTGGATAAATGGATCATCTACTTGGTCCAAATACGCCGCCCAGTCCCTTTTCAATGACCACGCGGATGGCCGTATCAATGATGGCGCCAATGGCCTGCTGGGTGGTTTGAGCCACCGTTCCCTCTTCTCGCGGGCCGCGAATGACCTGGTCCATTACCAGTTCTCCCACGGCACTGCCCGGAGTGGTGCACCTGCCCTTCTCGTCCCGTATGCAAAGGAATCCCCGGCCGGCACGGTAATCTTCAGTGAATGATTCCCGGGCCGCCGCTTCGGCGATAAGTTTTTGATCAAGAATGAACATGGTCCGGTTCCAATAATCGTTTTCTTCCGCCTCGCTGAGCGCGAGAAGGTCGTAATCGAAGATTTCGCCTTTCCGAAATCGCTCCAGGTCGTTGAACGAACAGGAGAGATCCCTCAGCCGCACGTTGAAGAATGCCTGGGGCGGCGGAGAGGGCAGGCCCGCACAAATAGGGAGTGAGGTTACTTCCTGCAAAATAGCTCGGGAAGCGTTTTCGGCGGCGCGGCGGACATCAATGGCGAAGCTTGCAGAAAATACCGGCCCCTCGAATCGTCCCGTCAGGATCCAGCGGATGATCATGTCCCGCACGACGTTGATGGTGGTTTTCAGAAGCGTAGTTGCAATCGCATCGGCTTTTGACTTTGAGACCAGGTAGCCGACGCCGCCGGAGGTAACAGTGCCGGATACTGCTCCCAGCGCTGTTTGGACACAGCCATAGATGGTGGAGGCAAGGTTGGTGAGATCTAGTACCGCAAGTCCACCCGTGAACCAGCCGCCTGCAGTAGCCGCAGCGGCCGCCAGATTGCTTAAACAGCCTATAGGATTCGGCTTTTTGGTTATGTCGCCTTCTTCTTCGGGCTCTTCGACCAGTGAAGGATCGAGTTCCGCTTCTTGCTCCGCATCGAACTCGCTTTCGGCGCGCGCTATAAGCGGTAAGAACGGTATTGCAACCGGTCCAATAATTGCAAAGGAGAGTAGGATAACTACCGCTTGATGAAGAATGGTTTTGGGAAGCCATTTCATGTCATTTTTTCGCGGACTGTGGTTGTAATTCGGAAACCCCTTTGCTGATAATTTTTTCCGCTTCCGCTATCGTCCGTTGAATGAAATCACCGAACTCCTGATTCAGCGCCAGGCGCTCGCGGACCGCGAGCATGGCCGAGAGGGGGTCGGACTGAAAGTTTTTCATGAGCTCGGCCGAGCGGCGGATGCGGGAAAGATAGTTCAGGAACTCAAGAGCGGTTTTTTGAAGGTCCTTCGGGACCGGCGTTGTCCGGATGACGCGGATGGCCTCGCCATAACCGGTGATATAGTGCTCAAGTTCCGCCGGAGCGGTTGAGCCGTCGCCGTTCTCGAACGCGTTGAAAAATACCTCAAGGTCGGAGGGCTGGCCGGCTTTGAAATATTTCTGCCATACCTCCTCGATTGCAGAGAGAAATTTTACGGTAGTGAGAAGATCGTTGTCCTTCGCGGGCGCAAGAGCGCGTGCTGAAAAAACCTCTGCGCCATCAAGCACCTGCACCGCCGCAAGATCTCCGGCGTATTCATTTATCAGTTCTTCGGATCCAACGCCTCCTTGGTTGATGTTCGAGAGAACATCAGTTGCGATCCGCGCCCCCACCTGCGCGGTCAAGTTTTCCGGCGTAGGTTTATCCGTTTCTATACCACCGGTTTCAGGGGAGGCCGTATGTGTATCGTTCGGACCGGCGAGGCGCGGGTCACGGTTTTGGGCGACTTCCTCGCCATCCGGCGTGCCATCGCCATCGCTGTCGGCTTTGTGCATGTTGGTCTGCCAGATCGCTTCCTCCCAATCTTTGAGACCGTCTTGGTCACTGTCTTTCGCCGCCTCGGCCGCGATCTTATGGGCCAAGGCCGGGTCTTTGGTCCGGAGCGCTGAGGGGACGGTCGCGGGACGGTATTTCTGGGACAGTAAAATCAGCACGCCCGCCGTGCCGAGCAATACTAAAACCGCGACAAGGATTTTTTTCTTGCGTCTCAAGGCAAAAACGCCCTGGGCCAGTATGCCCATGGCGTAAGTGTAGCATTCACGCGGGAAAACCTGCGAAAATACTGTTAATAACTGGATACTGTTTCACGCCTTTTTACTGCCGCGGGGCTTAATCGGAGATGCTCTCTGGAAAATAAGCCATGAGACTGCGGCTTATCAGCTCCCACTCCCTTATTTCCAGCTCTTCCGGCCTTTTTTTAAGCAAATAGCGCCAAGAAATGGTTTCCGCCAGTAGGGCTTTGGGAATCTTCAGGTTGTGGCTTAAGGAATTTTCGATGGTTTTTCGCTTCCCCTGGAATGCCGCCCGGGCAATGCGGAAAAGTACTCCGGCTGGGGCGTTGTGGCGGCTCTCAAGGGGGCGGATATCCCGGATGGCGATGAAGGCCGATTCCACTTCGGGCGGGGGTGAGAAAGCGCTTCTCGAAACGAAAAAAAGAATTTCGGGCGCGCCATATATCTGAATTGACAAGCCGAGGAGATTCATGTCCGGAGGTCTTGCTGTAATACGAAGCGCGACCTCTTTTTGCACCATGAGGAACGCGTCGCTCGGTAGCCGCTCGCCTTCCAGGAGCCGGCGGATCAGGCGACTTGTCAGATAGTAAGGAATATTGGCGATGACCCGGTAACTTCGGGGCAAGCCGAGATCGGCCAATGGGATTTTCAAAATATCACCGCAAGCCAGCCGGACATTGGAAATGCGTTCGCGTCCAAACTCTGCCTCAAGCTCGCGGCAAAGGCGCTCGTCTTTTTCTACGGCGATGACCTGGCCGGCATGGCGCGCCAGCGCGCGGGTGAGCGCTCCGGCGCCCGGTCCAATCTCGAGTACCGTATCATTTGGGGAAAGCTCGGCTGCGGCAATTATTTTTTTCAGCACGTCCGGTGAGACAAGGAAGTGCTGGCCCAGACGTTTCCGTGAATCGTGAATCATGACTCATCAACGATGATCAATTCCTCGTCTGGGTTGAAATTCCCTTCAACCATCTCGGAGGGCAGTTCTCGTAAGAACCGCGACGGCATGTTGACCTCGCGCTCGCCGAAAAGCGTACGGGTGATGGCCCAGGTCAGATACAGTCGCTCCTTGGCGCGCGTCATGCCGACATAGGCCAGGCGTCGCTCCTCTTCAAGCTCGGCCCGGCTCCCGGTAATGGATTTGGCATGCGGCAACAGTCCCTCTTCGAGGCCGGTCATGAATACGGCGGAGAACTCAAGGCCCTTGGCGGCGTGGAGCGTCATGAGGCGCACGCGCTCATCCCCGGTCTTCACCTCATCATCGGCCGAAAGGAGCGCCACTTCTTCCAGGAGCCGCACGATGGCCTCCCGAGTCGGGAGCGCGTCGTATTTCCGCGCTACCGATACGAGCTCTCGTATGTTCTCAATGCGCGATTCGCCGTCGCGGCTGTCGGCCAGGTATTCTTCGTAGCGGATGGTTTTGATGAGAAACCGGAGGAATTCGGCCAGAGTTTTTTCTCCCAAGGCCCCGCCAAGCCGCGTGATGGCCGTGTCAAACGCGGCAATGCTTCGCCGGTCCTTTATCAGCAGGCCTCGTGTTTCCTTTGAAAGATATTTTAGAAAGGTTTTCGGCCCGATGCCGCGCGTCGGAACATTAATGATGCGCTTCAACGCGAGCGTATCGTCAGGATTGGTCAGGTAGCGGAGATAGGCGACGAGGTCTTTTACCTCGCGCCGCGCGAAAAAGCGGATGCCGCCGATGATGGTATAGGGGATGCCGTACTCAATGAGCGCCTCTTCGATGGCGCGGGATTGCGCGTTGGTGCGGTAGAGCACCGCGCACTCGCGCCACGCATACCCTTGCCGGCGGAGCGAAAAAATTTCACCGGCGATGAATCCGGCCTCGGCCCGTTCATGTTCATGCGCGCGCACTTCGGGTCGCCCGCCCGAGGGATTTTTTGTCCATAGGGATTTCGGTTTTTGATCCTGATTTTTGGCGATGAGGGTGTTGGCCGCATGCAGGATCTCCGGGGTGGAACGGTAATTTTCTTCGAGGAGAATGACTTTGGCTTCCGGCCAGTCGCGCTCAAAGTTCAAAATGTTGCGATAGTCGGCTTGGCGCCAGGAATAAATGGAGTTATGCGCGATGATGCCGTTCGCCGCGTAGTTGTGGGTGTTCTCGACGGAAAGATCGTAGAGCGGCCCGGTGTATGGTTTTTCTTCAATCGTCTCGATTAATTCTTGCTGGATTCCCTTTTCGGAGAGAATGGGAATCACCATGCCGGGCTGGAGGTTGGATGCAGGCATAAGGTCAAAGTTACCCTCGTCCGCGGTGAGACGGGCCTTCTCGTGTATTTCGAGGTTGCCGGTGGCGGCGAGCGTCCGGACGAACTCGCGGCATTCGTGGTAATCTTTCCGTGCGGTTTCGATGCGCCATGATTTACTTCCCGCCTTTGCTTCCCGAATGGACCACTGGCCAAGACCCCGCAGTCGCTCCTCAAGGGCAGGTGATGCACTAACGAGAGAAATTCGGTGATCATGCCACGGGTATCGCTCTGAGGGTTGGCTCCCGCCGAAGTAGCAGACATCTATGACCGCTCGGTGCCGAATTGGCGCATGCGCTACGGCGCGTGTTACGCCCTTCGGTCGGTGGTGGGGATGTCCCGGGGAGAGTCGGAGATCCTTAAAAATCTGCCGAGCGCCTGCCCGGCTGTCAATAGCCGAGAAAAGGAGATTGATTGATTTTTGGCTAAGGGAAATGTTCCGCCCCTTGTCGTAAAAAACTGTAGTCGGTACGCCGTACTTGAACGCAAAGAGCTGTTCGTGCAGGACGGCTTCTTCTCTGGTGCGTACGGCTTTGAGAATCCATATTTTGTCAGCCGCCTCCTGGTTCGCTCGGATCTGCAACCCGTTCACCAGTACCCGCATTCCATTTCTGGTGCCCCCACGCACTCCCCGGGTGTGTCCGATACGAAACCCCTTATCGATCCGCTCCATGAGATAGATGTAGTAGAGGTTTGGATCAACGGTGAGCTTTGCGAACACCATGTGGCCGGTGGTAAGAGTTAGCCGCTTGTTTGTTCTGGTCGTGACGTGGATGAGCGGCTCGCTACCTTCACGGCGGTGAACCCGGGTAACCCTTGAGATCATGGCTTTCCCGAAGCCGGCAGCTGAAATCACCTGATCGCCGACGGTAATGCGTTCAATCGGCTTCTTGCCGTTTGGAGTATGGATCAATGTTCCGGGGGGGAGGCATTGCGCATCGTCCCCGATGGCAAAAAGGTTCCTATGCTCTCTAGCCAGCAGACGGACGAACTCGTACTGGCTCAAAGAGGTATCCTGATATTCGTCCACATGGATGTGGGAGAAGCGTTTCTGCCACCGTTCGCGGACCGCGGGCTGGTCGCGGAGGAGCCGGACGGCATGGAAAATGAGATCGTCAAAATCCATTGCATTGGAAAAACGCAGGCGCTCTTGGTATGTTTCGTAAATTTTCGCGACAGCCCGGCCGAAGGGATCGGCGGCATTCCGGCCTTCGTATTCGTCCGGAGCGATGAGGCCGGACTTCAGGTCGGAAATTACCGCGGCCGCGGCCGTGGCCGAGATGTGTTTGGGTATGGAAAGCTCTTTCATGAGTTCCTTAAGGAGCGCCATGCGGTCATCCTCGTCGTAAATAGTGAACTCGCGGCGATAGCCGATCTTGGCGGCTTCGTGACGGAGGAGGAAGGCGGCAAAACTATGGAATGTGCCGATGAACCCCGTTAGCAGCGAGGCCGCTGACGGGGTGAACGGCAAAGACGAAGGATGGTTCCGGAGGAGCTTCCCAACTCGTTCGCGCATCTCTTCTGCGGCCTTATTGGTGAACGTGAGCGCGAGAATACGCCGCGCCGGTATTCCGGAAGCCAAAAGAAACGCGATGCGGTGGGTGAGGGCCCTGGTTTTCCCCGACCCGGGTCCGGCAATGACCAACACCGGCCCCTCGATGGTAAGAATGGCTTCTTGTTGGCGTTCATTAAGCCCGGCCAGCATGGGATTTTCCTTTTTTTCCGGCATGAGTGGCCGTATCCTAGCAAAAAAGGCCTTCCCCACCAATCCGGCGCTAGTGGAACGCTCTCGACCGATAGCGAGTGCTGTGTACAGGGCGGATTGTCCCGGCGGCCGGGGCAGGATATACTGGTGGAACGGCTGGAAAAGGCATATCCTTTTTCCGCCAAGATCGGTAAAAGTCGCGTAATATCTTGCTTTTCTGGGCCCCTATATCGTCCTGTTGCCCCGGAAAGATCCTGCTATTTATACCGAACGCCTGCCTGGCCCTTCAGAGTCCGCCGTTTTCCCGCTAGGGGTCAGGGACCAGAAAATCGAGCTAAATCGATCGAAAACGCTTCTTTCTCCAGAGAAGCTTTTGACTTTTAAGGGGGGTTTTGCCGTTGGATTGGCTGCTTTTCTGGCGCTAAGCGTACTCCTCCTGCCTCGATCTTCGCACGCGGGGTTCTTCTCGATGCTGGCGCGTTTTTTTAATGCCGTTCCTTCCGAAGTGGAGGACGGCTTGCCGGCATTCGTGCCGCGAACAGGGACCGCGGCCGCCGCTTCTGCTCTCGGGGCCGAAAACCGTCCCCCGAGCGGAGGGGATGACGAGAACGACTCAGGCGGCCTCCCCGTTATTCAGGAGAACGCCCTCATAGCGCCATTAAATCCCGTGGGGACGGTCGCCAATGATGTGACGCCGGCCGGGCAGATCTTCCTGTATACGATCCGGCCCGGCGATACGCTTGCCGGCATAGCCAAGTCCTTTGACGTATCGGTCAACACCATTCTTTGGGCCAACAACATTGCCAATGTGCGTTCCTTGAAGACGGGCGATCAGATCATCATCCTGCCCGTATCGGGGGTGAAGCATGAGGTGAAAAAGGGCGAGACGATTGCCTCCATTGCCAAGAAATATAACGCTGCCATCGACGATATTTTGAAATTCAACGGATTGGCGCCGGACGAGCACCTCCTCCTCGGCGCCTCGCTCATCATCCCGAACGGTGAGCTTCGTGAGGCCGCACCCATCTCTTCCTCTCTCCCCGCACCGCGCGCATTCGCGAACTTACCCGTGTTTGACGGATACTACGTCCGGCCGGTTATCGGCGGGCGCCGTTCGCGAGGTATTCATGGATACAATGGTGTGGATCTCGCCAACTCCTGCGGCCAGTCCATACTCGCCTCGGCCGATGGACAGGTCTTGGCGGCTCGTTCCAGCGGCTGGAATGGAGGATACGGGCGTTACATTGTCATCTCGCATCCCAACAACACCCAGACCCTTTATGCGCATTTGAAAGAGATTGTCGCAGTTCCGGGTCAGAGTGTGCGCCAAGGCGAGACCATTGGACTCCTTGGCTCATCGGGCAACTCTACCGGATGCCATGTTCACTTTGAGGTACGGGGAGCACGGAATCCGCTTTAGAAGCACGAAGCAAGAAGCAGGAATCAACAATTATAGGCGGCCCTCCGGGCCGCTTTTCGATTGCCGGTAACTTTATTACCGCCCGCGCCGAATACCTCGCGGCTCTCGGGGCCAGACGCGAGGCGCTTTGCCAAAGGCAAACGCCCCGTCTCCGAGGATGAAGGCCGAGATCCCGCAA
>CAYIQX010000001.1:0-39289 GCA_964365675.1 uncultured Candidatus Saccharibacteria bacterium | reverse complement strand
TCAACGCAGCGTCCGCCGTACTCCAGGTTCCGCTCGCGCTGGATCACGGAGAGGTAGACCGCACCCGTGGTCATGTAGTTCTCCTTCGGCATGTCCTCGTCGAGGAACCGCTCGTAGTTCCCGACGTCTTGGTCGCACTCCATGCCGTCTTCAGTCACGAACACCTCGCCGTGCTCAATGGGGTTCATGGTTCCGGCGTCCACGTTGATGTAGGGGTCAATTTTGAGGGCGGAGACACGAAAGCCCCGGGATTTCAAGATCCGGGCTATGGAAGCCGTAGCCACCCCCTTGCCAATGCCGGACATCACCCCGCCGCAGACGAAAATGTATCGGGTCATGCCGCGGGAACTAGAAACTAGAAAGTAGTAGGGACGCTTGGCCGGGTGAACGGGACTTCATTGCCTTAATCCTAGATCTTATTTCCTGGATTCCCTACCTTTTGCTGCCGCAATGGCGATTTTGACGTGCCCGATAACATTATGCGGAAAGGCGACAGTGAGGGTTTGCTCCCCTACTGCCTTGATGCCGTGTTCAAGCTCTATCCAGCCGCGTTCAATGGCAATGCCGCGGGTCTTCAGCGCTCCGATAATATCCTCGCGCGTTACGGACCCGAACGCCTGGCCTTTTTCCCCTACCTTCACGGTAAACGAGAGGACGATTTCTCCCAACTTGGCGGCCAGGGTCTCATACTGTTTCCTTTCGCGCTCGTCGTGGTTCACGCGCTCGGCCATGCGGCGGTCAAGCGATGCGAGTTTGGAGTCAGTTGCAAGTTCAGCTAGTCCCTGCGGCAGGAGAAAATTTCTGCCGTAGCCGTCGCTGACGCTCTTTACGTCCCCGGTTTTTCCGAGCTTTGGGACTTCTTTGAGCAGGATAACCTTCATGTTCATGTTTTTACAGATTACTGATCTGTACGGATAGACAGATCCGTATATCGGCATGGATCCGTAATCCGTAAAGCTATTGGATCTCGAATTCCCTGAATTCTCCCGTGGCATCCTGCCACTCGGTCTCGGTACCGGTAACATCCGTAAGCGGCGAGCCCTTTTTGCACCACTCAAGAAAACCTTCCAGCTTTTCCTCCGCGCCCTCGGTGATAATGGTTACCGAGCCGTCCTCTTCATTCCGGGCAAGACCGGTGAGGCCGAGCGCGCGTGCATGGAATTGGGCAGTGCGGCGGAAAAACACCTTTTGGACGCGGCCATGCACCCTTATGGTCAATCGTTTCACGTTGGTCAAGCCGATGAAGACGATGAATCGCTGCGCTCGGTAAAGTCGTCCGTTTTCACCGCCTTCATCGAGTCCCGTGAAGTGGAACGGTTAATCGTTTTGATCGGGTTATAAGGTTTTCAGTACCTCAATGGCCTTTTCCAGCTGGGGGTCTCTTCCGGCTTCGGCGTCTTCCTTCTTTATTTCTACTGTGATATCCGGTTCGAGGCCTTTTTCGTTGATGGAGATGCCTTTTGGCGTCAACCACTTGGCAATGGTTATTTTCAGTGATGCGCCGTCCTTCAGATTATCCACTTCCTGCACCGAGCCCTTGCCAAAGGTTTTCGCGCCGATGAGCTTTACGTCTTTGGCGTCCCGGAGCGCTCCGGCCACTATTTCGGAGGCCGAAGCCGAACCCTGATCCATCAATACCACGACGGGCACCGATTCGAGGAGGCGGTGGCCGGAACTCCGGTAGAGGACTTCATTGCCGCCGGCGAGGCGTTCGCGGGCAACGACCTCCCCCGCGGGAATGAACCAGGAGGAAATATCTATCGCCGCGTCGAGAAATCCGCCCGGGTTCGAGCGAAGGTCGAGGATGAGCTTTTTATCGCCGGAAAGCAGGAACTCGCGGATGGCGCGCCGGAATTCGAGCGGCGAGGATTCGTTGAAATTCAGGAGATGGATGGAGAAAATCCCGTCGCCCTTCTTCGCCGTCTCGATGATGGGGACGACAATGGTCTGGCGGGTTATCTCCACGTCGCGGACGTCCTCATCCTCCCGGCTGATGGTGAGAGTAACCGTGGTGCCGATCGGGCCGCGGATATAGCTCACCGCTTCCTCGATGGAAAGGTCGGCCGTGGTCGTGGCATTGATCTTTAGAATTTTGTCGCCGGCCTTGAGTCCGGCGCGTTGGGCTGGCGAGCCCTTCAGGGGAGCGATGACGGTCAGCATTTCTTTTCGGATGCCGATTTCCGCGCCGATGCCGCCGAAACTGCCGCGCACGTCCTCGTGGAAAAGTTTTGATTGCTGGGGCGGAAGGAAGACGGTATAGGGGTCGCCAAGGGCCTTGACCAGGCCGGAGATGGCTCCCTGGACCAGCTTGTCACGGACAATGGTATCGCGATCAACGAATTTTTCCTCCACGATGCTCCAAACTTCCCAGAACTGGCTGAAGTCAACATCCTGGGGCTTCGCGGTTTCCTGGCCGAGCACGCCCCTTACTTTTTCAATGGCTGGCCGCCGCTCGTACCCCACATAAATGCCGCCGCCGAAAGCGGCGGCGATGATGAAGACCGAAAGGAGGAATATGACCGATGGTTTCAGAAAATCCCGAAGTTTGGACACAGGAAGATTATACGCGGCGACGGGCGCAAAGGCAACAAAGCGCGGAAGGGTTTTGGGGCTTCTCTGCTTGGGGCATTCGCGGCTCCTTCGTCATTTGCGGCCCGCCAGCTCTTTGGTCATTTCCCAAATATCCCCCGCGCCCATCATGAGGAGGATGTCGCCGGGCTTGAGCCACCGCTTCAAGAACGGCTTGAGGCGGCGGGGGTTATTAAGGTAGAGGGCTGGCGTACCGCGGCGGGTTACGGCCTTGGCCAGGCGCTCGGAATTGACGCGGTTATCTCTCCCTGCATGCTCGCGGCCGGCAACTTCATAGATGTCGAGCAGTACCAGCGCATCGCAATTCTTGAATGCGCGGGAAAATTCTTTGTAGAGGAGGCGGGTCCGCTCGTAGTGGTGCGGCTGGAATACGCACCAAATGCGGTTCTTGGGGAAGCGCTCGCGGGCCCCTTGAAGCGTGGCCATTATTTCGGTCGGGTGATGCGCGTAGTCGGCGAATACTTTGGCCCCGGCGAAATGATCCTGATAGTCGAATCTCCGCCACGCGCCGCGGTAGGAAGCGATGGCGCGGTAGCTTACGGATCGCGGAACACGGAGGGTTGAGGCCACTTGTACCGCCGCAAGCGCATTTGAAACATTGTGCCGCCCGGGAATGCGGATGACTTTCCGGATTTTTACGGCCGCCGCATCGCGGAGCGAATACCAGATGATGCGGATATCCTTGCGGGAACGGGCAAGTTTGCGGCCGACGCGTCGAGTGCGCCGGTCATCGCGGTTCAGAACGGCCGTCCCATTGAGCTGAATGCGCAAAAGGAATTTTAAAAATGCCGCCTCGACGTTGGCCACAGTTCGGTAGTAATCGAGGTGTTCGCGGTCTATGTTGGTCACGACGGCAATAGTCGGACGATAGTTCAGGAACGAAGCGCGGTATTCATCGGCTTCGATTACGAGCCAGGCCCCCCGCCCAAGCCGGAAATTTGAATTTCTGAATTCGCGGAGCTTGGTGCCGATGACCATGGTCGGGTCGAATTTGCCGCGAATAAGCGCGAGCGCCGTAAGCGCGGTGGTCGTCGACTTGCCGTGGCTGCCGGCTATGGCGATGAGGCGGTAGCCCCGCGAGAGTTCGCCGAGCGCCCGGGCATAGGTTCGGGTCGGGATGCGCCGGCGTTTGGCAATAACGAGCTCGGGATTATCCGATCGGATCGCCGCCGTATGGATGACGTTGGTTACGGAACCGGCGACATTGGCGGCCTTGTGCTTGCCGATGAAGGTCTGAATGCTTTCCTTTTTGAGCGCGTCGGTTATCTCGGAGCGGCTAATGTCCGACCCGCTCACCTGAAAACCCCGGCTTCGGTAGAGCCGCGCCAGCGCCGATACGCCGATGCCCCCGATGCCGATAAAATGAATATGGCGTCGCATAATGGTCATGCTAGTGGAGCACTGGGAAAAAGAAAAACGGAGGATGCGACACATCCCCCGGTCAGGCGAAGAGCTTGGCGGTCTGACGCCGGAGCTCGGCCCAGCTGTGCCTGCGGAACTTGTAGAACATTGGCTGGACCTCGGGGACCACGCGGCCGTCCCAGCCGGATTCCTTCACCATCCGGCAGAATTCCCGGAGGGGCAGGATGCCCTTGTTGAGCGGCAGGTTCCGGCCCCATGAACTCCCGAGGGAGGGGTCAGTATCGGCTAGTTGGATCTCTTTCACCAGCGGACGCATGATCTTCCAGGCGGCGAAGAGCCGGTCCCGGAGCTCTTGAGGCCGGCGCGGCAGGCTGGCAACGCCCTCGACGCCGCAGGCGTATTCGAGGACATGCTGGACATCGAAGACGATGGGGGTGCGTTCGTTCAGGATATCCTGGAGGAAGCGCTCGAACGGGACGAGGAAGCGCCCGCGCTCATCCCTATGACAGCAGGTCTGGACCCAGGTATCGGCGTCCGTCGGCTCGTGCATCCGATCGGCGTAGATCACCGCCGGCGCGCTGATGCCGGCCGGGATATGCCCGGCGAGCGGGTAGTCCCGGCCCTGGGGGAGCCAGCCGAGAAGGTCGAAGGCGGCGTTCCAGATGTGCCGGACACCGTCCTCTTCCACGGACCAGGCCTGATGTACCGACACGGTGAGCCCGAGGCGGCGCGCACGGGCGGCCGCTTGGCGCGCCTCAGCGTGTGACAGCCCGACGAGGTGGATCTCGACGCCGTCGAATCCCGCCTGCTTGGCGCCGGCGAGCGTAGAGAAGAACGGGAACGGGACGCCCCATTTTCGGGGCGTGAAGTACGGCAGGACGATTTCCATGGTCCCGCCTCCTTTCCTTTGGGGTGCAATCCTGCTAATATGTATCAAATAATATCAGATTTGTCAAATGCGCCTGACGCCCGACAAGCACCTTCATTCCAGGGAGCATGTGCTCGCCGACGACCTCTCGCGGACGATGCTTGAACCCAAGCGCTTCGCAAGCTACCTCGGCGTGGCCAAGATGTATGAGGAGCCCGATCTCCGGGCGCTGGCCAAATATGTTCTTGCCAAGCCTGGCCTCGAACCAAGGAGCCGCGGCAGGTATTTTTTCGGCGCGCTCAAAGGTCTCCCGAAGCGGCGATCCTGGCTCCGGGAACTGCGCCGGCACCGCGCCCGCAGGAGTAAAAGAAAACGCGATGTCCGTAAAACCCGTCGTAAAACTCCCCCATAATTTGCTCCGCGCGCCAACGGCAAGCGTGCCGCTTTCGGATATTTCCGGAGCGCGCATCCGGCAGGTTATTGCCGATATGAGGGATACCCTTCGCGCCGCCGCAGATGGCGTTGGTCTTGCCGCGCCACAAATCGGGGTTGGTCTCAAAATTTTTTTGGTTTCGGAGGAGGCAAGGGCGGTTGACAATGAGACCGCGAACGCTTCAAACACGGCAAAAGTACCAAAGAAATGGGAGTACAATGTGTTTATCAATCCGGTCTTGAAAAAGAAGTCACGGGAAAAAAGAACAATGGCCGAGGGATGCCTTTCCATCCCCGGGAAGTTCGGGGAGATATCGCGCGCCGATAAAGTATATCTGGAGTGGTACGACGAACATGCCAAAAAGCACGCGCGGGGCTTTACAAAGTTTTTTGCCCGCGTCATTCAGCATGAAACGGATCACCTTGAGGGCGTGCTCATAGCCGACCGGACTAAACATCTTTTCCCGATTGATGCCAAGGCAGTTTGACCATTTTACGAATTACGAGCGGACACAAATATACGGATCGGATATGCGCACCGTCCCGCCTCCTATATCAATAGTATATACTATTGATATAGATGTGATATTCGGAAATTTTAAGTATTCGTAATTTGTAAAGCCATGCGGATCGCTTTTTTTGGAACATCGGAATTTGTCGGTTCCCTCCAGAACGCGCGATTTTTGCGGCGGCTCATCATAGGTGGCCTAAAGCCCGTACTTGCGGTTACTGCGGCTGATGGCCACGGGACGGGTGCGGTGAAGTTGGCCGCGCTTGAATTTGGTATCCCGGTACTGCAGCCGGTAACGTTGGGTGGATTCGCGGAAGAATTGAAGGCACATGATATCAAACTTTCACTGGTGGTGGCCTACGGAAAAATTTTGCCTCCGGATGTCCTTGCGGTCCCAGAGTTCGGCTCCTTAAATATTCATCCGTCCCTCCTGCCCCGGTGGCGGGGTACTACCCCGATTCAATCGGCCATTCTCGCTGGGGATGCCCTGTCGGGCGTTACCATCATTCAGATGGATAGCGAAATGGACCATGGCCCCATTGTTGCTTTCCGGGAGTTCCCGCTTAGCGACCGGGCCTGGACTGCACTTGAACTTTCGGATGCGCTTACTGACCTTGGCGTGGAATTATTCCTCGAAACTCTTAGGTCTTGGGCCACAGGGAAAATAACTCCCCGACCGCAAGATCATGCGGCGGCCACCTATAGCCGCATCCTGAAAAAGGAGGACGGGCACATTGACTGGGCAATGCCGGCTCGCGATATCGAGCGGCAGGTTCGTGCATTCCAGCCCTGGCCCGGTGCATATATGTTTTGGCAGAGGAACGGCAATGCCATACGATTGGCAATAGAGAGGGCGCGGGTGAAAGGGGAAGGGGTAAAAAGCGAGGGACGACCCGGCGAGGTGTTCGACGAGAATGACGAATTTCTTGTTGCGGCGGGACGCGGAACCATGGCCATTCAGCAGTTAAAGCCGGAAGGAGGGAAATCCATGCCCGGGGAGGATTTTCTCCGCGGCCATCGGGAGATCGTCGGAACTATTTTGGGGTAATCGCGAATCTATGAATCCCATTGGCATTTTCGTCGTCATCGTCGGACTAGTTACCGGCTATTATCTTTTAAGCGGCAGTGGTCTCGACCTGCCGTTCCTGGATCGTTTCGGCAGTGGTCCCATTGCGACTGGCCCCGGTTTCGGCGCGGAGGTTGAAAATCCCCAACCGGTATCGCGGGGATTCTTCGGGTTCGGGACGCCGTCCCCGCAGGCGGGTTCAGAACAACCAGCTCCGCGGCCGGGCGAATCCCCCTATAAGGGGAAAGTCAGCATCGCCAATATCCACCGCTCCGGAACAAGCGCTGATGAGGAATATGTTACCATCCGTTACGGCGGCGGTGGATTTTTCGGACTTGGCGGCAGTCCCGACAGCGCGCCCATAGACGTTACCGGCTGGAGCATTTCGAGCCGCCGCTTCAGCACGACCCTGCCCCGCGCCTACAATATTCCGGAGATCGATGCGCTTGAGCAGGATGTTATCCTCGCTCCGGGCGGGGAGGTCAGGGCTCTTGTTGGTGCGCAGGGGTATCAGAAAAATTTCCGCGAGAACGCCTGCATCGGGTATCTGAATGAGTCCTATACATTCACGCCGTCACTCGCCAATTCCTGCGCTGATTCAAGTCCGGATAAGTCAAAACTTATCGCACGGGGTTTCAGCGGCGCTTGCATTGATACCATCGAGGCCGTTTCCACCTGCCGCGCGCCGGAAGGTCCGTTCCAAGCCGGGGTCATCGGGCCGGGGTGCATCGAGTATATGAGTCAGAATTTCAGCTATGCCGGGTGTGTGAAAAACTTCCGCGACCGGGGCGGTTTCCTCGGGGATACCTGGCGCGTTTCACTTCGTCGCACGGAGAAAATGTTCGATCCGTTGCATGACAAGGTTACGTTTCGCGACGCGAACGGCCTGTTGGTGGACGAATTCGAATACTGATCGTCAAGGATAAAATGAAAACAGCTCCGCCGGAATCTGCGGAGCTGCAAGATCTACACCTATTTCTACTTCGCGTGGACGACCATGGCCTTCTCGGCCCGTCGCTTGGCTGCGCCGAGCGCCTGCTCGATCCTGCGGTTGGCGGCCTCGGCGGCCTCCGCCCGTACGCGGAGGGATTTTGCCTCCCTGCGGAACTTGCGGTTCTCGGCACGCAGTGCGGCGACTTCCGCGCCCAGAGTCCCCGCCCGCGCGAGAACCCGATCACCCCAGGTCTTGAAGCGTAGCCACGTACCCTTACCGTCCCGTTGATGCTGTCCTTTGTCGCCGATGCGTTTGAGCCGGTAGAACTCGGCCTTGAGCGCTCCGCCCGTCCGCTTGGGATTGCCGAACCGGCGGTTGAAGGAGCGAGTGGTTTTCACCCAGCCCGCCGGCTTCAGGCCGTTACGCTGAACGAGCCGTCTGAGGCGCTCGTCCTCCTCGTCGCCGTAGCCACGGTGTGGCATGTGATCCCTCCTCATCTCATTGAGTCGTACTGGATCGCCGTGGAAAGTAGTATCACGAAGTATGGTTTGTTGTCAAGGGCGCAAGGGGTTTTTCGATATGCCGCGGAAAATCCATGTTAATAATTTTAAAGCGACCGCCAAAAAATTGTTAACATGGAATTTTTATAGAGACCCACGGCCTTCCGGCCGTGGTGCTACGCACTTTCCAGCAATTTTGCCAAATGCGCATACGCTTGGCACAATTGCTGGGTCTATGTATTTTCCTCCGCTTCGCTCTGGGCTGGCATTCACCCGCGGGCTTACGCCCGCGGTGCTCTGCCAGAAAATATAGATTTTTAACGAGTTTTCGAGGTCTCTTAAGAAAACCGGGTCAAGCATTAATGATTCCCGTAGGCCTTGGCCTCTTCGAGTTTGAGCGAGAGTATTTTAGACATACCATCCTCCCCCATCGTGACGCCGTAGAGGATGCCGGCCTGCTGCATGGTTTCGCGGTTGTGGGTAATTAAAATGAGCTGGGTTTTCGCGGCGAGCTCTTTTAGAATGGCGCCGTATTTTTGAGAGTTCGCCTCGTCAAGCGCGGCATCGGTCTCATCCAGCACCAGGAACGGCGGCGGGTTTACCGCGGTGATGGCAAAGAGAAGCGCGATAGATACCAGCGCCCGCTCTCCGCCCGAAAGCATGGCCAGTCCCTTGATGCGTTTTCGCGGCAGGTCCACTTCGATATCAATGCCATAGTCCGTTTCTCCCTCCGAGGCATTGCCATTCTCCTCTCCCTCCTCGCCGTTTGCTCCCGCAGTTTTTTTCAGCGGCACATAGGCAAGCACGCCTTTGCCGCCGCCAAATATAATGCGGAAGTAATTATGGAACTCGCCTTTTATTTTTGCAAATCCGGCCTGGAAGTCGCGCTCAATGCGATCCTCGAGTTTGGTTATGAGTTCGCGGAGGTCTTTGCTCGCGGCGGCAAGATCATTTAATTCGCGCTCAAGGAAATCATGCCGGGTCCTGGTATTGTGATATTCTTTCAGAACCGTCTCATCAATGCCGCCTATTTCCTCAAGGCGCGCCCGCAAGCGTTCTATCTTCTTTTTTAGCTCCTCGGACGAGAGCGGGGACAGCAGCGTCTCATGTTTTTTAAGTTCATGGCGCTCAAATCCGCTTTCCTCGATTATGCGGTTAAAGTCGTTTTCGCGAAGTCCAAGTTTTTCCCGCTCAAAGGAGATCCGTTGCAGGGCGGTTCGCAGCACGTTGGCCTCATCCTCCCGTTCGCGGAGCTTTTGAAAGCGCTCGCGGAGCCCCATTTGCGCCTGGCCCACGTTTTGGATATGCGCGCCAAGGCCTTTCCGGACCGTTTCGAGTGCGACATTTAGCAGTACAAGTTCTTTTTCTTTTTGGGCGCGGTCCCGTTCGGCTTTGAGATCGGGAACATGGGCAGTATTGCCGTCTGCAGTATCCCCACCGGCCCGTTTCAGCGCGGAAACCGCCCGTTCCAGCGCGGTAGAAATGGCGCGGAGGCGCTCTTTGAGGGCGGAAATAGTATCCAGTAGCGCGGCTTCTTTCAGTTCGGCGATTATGGGGTCGAGGGCGGCTTCGACCTCGACGAGTCCCACGCGTTCCCGGCCGCGCATGCGCGGGGGCGCAGTTTCAAGCCGGCCTTCAATACGACCGAGTTCCCGCTCGAGTTCGCGCCGTTTGGATCCGAGTTCGGCAAGCTCCTCTTCTTTCTCCCGCAGTGCTCCGGCGCTGCCATCCCCTCTCTCGGTATTTTCTATATCCCGTGCCAAGCGAGCAGTCTCTTCGAGAAGATGCTGTAATTTTTCCTCCGCCGGGGCCGCCTCTTCCTTGAGGCGTTCCCGGGCCCCGGCAATGAGTGCGCTTTCCGCCCGGACATAGGCGCGCACATATTCCCCAAGTTCTGCTCGTACGGCCTCGCGCTTCTCTGCTTTCTCGGCCTGTGATTTCAGGAATTTAAGATGCGGGCGTATCTCCTTCAGGAGTAGGGAAACCTGTTCGGTATTCTCATCGGTTTCCTCGAGTTTTCGTTCGGATTCGCGTTTTTTCAATTGATACAGCCGGAGCCCGATGGCTTCTTCGAGGAGATCCCTCCGCTCACGCGGCGAGGCGGCGAGTATGCGGTCAACTTCGCCCTGGCCGATGATGTTGTGCTTTGTTTCGCCGAGGCCGATTTTAGCCAGCAGTTCCACGATATCCTTCAAGCGGACCTGGGAGCCGTTCAGGTAATACTCGTTCGTGCCGTCGCGGAATATTTTCCGCTCGAGCAGGACTTCCTCGAAATCAAGGGGGATGAAATGGTCGCGATTGTCAAAATGGAGCGCTACGGCGGCCTTGCCCATGCGCGGTACGCTCGGTGAGCCATTGAAAATAAGGTCCTCGCCCCTCCGGCCGCGCAGCGTCTTCATGGATTGCTCGCCGAGCACCCAACGGATGGCCTCGGCCACGTTCGACTTCCCGGAACCGTTCGGGCCGACAATGGCGCTCGCCGGGACGGAGAATTCAAAGGAGGTCGTACGGGCGAAGGATTTGAATCCGGAAAGGGTCAGGTTAGTGAGCCGCATATCACTCTATCGAAAAGCGCCGGTGATGCGCCGGCCTTTTTATACTATCACGGGGGGATAGATGGCGCGATATTTTTTGCTACCATCCGGCAAAAACCGGTCGGATGGCCTTTGGAGCCGTTGGCCTCACGGGAGTGAGGCGTTTGGTGCGCTCCCGACGCCTATGCATGGCTCTCGTGAGGAAATATGCCACAATGCCGCTTAGGACAAAAACGGCAAGAATGAAGAGTACGGTCGTGAATACGCTCCCGATGCCGGTATAGGGTATTTGCGAGAGCGTGACCGTGGAACGGGATGAGACCGCCGGTTGAATGGCGTGAGAGACGGCGACAATACCAAGGGGCTCGGCGCCGGCGAAGACGAAGGGTGCGGGCTCGGCGGCGGCAAAAAACGGCTCACCGGCAAATGGCGGCGGCTCGACCGGGCTCTCGGCAATGACAACGGTTCCGCTATCGGTGGGTTCGGCGCCGCCGGTAAATTCTGCCGGAGATCCGAAAAATGTTCCGAACGAGGTGGAAGATATCGAAGTACCATCAAATCCCGATACTCCGCCAAAGGCGGCAATGCCGCCGACATCAGTGCTTTCATCGAAAACGGAAAACCCACCGAAATCCCCGAAGAGAACGTCGCCGACGTCAGGACTTGTCTCTACGTCACCCGCATCGCCACCAAAAACAATACTATCATCCGTGATGGAAACCCCGCCGGCATCACTGCCGAAGAACCCACCTATATCAATTCCGCCATCGTCAAAGGATGGGAATTCGAATACACCGCCGGCATCACTTCCGGAGATGCCGCCGAAATCACTGCCAGAGAAAACGCCTCCAAAATCGTCATCGGCCAGAGCCAAAAGCGGCAGAACAGCGATGACGGCGCTTATGACGGTAATTCTTGCAAAATTTGCTGGCATGGAAATTGGGAGAAAAAATGGCGGGAGGCCTCGGCCTCCCGCCCGACGCTACTTTTCCACGTGGGTGATAAAGAGCACCGTTGTGACCCGGTCCTCATCGTGGCGAACCAAATTCAGGAGCTCGCCCACGCTCGTATCGCGGTATTTCCCGCACTGGTGGCTGGCGACGAGCTGGCGGGTACAGGTTGAGAGCACGCGATAGGGCGGATAGGGTCGGAAGAGCCGTCCGACTTCATCGGGTGCTCGGACGGCCAGCACGGAATCAGCATTGGCCCAGTCGTTATGAATCTCCATGAGGCCGTCGCCGTTCAAGACCTCCACTTCGAAGCGGTGCTGAGGACGGCCCTGACTGTCCGGCAGGCCAAAATCCTTAGGTATGGGCACTGCCCGGAGCTGGAGCTCTCCGTCGACTACGCGGCTTAGCCGGATGGTCCCGCCGCGCATTCGCTCGTAGGTGAAATCGCGGAGCTCAACAGTGAATCGGAAGCGCCCCGGATGTGGCTGGATCTTGCCCTCACGCGCGGTAAGCCGGATGGACGGGCCGGCTTCGCGGCCGTGCTGTTTTCCCGCGGCCTCGCCCACCAGAGTCCGTGCGGCAGGATCCCCCTTGAGCATGCGGATCCGGATTAGGAGATCGGCTGGACGGGCAGTTGCGGCTGGTGCTGGGATCTCGGCGGAGGGCTTGGAGAAAATGGCGCATCCGGTCAGGAACACGGCCAGGGTGAGAAGCAGTGCCGCATGACGGAAGTTCTCCTTCTGCATTCGGACCTCCTTTCGTTGCCAATTTTCCTGCGGCGTACACGCTCTTACTCCTTATCATAGAATAATTTTCCCAGCAAGAAGCGAGCGGGGTTGCCTCGATAGTATTGACTTTTTATACTTAAATATCATAATATTGGCACCATGCAGTATTCTCGTTCCGAAATAGTCATGGCGGTGTTTGCGGTCATTGGTGTGCTTTCGCTCGTGGCCGCCGGAGTTATTGGTATGGTAAAACTTGCCCGTTATCGTACTGAAGGCGCAACAGCCGAGTCCCTTGCCGCCGGCATTACCGTCCCCGAGGTGACAGTTCCGCCCGTTCCCCCAACACCGCTGCGGATTTTCCCCAGCCCAAGGTCGCCCGCGCCGGTCATGACTTCAGCGCCGGAGCCGATGGCCGACCTTTCGGTCCGCGTTATCGATACCGGTATCTCTACCGGCGGTGGCGCCGGTTTTCTCCATGCCAATTCCGTTCAGGCCGGTGAGCGCCCGGTTATCGTATTCACCGTGGTGAATGTCGGTACATTAGCATCCGATCGCTGGCAGTTCACGGCAAATCTTCCTACGCTTGACGGTCGTTACACGTCGCCCGTCCAGCTGCCGCTCGGGCCCGGTGAGGGACGCCGCTTCACGCTCGGGTTTGGAGAATTAAATAAGACCGGCGAGAACCCGGTAACGGTGAGCGTATTTTCCTGGAATCCATCCACTGATAAAAACCAGTTCAACGATGCCGACACGGCAGTCCTGGAGAGAGGATACTAAAGTCACCCCCATCCCTTGGCCGCGAGAGCTTGCCGAGCGGCTTCCTCCTGGGCCGTTTGCTTTGAGGGGCCTTCGCCCTGGGCAACGAGCTCCCGCCCCAGATACGCGCCGATGACGAAATGTTTGTCATGGTCAGGGCCCCAGTCCTGCATTACCATGTAGGTCGGCGTAATGCCGACCCGTTCCTGCGCTTCTTCCTGGAAAAGGGACTTCGGGTCCCTATACAGCTCTCTTGAAATGACATCCGACAGGCGCGCCAAGAGCACGCCTTCGATAAAGCGCTTGGCGGGATCATAGCCGCCATCGAGATAGAGAGCGCCGATAAGCGCTTCAAAGGTGTTGGCGAGAATAAACTGGCGTGCGCGCCCGACATCTTTGGTCTCGCCCCGAGAGAGCTTGAGGAAATCATTCAATCCGATCTCCTCCCCCAGTTCGGCAAGCATCCTTGAATTCACCAAGGCCGCCCGCAAGCTGGTCAGTTCTCCTTCGGGCCTCGCCGGAAATTCCCGGTAGAGCGCTTCGGTAACGATGAGTTCGAGTACCGCGTCGCCGAGGAATTCCAGGCGTTCATTATGTGACAATCGGAAGGTTGGGTTTTCGTTCAGATAGGAACGATGCACCAGGGCCTGCTCCAGGAGGTCCTTATTCTGAAAGGTGATGCCGATTTTAGATTCAAGTGCCGAGAGATCCATGGTCACAACGCTGAAAGCCGAACGTTCGCTGGGGCTTTCGTCATTCTGTCTTTGGCTTTTGACTGTTTATTTTTTCCATCGCCGCTTCGATGATGTGGTTCGTATCGGCATAGTGTTTGGTCTCTGATACTTGTTCCATGGGGAACCATTGGGCCTCCACAATGCCTGCGCCTTTTTCGATCGTAAGCTTTTCTTCATCAGTCCCCACAAGGAAGTAATTCACCTTTCGGATGACTGGCTCTCCGGCCTCGTTTTTCGCCGAGTAGGAATTTTGTCCCAGTACGCCGATCGCCTTGCCTTCGAGACCGATCTCCTCTTTTACTTCGCGCAGCGCCCCCGCCTCGGCGGTCTCGTCCGGCTTCTTATGCCCTTTCACGAATGTCCAATGTTTAAAAATGTCGTGGATCATCGCCCAGAGGATGTTATTCCCCTCGCGGCGGAATACAACAGCGCCGACATAATCCTCCTCCTTGGCCGCCATGGCCTCGCCCCGCTTGGGGTGCTCCTTACCGGGCTCTCCCAGCTCCCGGTAGACGGTGCCGAGGACGCCGTTCACGAATTTACCCGATGATTCTCCGCCAAAGCTTTTGGCAAGCTCAATGGCCTCGTTAATGGCGACTTTCGGCGGCACGGCGGCGTGATCCCCGAAGAGAAGCTCCCAAAGGCCGAGGCGCAGCACGTTCCGGTCTACCACCGCTATCTGGCCGATGGGCCATTCCGGCGCGGCTTTCTCGATGATCTTGTCGAGCTGCGGTAGCTTCTCTAGTACTCCTTGCACGAGTTGGCGCGGGAAATCCTTGTCGTCCAGGCCCGGACCGAATTCACCCATGTTCTTCCTGATTATCTCATCAATTGCGTCCGTTGCCTGGCCATTGAAGTCCCACTCATAGAGGGACTGCATAGCGATGGAGCGGGCGAGGTGACGTGAAGCCATAGCAAGGCGACGCTAATATGCTAATTTCACGCGAATGACGCTAATAGAAACGGATTCGCAAAATTCGCATGCCATTCGCATATTGGCGTCGCTATCTATGGGACAGTTCTTCTGCGGACAGCTTTTCTCTTTTTCCCGCCGTCTCCTTCTCATGCGCATGCAGTTCCTTCTCTTTTTTCTTCCGTTCCTTCTTGTCGAGCTTGGCCAGGACGTCAAACACCTGCCGGCCTTTGTACCAGCCGCAGTTGTGGCAGATGGTATGCGGCAGGACGCTTTTTTTGCAGTGTGAACAAAGCGAATGCGCCCCCGCCTTTAGGGCGTGGTGCGAGCGGCGCTGGCGCGTCGCGGAACTGGTATGGCGCATTCGGACGACCATATGAGCGAGAAGCTCGAGATGAGAAAGTAAAAGTTAGCAGTAAGACCTTATGAGAATATCAGAAAAAAGAAAAACGGGCAAGATCGAATCTGATCAAATGCTGGCCATGCCATCCATGTTAATAATTTCCTGACGACCGTTCGTAAATTATTAACATGGCTTTCCGCGTTTCCCAAAGAAAAGCGGGCAAGGGGTGCTATCCTGCCCGCAAGCGAGCGACTACTCGCGCTGTGGCGATCTGTCGACTGAACTCCGTGTCACCTGTTACCTGGGCACACCAAGGGGCCTGGAGTAGGTTCGGATCCTCCAGCAAACCATGGCGTGCGCATTCGAGGAGCTCCGGGTCGTTGATGCCGTCTCGCCGACAGAAGAAATACACCCGTCGAGGATCTTCACCCACTATCTGTCGTGCGAGCGCGTGTGCTCGGGGTATGTCTCCAATGCCGCGTGCGATGTCGAAGGCCTGCGCACGGCTCTGCCGCCATTCTGCAAACTCTAGCAGGTAGAGATTCGCTCTCTCCTCGTCTTCGCCGAGTAGCGCCAAGAAGTAGGCCTTAACAAGTGGGAGGTGATACCAGGCAGCCGCAGAGGCATCGCCTTCCCAAACGGCGGTACCGAACGGAGTGAGGCGGCGGGGCTGCATGTGGCAGTCACAGACGCGCATACCGGATCCGATTGCATAGTCGGGATGTGCGCAGTGCTGTGTTGCGAGTTGCGCCGCGGCCTGAAGAAGACTTCGCGATGACCTCGTCCCGTAGGTGGCCAAAAGCGCAGTCCAGAACCATTCCGAGTACCGGCCCGAGTCTGGGTACGAATCGCAGGTGTTCCGGGACCACTCAAGAACCTTTCCCCATGTGAGCATCGGCTCCCCCTAGGTTTACGCTTGGAAAACTACGCTAATTTGTATCAGATGCCTAAAAGATACGCAAGAGTATGTTACCGCTTCGCCATTGTGCTTCTCTTATACACGTCGAGGTGCTCAAGTGCAACCTCCTTTTCGCCATTGTGCTTCTCTTATACACGTCGAGGTGCTCAAGTGCAACCTCCTTCACGTATCTATGTTAAATATTTTTCAGCGATCGCTTTGAAGTGCTTAACATTGGACTACCGCTATCGTTTCGCCATTATGCTTCTCTTGTACACCTCCAAGTGCTCTAGCGCAATACCGGTGCCTTTGGCAACGCAGAGCAGCGGTTCATCAGCGATGTGCGCCGGGACGCCGGTCTCCTGGAAGACGAGTTGGTCAATGTTCCGCAGGAGCGACGTGCCGCCGGACATGACGATCCCCCGCTCCATGATGTCGGCGGCAAGTTCAGGCGGCGTATCGGAGAGCACGCGCTTGATGGCGAGCACGATCTCATGCAAGGGATCGGCGATGGCCTCGGTTATTTCCGATGAATAAATAGCGATGTTCCGCGGCAGGCCGGTCAGGAGATCCCGCCCCTTTATCTGCATCGAAAGGTCATCCTCAAGCGGCACCGCGCTCCCAACCTTTATTTTGATATCCTCGGCGGTGCGGTCGCCAATGGCCAGGTTGTAATGCTTTTTGATGTAGTCGGCAATAGCTTGGTCAAGCTTGTTCCCGGCCACCTTGACCGAGTTTGAGGCCACAATGCCGCCCAGCGAGATAACGGCGATATCGGACGTGCCGCCGCCGATGTCTACCACCATGTGTCCGGCGGGCTCGTTGATAGGAATGTTGGCGCCGATGGCCGCCAGCACCGGTTCTTTGACGACATAGGCGGCTTTGGCCCCGGCCTTGGTTGCCGCTTCGATGACGGCCCTCCGTTCGGTCGAGGTTACGCTTGCCGGCACCGATATCATGACCTCCGGCTTTATGAGGCGGATGCGCCCCGCGGTTTTGTCTATAAAATAGCGGAGCATGGCCTCGGTAACACGATAATCGGCAATGACGCCGTCCTTCAGTGGGCGGTAGGCGGTGATGGTTTCGGGCGTGCGCCCGATCATGTCGCGGGCCTCGTTGCCCACGGCCAAAATACGGTTATCATTCCCCGATACCGCGACCACCGACGGCTCATTGACCACCACTCCTTTCCCCGGCACAAAGACCAGGGTGTTAGCCGTTCCAAGATCAATGCCGATTTTCCTGATGAACATAGCTGGTTAAGTGCGTTAAGCGAGTTAAGCAAGTTAAGTAGACCGATGACTACTTCGCTTAATTTACTCGACCCGCTTAACTAGCGCACTCGTTGCATGTCCGCTCCTAATGCCCGTATCCGTTCGTCAATACGTTCATAGCCCCGGTCTATTTCGTCCACACCCGTGATCTCGGATGTACCCTCGGCGATGAGCGAGGCAATGATGTGGGCCATGCCGGCGCGGATGTCCCGCATCCGCATGGTCGCGGCATGGAGCGGAGTCACCCCGCGGACCAGCGCGGTGTGGTTATAAAGCTTCCCGCTGAAACGGCAGGGAATGCTCCCCAGGCACTGTGGGATGAGGGTAACATTGGCGCCCATCCGTCTCAAGTCCTCGATGTAGCCGAAGCGGTCATCGTATACGGTCTCATGGACTATAGATTCGCCCGGGGCTTGCGTCAGGAGCACCGTGAAGGGCTGCTGCCAGTCGGTCATGAATCCGGGATGGGTATCAGTCTCAATATGGAGCGGCCGAAGCGCGCTGGTGCGGAAAAAGCGGATACCATCGGCTAGGATCTCATATTCGCCGCCGACGCGGCGTACGGAATTGAGAAATGTTATCAAATGCTCCTGCAGGGCTTCCTCGACGATGACTTCGCCGCCGGTTGCAAGCGCCATGGTCGCGAATGAAGCGGCCTCGATACGGTCCGGGATAAGGCGGTGGGTTACCCCAGAGAGCTCGCCAACCCCCTCGATATGGATAGTTCGGTCGGAACCAAGCTCAATGATGGCGCCCATTTTCTGGAGCATCTTCATCATGTCTATGATCTCGGGCTCAACGGCGGCATTGGAAATAACCGTGTCGCCTTGGGCGCGAACGGCGGCAAGAATAGTATTTTCCGTCGCGCCGACGCTCGGATAGGGCAGGACCACCCTGCCGCCATGGAGGCCGGAGTCAGCACTAGCCCGATAGAGCGAATCCGTAACTTCGATGGAAGCGCCGAGCTTCTCGAGTGCGGCGATGTGGAAATCAACTGGCCGATGGCCGAGGTAATCGCCGCCGAGTGCGGGAACTTCGGCCATGCCGCCCCGGACCAGGAGCGGCCCTAAGGCGAGGATGGGAATGCGGTTTTTCCGGGACAACTCCGGCACGCGGGGATTTTTGATTTCCGGCGTGGAGATGCGAATGGTATGGCCTCGGCGTTCTATAGTACTGCCGATGCTCCGGCAAAGTTCGATAACGATATCCGTCTCGCCGTTCGAGGGCACATTTTCAAGAGTGACCGGCTCCTCGGTGAGAAGAGCGGCCACCAAAAGCTTATTGATGGAGTTTTTTGCGCCGGCAAGGCGGACGCGGCCGTTGAGCGGTCCCCCACCTCGAATAAGGAATTTTTCCACGACAAAACCATGGTAGCGCATGGCTTCGGCCAGGAATATTGACATTCATGAAGCAATATATAATAATATGTACTGTGAACGCTCCCGCCTCTATAGGGGCGGGCTTCTCTTTCAGAGGAAAGTACGATACAACTAAAATACTTTCATGAGCGCGCTTGATAAACCCACCCGGCGGAAAATTTTCTACGCCATGGCGTTGCTTTTTGCCGTGGTTGCTCCCGTTGCCCTTCTCTATTCCCGAGGGTATGTTTTCGATCTCCAGAGCCGCGGTCTTGTGGCCACCGGCGGCATATTCGTGAAAACGGTCCAGTCCGGGGCTAATGTATTCATTGACTCCGAATTTTCGAAGGAAACATCCTTTATCGCGCATGGCGCGCTTATCACGAATCTCGTCCCGAAGCGCTATACGGTGCGCGTGGAGAAAGAGGGGTATCAGCCCTGGGTCAAGGCCGTCCGCGTTGCCAATGAGGAAGTGCTGGAGTTTCGGAATATCCTTCTGCCGCCGGCGGCGGTCAGCCCCCAGCCGCTCTTCAGCCGCAGTGCGGGCAAGCGCGTTTTTGGGCTGAATGGCCGGCGCGAGCTTGCCGTGGAAAGCGGGGATCCGGCAAAAGTCGTATCCCTCTCGTTTGTTCACGCTGACACCGGGGCGGTGATGGGGCAATTGAACAGTGTGGCCCAGTGGCAGTGGGACGAGAATACTGGCGCCTTCATCATCGGACGAAATTCCAGCGGGCGGATGCGCTGGTATCGAGCTACCTTTCTGCCGACCGGCATTCATGAGGAGCCGATCGTATTTCGGGGCCTCCCGGAGGGCTTCTCAGCCGACCGCGTGATCCCCCACCCCGTTGAGCGGGATGAGGTTTACTTTTCAGCCGGCGGCGCGCTCTTTTTGCAGGGTCGGGCAACGGTGCCGATCGCCATTGCCGAGCAGGTGCATGCGTACGGCGTGAGCGGCAAGCATTTGTACTTCATCAGCAAGAACGGATTTTTCGCCGAGTCGGATCTTCTTGGCGGCAACACCAAACTGCTTGGGAGAAAAGGCCTACTGCTTGATGAGAAAGCGCCGACGGCGATAACCATCAGCAAGGCCGGGGATGTGGCGGTCATTGACGCCGCCAATGGGCTTTTCCTCTATCGCCCCGATCGTTCCTCGGAGCTCGAACTTATCACGAGCGGGGTACTGGGGATAGATTTTTCTGCCTCCGGAGATCGGCTTCTTTTTTGGGATGCGGGTCGCCTCTGGGTTTACTGGTTAAAGGATAATCCTTCCCAGCCCTTTGATCTGGCCGGGACGAAAAAGCAGATTTTTTTCTCGGATGACCCGATCCGCCAGGCCTACCTCAATGAGAAAGGGACACACGTCTTTTATGCGGTGGATCGCGCCATCCGGATGGTGGAAGTTGATGACCGCGCCAGTGCCAATAACTACGACCTTCTGAAGGCGAGCGTGGGTTCTTTTGCCATGGACCGTCAGAACTTCACGCTCTACTGGCTCGAAAAGTCGACGCTCTATCGGGCGCTGTTCCGTCCCAAGGCCGGCGCGTAATGTTCCTCGCACTTCCCGTTGTTTCTGCGCTTCTCGGTATTGGAGCGTTTTCGGCACTGCCCTACGCTTGGGTTCTCGCCCTCGCGTGGCTGGTCCCCCTATTTTTATTTTTTCAGCGTGAATGCCGGCTGGTGCGCCTCCTCATCGGAACTGCTCTTTTCCGGATCATCTTTGCGGCCGGGGTGGTCTATTTTGCCGCGGAGCCCTTCGGCTGGATGGCTTCCATTCTGCTTTTCCTCGGCTTGCCGGTATCGTTCCATCTCGTTCGCCGCTTTGTCGGAGCCAGAGCCGCGGCCATTTCGCTGCCATTTTTGTGGACGTTCTGGGATCTCCTGGAAGCGCGTTACACGTTCCTGCCGGTATATGTCATGGCGCAGGGCAACGCGCTTGCCGTATCACCCTTCCTGGGGCTGGCGCGTTGGGGCGGCATTGCCGGCCTCACACTCTTCGGAGCTGTCGTGAACGCAGTTCTTACCGGGGGCATCATAACTTTATTCAAACGGGAGCGACATCTGTGGATCGGCGCCATCGTGCTCTTGCTGGTCGCCGGTTTTAGCGCATCCCGCTGGGTGCTTCACCAAAATGGCGCGGCGTACCAGAGTCGCCCCCGTGAGCTCCGCGTGGCCGCGGTCTCGACGGATGCCGTGTTCGACTCCGCGCTTAATTTCCCCTATGATATTCTCTCGCCAAGTGAGCGGCAGATCGCGGCCGAACACCTGGCCGCGATGCTGGAACCGCTACGGCATGAATTACGCCGCCAGCCGCTTGATCTGGTCCTGTTGCCGGAAGACATGATCGATCTTGAGTCATGGCATGATGCCGATCCGGAAGCGTTGGCGGCGTTCGGCATTGAATCCGGCGGGGTGCTCATTGCGGCCTATCGCCGGCTTGCGGCTGACTTAGCGGTGGATGTTAGTGCGACATTTACCACTATCCAGCGCGGGGAGCGTTATAACACCACGCTTCTTTTCAGCCGCGATGGGGCGCTTGCCGGCCGCGCCAACAAGGTGCGTTTGGCCATTGGCGGCGAGTACTGGCCGTTCGGCCGCTGGCGGCCGTTCTATTGGAATTGGGCCGGCCGCATCCGACCAGAGATATCCGCGGAAAGTCCCATCTTCGATCCCCAATACCAATATGCGGCGGGAGAACCGCACCTGCTTCATACGGGCGGTTTCTCGTTCGCATCCCCTATCTGCGCTGAAGTCCACTACCCGTGGGATATCAGGGCCGCCGTCCAAGAAGGCGCGCAATTTGTCGTGCACACCGGGAATAATAGCTGGGTCGCTCTTGGCAGGGGTCAGTACCTGCGGCTCACGGACGGCGTACGGCGCACCGAGGCAGTGTGGCTGAACGTTCCGATCGTGATCACCGGAAAAGACGAACGAGCTGGAGTTCTTGCGCCCGACGGCCGGCTGGATGCCGTTTCCGTCGACCCGATGAGACACTACGGGATATTTTTTAATACTCTCCGTTTATGAGTTCGTCCCGCTTAATGTTCGCCGCAGTATTTGTGATGGCCGGCGCAGCCATTCTGTACGAGTTAATCCTCGCGGCCGTACTTTCCTATCTTTTGGGGGCGACCGTAACGTACTTTTCCCTCACCATCGGCATTTTCCTTTTTGCGCTCGGTACGGGCGCATGGTGGTCAGGAAAGTGGGAGGAGAACTTATTACGAAGGTTTCTCACTATCGAAGTTCTCCTCGGTACTATCGGTGGATTTGCCGCGCCGCTGATATTCGCCCTCTATGCCGGGCTATTCCGGTACCTTGGCGGCCACGTATTCAATAATCTCTTTATGTTCCTTTTCCAAGCCGGCCTCACCGAGATCCTTTTTCATGCCGTCAGTTTCGGCACGATTTTTATCATCGGGGTTTTGGTGGGCATTGAGGTGCCGATATTCACCCGTATCGCCGCGGCATCGCGTACGCTGAAAGATGCCCTGGCTAAGGTATTCTTCTGGGATTATGCCGGGGCGCTCGTAGCGTCAGTGCTTTTCCCCCTCCTACTCCTGCCTGCGCTCGGCTTTCTCAAGACCGGATTTCTCGTGGGGTTTTTAAATTTGGCGGCGGCCGTTATCCTCGCCGCCGGGTTCTCGCCGGCATGGCCGCTTGGCGCGTTCTCGCGCTTCGGGAGGATACTCCTTTTCGCGGGGATACTGATTCTTGCCGTCGGATTTATCTATGCGCCGCGGCTTGATGAGTTTTTCACTCGCCAGATTTTTGCCGGCAGCGAGGTCCTTTTTGACAGGACATCTCCCTACCAGCGCATTCAACTGATAAAAAATCGCGATGGGAAACTGTCGCTTTTTTTGAATGGCGAGCTGCAATTTCAGGAGGGTGTGTTAGAAAAACGCTACCACGAGACGTTCGCGCACCCGGTGGTGTCATTCATGGGCGAGCGCGCCCGCCGCATTTTCATTCTCGGCGGCGGCGACGGATTGCTCGCGCGGGAAGTGCTGAAGTACCCTTCGGTCGAGGAAATAACGCTCGTGGATATTGATGAGATGGTAACGGACCTGGCCATGACGCACCCATTGTTACGCGAGTTGAACAGGGGATCGTTATCAAATCCGCGCCTTACGATCGTCCATGATGACGCCTTTCGATGGCTTTTGGAGCGGCGCGCTCAATCCCGCTTCAACATAGTACTCGTTGATTTTCCCGACCCAACAGATCCCGCGCTTACCCGGCTCTATTCAAAAGAATTCTATCTCGCCGTCAATAAATATCTGGATTCGTCCGGCATTATTGTTGTTCATACCGGGGGGCTTCCATCGCGTTTCCACGCAATCGTCAAGGAGACATTGAAAAGCGCCGGCTATAGAACGCTTGCATTCCATCCACCGGAAGCAGACCCAACCATCGGAATACCCGGCTTGTTTGAGATCGCGTTCATCGCCGCCTCGCCTTCGGCGATCACAATTGCGACGCTGTATCAGAGAATCGGAGAGATGCCGACGGCCACCCCGGGGGTCACCGGTCCTTATTTATATTCCGCCGTGGAAGATGGTGTTGTCCCCAATTCGTTATTTCATCCCATTCGGTCATTCGGTATTCCCAGCTCTTTCGTTGGAAAATTCATTGAAGTGGAAACGGCAACAGGCAATATTTTCGCCCGCTTCCGTGCGCCAGTGGAGCAAGTTCGTAGCGATATCGAATACGTCATTACTCGAGCTGGACCGCTGGGTGCTCTATTCAGATCGAAATAAGAAAAACCCCGGGGCCGACAGTTACTTGTCGGCCGCGGGGCTGGCTGCGCCGGGATGGGCGGAGCCGCTGAGGAGTTCAGCGAGGTGCTTCCCGCTCAGGAAGAGCGAGATCTTGGCGTGATCATCCTCCCAGATCGGTCGCCCCGACCCGGGTCCCCAGGCCTTCCGGAGGATGACGAAGCCGTAGTAGGCAACCACCCGGTCGTCCTGATAGACTTGGAGGACGGCCTGTCCGCTTCCGGCCATAGGACTGGGGAAAACCAGTTTAGGTACGACGCTGATCTTCAAGCGGAGCGCTCCGGGATCGTCGGGTGAGACGATCTCGAACCCGAACATGGAGAAGAACTGAGCGTAACTCTCGGAGAAGAATCTTGAGAGTTCTGGGTCGGGGTGGGCAAGCTTGCCGGGAATGTGGCGCAGAAGCCCGATCTTCTCGCTGTTGGCCGCGAAGAGGCCGAAACTGAAGTCCTCGTAGATCACCGCCGGCTCCACCGCGATCTTCTTCGGGGTAGCGGCCGGGTTGAAGTTCGGGGTGAGGTTCGGCCTGGCGCCCATACTGGCGCAGGCCGAGGCGGCAAGAGCGATCGGGATGAGCGCAAGCATGCGCCACCGCATGGATTCACCTCCATTAGATGAAGTGCGTTATTTCTGCTTTATATTATAGTCTCTGCAGCCAAAAAGTCAAGGATTGCGGCTCGTACATAGCTTGATTACGGTCCCCTTCGCGTCTATGCTGTTGTAATTAAGGCTCCTATTTAAATATGAACCAGATTTCAGCAGCTCCTTCTTATCCCGTAGCACCATCTTCCGGCCTCATCGCCCTTCGTAAAAAGAAGTGGCTTTTGATCGCTATATTGGTATCCGGGCCCCTTGCCGGGATTGGAGGGTTGGTACTCGGAATCGCCTTTTTGACGGAGCCGGAGTATCGCCGTTATGGGTGGCTCCTCATCGGATGGACGATCGTGTGGAACATCTTCGCCTTCTTTCTTATGCAGTGGCTCACGCAATCCGGCTATGTCCCTCGCTTCACTCCGGTCTATCGCTAACAGGCCTCTTGCGGCGCGACGTTTTGTGACCATCTCGGTTCAGGTGGTCATTATGGGGCTGGCGCCGACGTTTGCTTTTGCAAAGGGAGCGATAACCGGTATCGGTATTGCGCTCATCGCTGTTGCGGTAGTTGCTTTCGCAGCCGTCGCGGTAATGGCTGCGGTAGTTGTTGCGGCGGCGGTCCCAGCCGGCTTGGTAGGAGTGCTTGGGGCGCCCGCAGTTATCACGGCGAGCAACCTATTCCCGGTTATGCTTGCGGTAGGGGTAACGGGATTAGCTGCATCAACGGTGAATACGATTGGGACCGCAATGTGCCTTGCCGGCACGGATTCCCCGACGAATACCGGTTGCGGCGGGGGTGGAAGTAGCCGAGCGGGTGGAGGTAGCGGCACAGCCGCCTCGAGCGGGGTGGGTGCTGTCGGTGCATGCCAGGCGGGGTACTACCTATGCGGTGGTAAGAGCTGTGTGCCCTTTGGGAATGTTTGCTGTGCGTCCGTAGGGCAGGCAGAAAAGTATTGCCCATCGGGCTACACCTGCAAGGCCGATGGCACATGCCAGTTAGGTGGATCGGCCGCAGCAGCGCCAACATCGAGTTTTAATGCATCCAGCGGGGGAAACACCGCAAGTGCCGGTGGAACGCTTAATGTCGGAGTAGGAACAGCAGTAACACTTTCCTGGACCTCAAGCGGAGCAACATCATGCGCGCTTGATCAAGGAGTGGGTGGCGTCAACGCCTCGGGCACGGTGGATATTGAATGCAAGCAGGGCGGCGACACGCCGATAACGCTCAGCTGTACCGGCGAAGGAGGAGAAACAAAGAAGACCATTACGCTTTCCTGCGTTTCTATCCCGAAGATCAAAGAAATTATTCCCGAATGAAATGAAGCGGGAGATCGCAATATCCGCCATAGGTCTTTGGCTCCTCGTTCTCGCGTTTTTCGGACCAGACGAATCGAAGTCGGACATTGCGCTGACTACCGCCACCGGCGTTGCCGTCCTGGCACTGGGCCTATGGGGCATCTGGAACGTGCGGCGGGAGGTAGGGCGCAAACTCGAAGCGGAAATGGCCAAGCAAGTGAACATAAAGGCCGAGCCGGAATTTACTGGCGTCACGCTCGAAAAGGGGCCGTCTAGCGGCTATCGCGGTTTCACCAGTGAGCGGGATCCTACTAATTTTGGTTCTTCGGAAGAGAGGAGTAATTGATGTTCCGCCTTCTGGTGTGATATTAAAAAAGGCCCCGACCGCACCGCGCTCGCGGTTGATCGGGACCGGGCTACTTCGCCGGCTGGGCAGGGGCGACCTTCTTCGTGGCGGCGGCCTCCTGGGCCTTCCGCGCCTCGTCCAGGCGCCGGTACTCGCGTTCCCACTTCTCGTCCTCGAGCTTCCCTCGCTCCTCATGCGTCATGGTCGCGTTCTGCAGCACACGCGGGAACACGAAGAGGTCGGTGGCGCTGCAACCAGCCGCGGCCAGAGACACGAGGGTGGTGAAGAGGAGCGCACACAGGACTCGCTGAACTCGGCACATCGCGCACCTCCTTTCTTTGCGTGCTGTCAGTGTAGCATGCTGGAAACGCTATGTCAAGGCCCTATTTAGGGTCCGAACGGGATCCTTTGGACGAGTCCTCGAGTTCCTGGTCTATGTCGCCATACATGTTTTCGAGGGGTTTTCTCGCCACCCTTTCGCGGCGCGACAGACGCCAACGATAAATCGCAAACCCCATCGCCGGCGGAGCGAGAACGGAAGTCGCTATGACGAGGAAGTCCCCTGCCATATGGGAGCAGTATAGCCCGGCGGTAGAACTCCTGCAATTGTGGACAGCCCGGTCGGATTGGCAGTAGTGAATTATGCCGCTATGGTTAATCCATAGTATGCAAAGAACCTGGTGGAAATCGGCACTTATAATCTTGTTTCTTGGCTATATCTTCGCCTCCGGCCTTCCGCCGCGCTGGCGCCCGTTCGGCGACATCGCACTCTTTCCATGGGGGCGGTGGACGATGTTCGTCAGAGGTAGTCCCCGGCACGTGGAGATAATTAGCCGTGGACTCACCGTGAATGGAGTAGTAAAGAATATCGACCTCTATACCCTCTTCCATTATTCAAACCATTGGGTATACGAAGGGCATCCGCTTCGCTGGGGTCTGCGCAATCTTATGTTATCCAATCGTAATCTCCGCAGAGATTTTTGCGGCTGGGCCTTGAATCGGATAAACGCCGGAGATGATTCTTCCGGTGCCCGAATCACCGCGCTGACTCTTTCCGATGGCTGGTGGTCTCTGCCTCCGGATACAACCGTACCTCCCCATCGCGTCCGCGATATTGCCTCCTGCCGCTATGTCCAGAGGTAACCACCGTGCACACATTGGGAGGTCCTTCCTTGAACGCTGGGATGGCTATTGGTTCTGCCCGGAGCCGGTAATCGGGCTTGCGCTTTTCCGCATCTGTTTTGGCGTCTCGGCTCTGCTCTATCATGTGCCGCGTCTTCCGTATGTTCCAGCGTTTTATACCAACTCGGGATTTTTGTGGCCGCTCCAGCCCGCACCCTGGCTAAAGGTTGTCGTTCCGCTATCTCCGTTCATCGCCTACGCGCTTTCAATTTTTCTTATCATCTGCCTGGCCGCGGTTACCATCGGTTATCGCACCCGTTCTGCCGCGCTCATTGCCTTTGTCATCCATTCCTACCTCTCGCTTCTTGAGAGTTTTGCTACGAACAGCATCCGGCGAGTCATCGCCATTTACCTCTTCCTTCTTGTGTTCTCGCGCGCCGGAGCGTATTTCTCCTGGGAGGCTCGCAGGCGGACGGGAAGCTGGGCGTCTGACGCAGTACCCAAAAGCCCGGCGGCAGTTCGCCGCGTCATGGTGTGGCATTTGGCGCTCCTGTACATACTGAATGCCGCAACGAAAACGACATACGGCTTTCGGGAGTGGATCCGCGGGGAAACCGTTCTCTGGTCCCTGCAGGGTATAACCTGGAGCCAGCCGTGGGCATCCCGCCTGGCACTACGCGCCGAAATGCCGGTCCGGGTTCTGTCCGCCTTGGGGTACGTCGGCTACTTGCTACTCGGACCCGCACTTCTTTGGCGAAAAACCGTGACATTCGCCATTGCTTTCGGACTCTCCTGGCACTTTGTTACGCTCGTTACGACGACAATCATGCCGGCGTGGCTGGCATGGGTCAGTGTTTTCATACTCGTACCGGACCCTGGCTGGTGGGAACAGCAGTGGAAAATGCTTGTGCAATGGCGGCTACCGCTAAGACGAGCGGTTATTGCAGTCCTGCTTGTTGCAGCTCTCGTGGGCGGCGCTCTCTTAGGGCGCATCTAATCGCCGCCGCCATCGCTACTGCCGCCATCGCTGTCCGGCCCGCCGGTGCCAAGCCCAGCTCCACTGCCCGCATCTGGATTGCCTTCACTGGGATCAGAAGGGGGTGAGGAAGGAACACCCTCAACGCCGCCAGGTCCTGGGTTATCAGGGGGGTCTCCGGGGGGACCTTCTGGTCCGTCTCCCCTTCCTCCCGGGCCACCGAATAAGCTGCTAAAGAAATTCCCGATAGCCCGGCCGATGCCTTCCACGGCTTGGCCCAGCGCGGTCAGCCCTTCGCCTATTGTTCCAAAGGATGATACATCCACGCCGGCGGCATTCAGGGCAAGCGCCGCGAGGCCAAGAACCAGGCCGACCACAAATCCCACCGGCCCGGTCGCGGCAAGCGCGAGAGCGGCTAGACCGGCGGCCGTGCTCAGGCCCACCCCGGCACTCGTGGTATTGGCATTGCTGACCCCACCTGGTCCTTCGGGGATGCCGGCGCCGGGATCATTGGGTGACGGCCCCTGGGTAATTCCGGTAAAGCCCTCGGAAAAACCTCTGCCGAGCCCTCCAAAGGTAGAGCGATCCGCTACGCGGCCGATTCCATCGGAAACAGCAGAATCAGGCGTAGGGCTCTGCGCGTTGGGAGCTTGTCCTCCCGGAGTCCCTCCGCTGGCCTCCGGTCCTGCCCCGGTTCTGCCCCCGCCATCACTGCCGCCCGACGGCACATCAAAAATGCAGGGTGGATCAGGACAGAATTCGATGACTTCCGGCGGAGAAGGCGGCGCGGCAGGTGGCGCGGCATGCGCCACCGGAGACGCAAGAACAGGAATAAATGAAACTAAGACCGCAAGCAGAGATGCAGTCAGGCGACGGGCATAGGCCATCGTCAAGCGTGTCATTCTTTCCTCAAGCACTTTCCTCAAGCATAACGAGCCCTCTCGAGATTGGCAACGCCAATTATTCACTTTTCCTGCCAGTCCGCATCTATATCGATGGTATATACTATTGATATAGGACCCTGCGGCCTTCCCGAGAATTACTCCCACCAAAACACCGCCTCATGGGGCGGTGTTTTGGTTCGCAGATTTCTTCTCGTAGCGCTCGTTATCCCTTCCGTTTCGGACGACTTTTTCTTTTTGGGGCCGAAAAAAAATGGTTTACCTCGCGGCCAAGCTCTCCCACTTCCCCAATGAGCCGGGCAAGGATCTCGTGCGGCCAGTACGGGATTTTGAACTGCTAGACCCGCTCATCTACCCGCTTTTGGACGTCCTTCATAGATGGTCCTACCGTTTCGCCCACTGCGGGGCCCTCCGCGCGCCCTTCAATCCGAATTTTTTTCGTTCCTTCATGCGGGGGTCACGGGTAAGGAACCCGGCTTTTTTTAAGCGCTTTCGGAAGTCAGGGTTGAAGAGAATGAGGGCGCGAGCCGTGCCATGGCGAATGGCATCGGCCTGGGCATTGATGCCGCCGCCCGATACTTTCACCGAAGTGCGAAAGTGGTCTTGGGAATTCATGGTTTCGAGCGCCTCGGTGGCCCTTTGCTGAAGAAAAGGATACGGGAAGTAGTTCGAAAGTGGCTTTTCGTTCACCCATACTCCCTTATTCCCTTTCGTAAAGAGCCGCACGCGCGCCACCGCTGTTTTTCGCCGCCCAACGGCTTCCCAGTAACGCTCGGATACCGGTTCGCGCTCAATACCCGCGGCCTCCTTGAGCGGTTTAGCCTCCGCCGCGACCACAGATTTTGCGGACGTCTTCAATCGGACCGGCTTTCTTGCCTCCGGTTTTACGTGCTGGATTTTAGGCGCGGCGGGCTTTTTAGCTGGTTTCTTTGATGGCATGATTGCGAATGGATTATGAGTTATGAATTACGGAACGGTGGGCCATGATTCATGCTTCGTGATTCTTGATTCAGGTATTTTTCGGCGCTCTGCCTTTATACACGGTCAGTCGCTTGTCGAGGGCGCGGCGAAGCTTGTTTTTCGGTAGCATGCCAAGTACGGCTTTGCGGACTAAGAGGCGGGAGTCACGGTTTTTCATTTCTTCAGCGGTGAATTGTTTGAGGTGGCCAATGTACCCGGAATGGCGGTAGTACATTTTTTTCTGCATTTTTCGGCCGGTGAGTACTACGCGATCGCTTTGGGTAACCACCACGCGTATCGGCTGCTTGATGTGTTTGACGAAATCGGGACGATGCTTGCCCATCAGGAAAACCGCTGCCTTTGTCGCCAGGCGGCCCAGTGGCTCCGTAGATGCGTCGAGGATGTGGGTTTCCATGCCAATTTTGTTTGCGAGCGCTAGTGAGTAACTACAAAATTGAGCACCGAGCACTCAAATGCATACAAAGCCATTGGTAGGGGAACAGCGAAGGTTTTGCAATACGATCATGGGGTAGTATTCCGCCCAAGGGGCAATTGAGTGCTCGGTGGAGGATTGGCAGCTTCTCGTCTATCGCCTCCGGCTCAGCCTCGGAGGCCAATCACTCCACGAATTCAATGATCGCCCTGCGGGCCGAATCCGACTTCCGCGGGCCGAGCTTAATGATGCGGGTGTATCCGCCGGGGCGGGAGGCCATGCGGGGTGCGATGGTCTTCATAAGTTTTGCGGCGGCCGATTCGGGTAGATCGCGTTCCAACGCTCTCCGTGCGGCCAGCGACTGGTCTTTGGCGCGGGTAACCATTTTCTCGACCAGCGGCGCGAGCTCCTTGGCTTTGGCCTCGCCGGTCTGAATGCGCTCTTTCATCACCAGTTGCGAGGCGAGGATGCGCAGGAGGGCCTTTCGCTGATCCGCTGTCCGCCCGAATTTTCGCCCCCGCTTAAGGTGTTTCATATTCGGCTTGGTTACTGTTCACTGGTTCTTGTTCACTGTTTAAGCGTCAGCCCCAGATTTCCTAGGGCCTTCTTTATTTCTACGATCCCTTTATCTCCCAAACCCTCGACGGCGTGAAGTTTCTTTTCTGATTTTTTTGCCAATGCACCAACGTTCTTGATGCCGCCATTCAGAAGCGCATTCATGGTGCGGGTTGAAAGTTCCAGATCTTCCACGCGCTTTTTCTGAACCTGCTCTTCGAGGGTCTCCCCTCCCACCTCTTCAGATATTAGCTCGACCGCTCGAGCAGGTGCCAACGTCTCCTGGATAACGGTCTCGATTTTTCGTGCGAATACCCCGGCAAGCACGGTGAACTGTTCCTGAAGGATCTTTGCCGCCTGCGAAAAAGCCTCACGCGGGGAAATACTGCCGTCGGTCTCAATATGAAAGCGCACCAAGTTGAAATCAGTGCGGTCACCAACCCGCATATTCTCGACCTCGTAGTTCACCAAACGGAGCGGCGAAAAAATGGCGTCAAGCGCGATCGTGCCTATTTCGACTTTTTCCTTTTGGCGGAATTCAATTGGTTGATACCCAATGCCCTTCTCGACCGTGAGGTCCATGATAAAAGCGGCCTTCTTATCGGTAAGGGTTGCGATGTATTGCCCCGGGTTCACTACCTCAAGTTGGGAAGGCGTTCTCATGTCCTCTGCGGTTACGCGTTTATCACCTTTCACCGAAAGGGTGGCAGTATACGGGCCGGAGCCGTGCATGCGGAAACGGACGCGCTTCAGGTTCAGCGTTAGCTCTACCATGTCTTCGAGCACGCCCGGGAGGGTTGAAAATTCATGCTGTATGCCTTCGATCTTGATCGTGGTGATAGCGGCGCCTTCGAGGGAAGACAAGAGAACGCGGCGGATGGCATTGCCGATGGTCTGGCCGTATCCGGGCCAAAGCGTTTCCAGCTCAAAAACAGCCTGGTTACCTTCTTCGCGGACGATCTTGGGTTGCTGCGGGAGTGGGATCATAGCGGCGAGAAATTAGAAGCGAGAAAATAGAAATTAGAATAATGGTTATCTTGAATAAAACTCGACGACTTTGGATAAATTATAGGAAATAAGATTATCGCTCTCTCGGGGCGGGCGTAGTACTTCTCCCTCTCCCTTCTCGGCGTCAAGGCGGAGCCATTCCGGCGGCTGGTATTTTTTCAACCGGATGGCCAGTCCCTCAAAGATAGCCATTCCCCGGCTGGCCTCTCGTACTTGGATGTGGTCGCCCGGCCGAAGCGCTCTTGAAGGGATGGTCGCGCGCCGGCCATTTATGAAGATATGGCCATGGCCGACCATTTGTCGCGCGATGCGCCGGGAGCCCGCAAGGCCGAGGCGGTGGACCGCATTGTCTAACCGGCACTCCAGCAATTCCAGCATGGCCGTGGTTTTGGTCTTATTGCGCCCGGCCATACGGGTTGCCTCGCGGACATAGTTTCCCAATGCCGTATCCGTGATGCCGTAGAAATAGCGGACTTTTTGCTTTTCGGCGAGCTCGATGGAGAATTCAGATGCGCTCTTGCGACGGCGCTTTTTCCCATGCGCGCCGGGCGGGTAGGGTCGCCGGATCATGGCGGATTTTTGCGTGGCGTCCCGCTCGGCCTTAAAGAAAAATCGCTCTCCCAGGCGCCGGCTGACTCGTGACGGCATGATTAATTTCATGTGTGTTATACTCGCCTAACTTTCTTCGGCCGGGGGCCGTTATGCGGAAGCGGGGTAACGTCTTTAATAAGGGAGATGTTCAGCCCGCGATTGGCCAGCGCCCGAATAGCCGACTCCCGCCCGGAACCAACTCCCTTCACCAGCACGACTACCTCTTCGAGGCCAATCTTTCTGACTTTCTCCGTCACGGTCTCGGCGACGCGCGCGGCCGCAAATGGGGTGGCCTTTTTTGTACCCTTAAAGCCAAGCGTGCCGGCTGATGACCACGCGAGTACATCCCCCTGCTCATTGGTCACGGTGATCATGGTGTTGTTGTAGGTAGCAAGAATGTGGGCCACGCCACGGCGTACGCTCAAAGGCAACTTAACCTCGCGCTCGGCCGCGGCGCGTTTTGCCATAAGGGTCTCGCCCTCTTTGGCCATCTCTTCTTCGGTTTGTTTGATGATGCGCTTTTTGCCCATGTGGATTGCGACACTAATTTGCGAATCCCACGCGAATGATGCGAATGGATTAGCATAATTCGCATGCATTCGCATGTTGGCGTCGTGTTATGTGGGTCTTGCCGCTGGCTTTCTCCCCGAACCCATGGTCTTCCGAACGTTGCCGCGGCGGGTACGGGAATTTGTTTTTGTTCGCTGGCCGCGTACCGGCAGGCCGCGACTATGCCGAAGCCCGCGGTAGGTGCTCGTATCTCGCAGGCGCTTGATGTTCATCATGATCTCGCGCCGAAGCTCACCCTCGATGCGGTAGTTCTTCTCGATGAATTCACGAAGGCGTCCAATTTCCTCCGGCGTCAGGTCCTTGGCACGCTTTTCCGCGGGTATTTTTACATTAGAAACGATCTGGCGCGCTGCGGGGATGCCAATGCCATAAATGTACGCGAGCGCGTATTCAATCTTTTTCGAATCGGGAATAGTCGTGCCGGCGATGCGCATGGAGGTTAGACGCTTTAGTAACTCGGCTTAGCCCTGGCGCTGCTTGTGCTTGGGCGTGGTGCAAAGCACGTACAGGCGGCCGCGCCGGCGCACGATCTTGCACTTTGTGCAGATTTTTTTGACGGAAGCGCGAACTTTCATGCCAATTTTGTTTATGAGCGTTGGCGAGTAACTACAAAATTGAGCACCGAGCACTCAAATTGCCATCGCACCGTAACCGCATGCAATATGGTTTTCGGGAGAAACAGGCATCGGAAAAAAGTTAGATATCAATTTGAGTGCTCGGTGAAGGTTTTGTAACCGCCGTTGTTCGCCTGCGGCTCCAAGCGGCGGACAAAGCCCTTCACTTCATCCGCAATACGATCCGTCCCTTGGTGTCATCGTAGGGAGAAAGTTCAATACGGACGCGATCGCCCGGCAGAACCTTGATGTGATGCACCCGCATCCGGCCGGAGAGATGAGCGAGGATTTCCCGCCCATCATCTAAACGCACCCGGAACAGGGTGCTCGGCAGGGCCTCTTGGACGATTCCTTCCTTGTAAATCCGATCCGGGACGGTCATCAGGGGATACTGGAGGACTATAGCACGGGGTATTGGAGCCGGCAAGCCCCCGCCTAGCGCCATGAGGGTATAGCCACTAGCCACTAGGGCCGCACTGTCCATACACCCCTAGTGCTAAACCCTAGATCCTATACCCTAAATCGGCGGCTCCACATCGATTTTAAGGCCGTCCTCGCGCGCGGGGATAAACCACAACCAAGGCGGGAAGCGCTCGATGCGGAACGCTCCTATTTCCTCGCGCCCCCGGAGGTATGCCTCGGCTTTTTTCGGCGTAGAAGCGTGAAGCACCGAGGCAACAGCGGCACGATCCGCCTCCCGCCAAAATGCAAGCTTGCCTGAAGCCGTAAGGCGCATTTCTCCTCCTTCCGGTCCCAGCCGGATATCGCCGAGGATCAATTCTGGCTGGTCGGACGAGACCCGGGCCATCGACGTATCTTTGTCCGGCGGGAGCAGCAACTCTAATAATATTCCGCTAAGATGTGACTTTCGTATGACCACAGCCCGGCCACGCGCATGCACACTGACCGTGAATTGATCATGCCGTTCCCCGGCCCTGGGCTGATCGATACGGGTAATGACGAGTTCCCGCGTTCCGGGCGGTGAAAAAAAATCCGGATCCCCAGGAATTTTTTCGGCGAGTTCCTGTCCCAGCGTCTCAATAGCGGTCCGGGTTAGCTCCTCCGAAGCGCGCCGCAGATCTTCCGGTTCCACAATTCGGGCCTCGCCGACAAAGCCACCAATGAATGCTTCCTCGGATTTCGCAGAAAATGCCTGGTACTTCGGCGTGCCGCGAAATCCTGGGATACGAAATTCAGTCGGCTCGATATTGAAGGCCTCTCCCGGTTCCTCGGCGACCACGCCGCCTGATATGAAGGTGGGAACTATTTTCCCCTCGCTGACCTGCGCCCCGGGAACGGTCACACTCGAACGCAGGCGAAAAATCTTCCCGGAAGGATCTTGCAGGCGGGTGTTGGCAACCAACGCCTGGGGCGCGGAACTGAATGCGTTATAAAGCAGTACCGTGCCCCGGGCTCGTTCCTGCAAAAATTTTTTCCCACTGGACTCAAAAGACGCGCTCACGGTCTTATTCGCCGAGACCTCAATAGCCGGGAGCCGGCGCGAGGAAGCCTGGGGGGTTGTACTGTCCGTATCGGCAACGAACTCCATTGCTGGCACATTTACCGTCTCGACTTTTGGAATGATCGTCACTGAAAAACGGGGGAATACGACGATAGGGAGCACCGCACCGAGCAGCAGGACAAATGCGGCCACGGCGGTGGTAAGCCGCCGCTTCCGGCGGATTTTCCGAAGGGGGTCCGGCTCCCAAACATGCACCGCGATCTCCAATTCTGACCGCGACGGCTTAGTCTCGTTTGGCAACGGCGGGGACGATGGTAAATCCTTCGCCTCCTCCGGGCGGCCAAAGCGGCCGCGGGGTGCGACCGAACGAGAAGTTGGGCGGGGTTGAAGCCGAAGAGAACCCTCCTCCGGCGGCGCGATATCCTGAACTATCCGCTTTTGGGGACGGACGATCCGGCTTGCCTCGCTGGAGATTCTCGGAAGCGGGCTCACGGGAGCAGCGTCAGATTCGGATTCTTTTTTTAATCGGTCCAAGTACCCCATGGAAAACTAGTAATTGGTAATAGACAACTCGTGATTAGCTATTCGACAGCCGGTACACAAGCGCGCCGAGTGCCACCTCTTCCGGCCCTGAGATAAAAGGATTTTTATTCCAAAAAGGCGAACCGGTAACGGCCTCGCCGCCGAGCATCATAACATCTATGGTGCCCCTCGATGGGAGGGTATGATACCAAATTTTCGAGGTCAGTGCGGCACGGATGGTCTCGAGCCGTGCCCCTCCGCCAAAGAGAAAGATGCGCTCGGGTATGACGACCCCGGAAGCTCGAAGAAGGTCTCTAAGAGCGCCTACCCAATCCTGGCTAGCACTTTGGACTGCTTCTCGAATCTTCTCGGCGGTTTTTTGCGGCAGACCCCCCTGTTCAAATCGCCTTTTTATCTCTTCGCTCTTTCCCTGATCGAGCCCGGTCTGCCGGGCGATAGCAAGTGTCACGGCATCCCCGCCGTACGGGAATTGGCCGGTAAAGAGGACACTTTCATGATCCACTATGGATACCTCCGTTGTTTTGGCCCCGACTTTCACCAGGAGCGCCTCGTGACTATGGACGGCTCCGATAAGCGCTCCCGCGATAGCCGCCTGATCTGATATTGTCGTAAGGTAAAGTCCCTTCCAGTGGGAACGAAGCTCCAGCAGTAGCTCCCAATATGCGTCGAGAACGTAGGTGGTAAAAAATACGATCCTGATCACTCGGCCGCGGCGAGCCGGAGCAATGGTACCGAGAGGCCGCTGGTCGAGCTGTATGCCAAGGGGTACGACGCTCGCAAGAAGATAACGCCTGCCTCCTGCTATTCGTTCGGAGTGTTGCTGACGGAATGCCGAGAGTGCAGTAGCAAGCTCCTCTTCCCGGATCGGTTCGCCTGCGCGCTCGCGGATAACATTCACGGTTTCAACCTCATTTTGCGCCAGGTGCCCGCCAAGACCGATCAGCGCTTCCTTTGGGCAAGAACCGGCTTGCCGGATGCATGCCGTCAGGAGCGCATGGAGATAGCGGCCGATGAACGGGATATTGTCGAAACTATCCTTGCGGCTTGGCAAGTCAAAGGACCATTTTTTCAGCGCAATACGCCGCCCTCCGTCCTCTTTAAAAAGAAAGGAGCGGATCGTGGTATCCGAACCCAAGTCAATGGCCAAAAAATGACCAGGCCGCGAGCGCCGGAAGAGATGGGATAGTCCGACCATGGAGGCAGTATAGCATTCAGGATTTAGAATGGAGAAAACAAATGACTTCGATCCTATCTATATCAATGGTATATACCATTGATATAGATAAGATCGATGGAAAACAGTAGCGTGCAAAAATTCTAGATCCTAGTTCACCGTTGCTCGGATGCGCCGCACTCCTGCGCTCGACGACTCCTCCTTGGTTATCTTAAATTTTCCTATCGCGCCGGTGGAGGAAACGTGCGGCCCGCCGCAAAGCTCGCGGGAGAACGTTTCCTCGCCATCGCCGATGATGTAGACCTTCACCCGTTCCGGGTAATGCCCCTTATGGAAGAACAGTGCCCCCGAGCGCTTGGCCTCCTCAAGCGGCATCTCCTGGATGGTCACGGGGAAATCCTTTTCCACGGCATACTTCACGAGTCCCTCGATTTTTTTAATCTCCTCTTCGGTCAGCTTCCGCGGAAAAAGAAAATCAAAGCGCGTACGCTCTGCGGTGATATCCGAACCCCGCTGCTCGATCCCATTCCCCAGCACTGTATGGAGCGCGGCGTTCAGAAGATGCGTTGCGGTGTGCAGGCGGGTTACGATCTTTAGCTCCGCCTCGTCCCCTGCTTTCAACTCTCCCGTATCCAGGAGCAAGCCGTGGCCGCCGAATTTCCGTTCCTGCCCAGCCCGGGAGACCTCCTGATGCCTGGCGAATTCCGCATCGAACTCCGCGCGGTTCAGACCGGAAGCCCTTTCTCCGCCAAGTTCTTTCAAGATTTCGAATGGCAGACCGTAGGTCTCGTAGAGCTTGAATGCCGTTTTTGCACTGATGGCCGCCGCTTTTTCGAGTTCGGCAATGCCCCGCTCCATGCTTTTTGAGAATTTTTCTCGCTCTTCGGCAAATTCCTTTCGGATCGTTTCGCCCTCACGCAGTAACTCCGGATACGCCGCGTCGTACTGATGAATAACTTCATGGGCGAGTGAATCAAGCAAATGCGGGGGCAGGGCATACAGTTTTTCATACACCATGACCCGTCGCAGGAGGCGCCGCAGGATATAGCCGGCTTCCTTGTTGGATGGGCGGAGGCCGTCGGCCAGAAGGAATGTGCTGGCGCGCATGTGGTCGGCAATAATGCGTTGAATGCGCGGCGGCAAGCCCGTCGGTAAAAGCGCGATCAACGGGAGAAAAAGGTCAATCTCAAAAATGTTTTGTTTCCCCTGCAGCACCATAGCGAGCCGCTCCAACCCCATACCGGTATCTACGCCACTTTGCTTCAATTTTCCCAGGGATTTGCCCGGCCGCTGATGGTATTCGTTGAAAACAATATTCCAGATCTCCGTGTCGCGGACATAGATCTCCGTGGTTGGCCCGCACGGCCCCTCGCCGCCGGTCGGTCCCCAGAAGTTATCGGCCCGTCCCCTTTTTCTGATATCGGTTATGCCGAACCCTCTCCAAATGCGTTCCGATTCCGTGTCTGCTGGCACTGCGGGATCACCCTCGAACACCGTTACGTATTCGATAGCCAGATTAATTGATCTGAAAAAATCATAGGCCAGCCGGATGGCTTCCTCCTTGAAATAGCCCCCGAACGAGAAATTTCCGAGCATCTCGAAAAACGTATCGTGCGTCTCATCGCCGACCTCATCAATGTCCGACGTGCGGAAACTTTTTTGTATTGAAGCCGCATTGCGGCTCCCAAAATCCCTTATCGGATCGGCCTCGCCGGTGTAGTACGGCTTGAACTGCTGCATGCCGGCTGTGGTCAGGAGCACCGACGGGTCGTCGGGGATAAGCGAAGACGAGGGCACCACGGCATGCCCGCGTTCGGCAAAGAAGCCAAGGAAGCGTTTTCGTATCTCTGAGGATCCCACAGTCGCCATTAGAGCAGAAATAATGTGGCTATTCAACTTAGCGCACAAAAAAAACACCACCCGGCAACTGCACCGAGTGGCCCCGATCCCATCGGGACCAGGTGAATCGAACAAGTGGGTGGCGACGCGCTCGCCGGTCGAGTGCCGTGGGCCGCCGTGGCTCAACACCGCGAGGACCCCCGATTTCCGACGCGTCACCGCTTCTCCTCTTATGAGGATACGCTCTTTGCCTCACCGGCCCCTGGCCGCGGCCTTGACCGCGAACAGATTCCGGCAGTGCCGAGAGCAGCGACGGTGTTCATCCGCCAAACTGGATTCTTTCCGAGTGGATCGGTTGCCCGACAAACTCTTCCAGAACCCGGCGCAGCGTGGGAACACCATGCCCGGCGGCCGCAAGAAGCTGAAGCTGTTCAGGGGGTTACCCCGCCAGACCTCTGAATCTGCCGCCGGTCGCGCCGCCACCCACCATCGTTCGCGCTTAGGCCCACCTCGAGCCACGCGCGATAGATGAATGCAATTCATGAAGAATGTACTACCCCATTCTTGGGGTTTTCACAATGTATCGCTCAAATTTATTAAAGTCAAGTCCATTTGTGAATAATCTGGGGATGGCAATTATACATGAAAAAAGCGGCACCCCGGGGGTGCCGCTATCGTTTGGAACACTAGACAATCACTCCACCCCCAAGCATCTCTTTACCCCAAGCTGGCTTGTGGTGAGCGACGTCGAACCGGTCGAAGGGTTCTGCATTATAAAATACGAT